>CAYPNO010000272.1:0-3153 GCA_964411865.1 uncultured Desulfuromonas sp. | reverse complement strand
TTAATCTTTCTAAATTTAATCTTAGTTGTTTGATAAAATTTTTATTTTGAACTGACCCATATAGTGGGATATTAAATAACCCACTAAATGGAATTTCATCTGTAATATTTATATCCCCAATAATACCACTCATAGTAATATCTCTAGGGTCTAGTAAAATATTATCTGTTATTTGAAAACCAGTTTCTGTTCTCCTAGATGTCATTTGATTGGATGAAGACACTTCAAAATGTAGATTAGTGGGAAATGATAAAGTAAATAAAGCTGTATCGTTTTCTTTATATTCAGTTGCGTAACAAGATATTTTTATCATTTAGTTATCCCCTCCATAGCCCAAATTTTATTAATTTCTTCATTAATAGCATTACTTACAGCTCTACCTGTTTCCTCTGGATTTTTTGACCCATCCACTTGAATAGTAATAGCTCCATTTTGCATAAATACTGATTGTTGCATTCCTTTAGTTTGAGCATCATTATTTTTATCTAAAACATATTTTCCAATAACAGTCTTAACAGCTTGGGGAGTTCTCTTGGCTTGCGGTATTTTTTTGCCTAAAGTAGAATCATCATAAACATCTTCACCCATATTAATTTGCTTAGTAATCTCCATAGCTTGTTTCATTGTTTTAATAAAAATATTATCACTAAAAGCTTCTTTAATAGTTGTTGCTAATTTTTTTATTTTATCAATTAACCTACCAATAATACTATCTCCACCTTTTAAAAATATCCAAAAATCTTCAATGGCTATGATTGCTATTCCAAAAGCAACTAATCCAAGATTCATAACAGCTACAACTCCAGCTATACTTCTTAAAATCCATTTTAATATTCCCATTTTCTTTGTTACTCCATCTGTTGAAGTTATCATAAAATCAAATATTTTGGAAAGTTTTCCAAATCCTTCTATGACTTTTCTTATTCCCATAGTAATCAAACCAATAGCAGCAGATGCAATTCTAATTACTATTGTAAAAAATGGCATTAGTGATAATTTTAATTTTGCAAATTCTAATTTTAATAAAATAGTATGGTCTCCTAATTTGATTAAAGAATCTGTTATTTTATTTGTTACATTAAAATATTTTCCCATTGGTGTATTCATCATTTCTTTATTAAAGTTCCCAACATTTTGCTCCAGAACACTCATCATAACAGCCATTCTTTCTGTGGCGTCTCCTGTCCTAATCATTTGTTTTTGTTGGTCACTTACTGTGATACCCCCATTTACATTCAATTAAGGTCGTTAATCTTAACCCGTTCTTTTTTAAGAACTGCTGCATATTTCTATGCAGATTAGACCATATCTTCTATCATATTGATAGCTTTCCATTTCCACCCACTTGGATGTACTCCGCTACACTCATCACGGTTGGTCGTTACACCTTTTAAATAAATAAATTATTTAACTTGGCTCGGTATTGTCTTGACTATTCTATATAAAATAATTTTAGAGTTTCACCGAATTAAAAAAGTTTTATAACGGCAAGTGTGTCTACCGTTGAAGTTGTCCAAATTGTCCCATTGTTACGGCTTTACCAACCATATTACTGACTCTTAAACCTTCGCTTCTGCTACCAGTTTTTGCTTGAATTGATGCTGTTAAATCTGATAAAGCTTGTATATTTCTTCCACCTTGTTTTCCACCGAACCATTTATCTGTATCTATTTGGAATGATGCTAATTGACCCACTATTACATTTAATTCCTTTGTACTAACAATTCCCTGCTTCGCCACTTCTTTGATATTTTTTCTAGCTTCCATCAAAGAGTTTTTTGATGCTGCCTTAAATTCAGCGTAAGTTCTAGCACCAGTGTGTAAATTTTCTTTCATAACTTGTTCTCTATATTTTAAAGCATTGGCAAAAAAGGCTTCTTGTCTGACTAAACCATTAATATTATCACTATATGCCTCTATAGATTCTCCAAATAATCTTGCTCCAGCTCTCCACAATTTAATTGCAGCTCCTAATGACAAGGATAAAACTAACATTTTTGATAGACCTTTAATACCACCCATCATTTTATAATTATTTTCACCCATTAAACCTTTGATTTTGGAGACTATATCTCTAATTTTACTATGGTAACTTATTTGTTTTTTTAATAAGGCATTTCTTTTTGCTGTACTTTTTGTCATATCTAAATTAATCTTATTAATCTTACTTAAAAAACCAGTAATACCTAACATTGTAAGCCCACCAGCTATGGTTAAAGCGACATTTACTCTACCAAGCATTGATTGGTAGGGCATTTGTACGCTAGGTCTAAAAAGCTTCTTCTCCTTCTTCCTACCACTGTTTGGTTTGGTTGTTGGTTGATTCCCACTTAGTGGTTTTGCACTACCAGTATAACCAGCCCCATCATTCATTTTTGCTGCTAACTTTAATTTATTTGTTGCTTGTGTCAATTTATCAATCTGCCGAACAGCTTTAAATGTTTTAATATTTCCAATTCTTTTATTTACTATATCTAAGTTTCGGCTAACTCCTCTTTGCATTTTTGTTACTTTGTTAGAGAACTCATCAACAGCTTTGTTAGCCGTTTTTAGGTTAGCCATTGACACTTTCATACTAATCTTAAAAGCTAAATCTCTAATTGTTGTTATTGATGCCATTTTCCCTCCTTATTAAAAAAATGAGGATATTTTACATACCCTCATTAGTTTGAGTTTTCTTCATCTCTAAATAATATAAGGGCAGAATAGGCTTCGCATATTTCATTTAAAGTCATTGACATGGCTTTATCTAAACTACCATATCCTTTGGCTACTGCATAAATCATATATTTATTCCTATTCCCTATTATGCCATTTTTATATCTATCTATATCTATACTTACTGCTTGATTATCTTCATCTCTTATAACAAACTTAATCTTGCACGCTTTGTTGAAATGTATCGTAAACTTTCATTGCTCCCTCAACATCAAATAATTCTTGAAATTGTTTTAATATTTCTTTTAAATCATTTTTTGTTGCAGAACCTATTTTTGTTTTTTCATCACTATTTGCAAATATATCCTCTAACATTCCAGCTTGATTAACTTTCATTACTGTTTCACCATTTGAATCCAAACCAACTTTACTTCCATTTAAAATTATTTTAAATGCTTTCTCTGGGGTTAATTTAGAAAAACTAAGAGTAATATT
>CAYPNO010000271.1:0-3154 GCA_964411865.1 uncultured Desulfuromonas sp. | reverse complement strand
CTCCATCCGTCCCGTGTGCAGATTCTCGGCTCTACTGAACTTAGTTTCCTGAAAACCCTTCCCGCAGCCGTTGCTGAACGCAATGTTGAGCAGTTTTGTGCTTTGGGTTTCTCCTGTATGATTGTAACCAAAGGGCAGATGATCCCCTCAGTCATTCTGGAGAAAACGCGTAAATATTCTATTCCTTTGCTTCGCACTCAATTACAGAGTTCCGACTTTATTTCCCTAATAAGCAGATTCCTGGAAGAACGTCTGCTTCCTGAAACTTCCGTCCATGGGGTGCTAGTTGATGTGTTTGGGGTTGGCGTCCTTCTTATGGGGAAAAGTGGTATCGGCAAGAGTGAGTGTGCACTCGATCTGATTTTACGGGGGCATCGCCTAGTGGCTGATGATGTAGTGAAGGTACGTACAAAACTACCCGCAGTGTTATTTGGTGAAGGCAGCGAAATACTCCACTATCATATGGAGATCAGAGGGCTTGGTATTATCAATATAAAACATCTGTTTGGAGTCTCGGCCATCCGCGAACGAAAAAAAATTGACGTCGTAATTGAGCTAACTGCATGGCAAAATGGCGAACTGTATGACCGCTTGGGGATTGACGACCAATTCTTTGAACTATTGGAGATAAAGCTCCCACTCCTCAAAGTTCCGGTATGCCCCGGGCGTAATATTTCATCTATTATAGAAGTTGCGGCGCGCAATCAACTCCTCAAGGAGATGGGATATAACAGCGCGCGAGAGTTTCAAGATCGATTGGAAAAAAGGATGGCAGAGGCAGCTCAGCAGCACTCTAATCATATCATAGGGGATAATCTGGAGTAAAAGTGCGCTTAATTATTGTCACAGGGTTATCAGGTTCAGGGCGAACCACTACCGCACGGGTACTGGAAGACGAAGGTTTTTATGTTATTGATAATTTTCCTCTTGCCCTTGTGCCGCAGTTTCTACAGTTATGTCAAGACAACCCGATAGCTCAATCAGCCGGAATTGCGCTAGTTATGGATGTGCGAAACCCTCACTTTTCCGGCGAAGTCAAATCTTGCATAGAAACAGTAAAGGCCGCAGGGTACGAACCTGATATTCTTTTTCTTGAATCTGCCGACGATATATTAATCCGTCGCTTTTCTGAAACAAGACGGCGCCATCCATTACTCAATTCAGAAGGACTGGTTGAATCCATTGCGGCGGAGCGCTTGCTGCTTGCCGAGATGCGCAACATCTCCACTGCTATCATAGACACGAGCTTTCTGTCGGTACATGAACTCAAAGCCAGTGTGCTGCGGTATTTGTATAATGATGTAAGTGCTGGATCTTCTATGGGGATACGCATTATGTCGTTTGGTTTTCGCTATGGCCTACCAGTTGATGCTGATCTAGTTATCGATGTGCGTTTTCTTCCTAACCCGCATTATATAGAGGCTTTACGCCCCCTGTGTGGCCTCGACCCTGATGTGGCTAGATATGTTCTGGAGAAGCCCGTTGCGGCTGAATTTCTGCAACGTACTGCTGAGTGGCTGCAATTTATGTTGCCACTGTACAAGGGAGAAGGAAAAAGTTACTTAAGCATTGCTATCGGATGCACTGGTGGTAAGCATCGCAGTGTAGCCATAGCCGAGGAGTTACACTCAAGATTAGTCGCCGATACATGTGAAATTAGGCTTTCACATCGAGATTTAATCAGGGAGAAATGATGATAGGTTTGATTGTGGCAGCGCATGGTGGTATCGCGGCTGAATTGCTGCGTTCAGCAGCGTCAATTATGGGGTCTTTGCCTCAAGCGCGTGCATTTGCCATCGAACCGGGTGCAGATATTGAGGCTATCCATACACAATTATGCGCAGCTATAGAAGAGGTCAACCCCAACGGTGAGGGAGTTCTTATCCTTACAGACATGTTTGGCGGCACGCCAGCAAACATATCCAACCGCTTTCTTGCATCGCCAGGGGTGGAGATAGTCAATGGGGTGAACCTACCTATGGTGCTCAAGTTTTGTGGTAGCAGAGATTCAATGTCGGTGCAGGTCTTGGCCGATTTTTTACAGCGGTATGGGAAAAAAAGCATTATCAACACTAGGGAAATTTTGGGCAGGATGGAGGGGTGATGTCGGTAGTGCTGGCGCGGGTTGATAATCGCCTGATTCACGGGCAAGTGCTGGAAGCGTGGATTCCGTATGTGCGCGCAGATTATATCCTCGTCGTTAATGATGCTGTAGCCAAAGATTCTTTTCGCAAACAACTCATGCTTAGTTGTGTTCCTAGAAATCTACAGGTGAAGATATGTTCCTTGGCAGAGCTCCCAGCACTAAGCCAGTGTCATTTGGAACTTAAGCATAACCTCCTGGTGCTTTTTGCCTCTCCTCAAGATGCTTTCAGTGCCTATGAGAACGGTTTAGAGTTCTCGCGCCTTAATCTAGGCAATATGCATCTGGAACAGGGGAAGCGCTGCATATCTCGCACTTTAGCTGTAGACGAGAGTGATACCAGTGTCTTAGATCGTTTTACCCAGTTGGGGGTTGAAGTGACCGCTCAGTGTGTACCAAGTGATAGAGTGCAATATTGGGACTGCAAGTGTCATGACTTGGGCAACTGAGCTCAGTGCAGTTCAGTGGTTGCTCCTCATGCTTCTTTCTGTTTTTGCGGGGCTTGATAGGACAGCGCTAGCTCAGAGCATGTTATGCCGACCAGTTGTGTGTGGTTGCTTGTGTGGTCTTATCATGGGGAATTATGCGGCTGGTTTGTTGCTAGGGGCCGCTATGGAGCTTCTGTGGCTTATGCGCCTACCCGTTGGGGCATCGATTGCACCGGATGACACCCAGGGTACCATAGCCGCAGTGTTTTTGTTCTGTGTCTTGAACCCGCAGCTTGCAGCGGTGCTACCCCAGCAGGTGTTGTTCTTAGCGGTGCTTTTTTTTGCTGCAGTCTTTTCTCCGCTAGGACGCTTAATAGAGATCGGAGCTCGTCACCTTAATGCTGTGATCGAGTTACGAGTGCAGAATAAACTTGAACGCTTGGACCCTACCCAAGAGTCATGCCCACTGAGATGGTTGCCTGTTATGGGTTTGATCAATTTCTCGGCAGCGAGTCTGTTTAGTCAAATAATTATTTTGTGTGCAACCTTGGCTAGCATAGCATGCACTCTGCCGGTGTTGGCC
>CAYPNO010000270.1:0-3172 GCA_964411865.1 uncultured Desulfuromonas sp. | reverse complement strand
CGAGAGGAAAAAATAATGGCAGTAAAAATCAGATTAGCCCGTGGTGGCGCTAAGAAGAAACCCTTCTACCAGATTGTCGTAGCGGATGAACGTTGCCCGCGTGATGGTCGTTACATTGAGAACCTGGGACAGTATGATCCCCGTGCAGAAAAAAATCAGATCAAGCTCAATGCCGAGCGTGCTCTAGACTGGCTTAATAAAGGTGCCCAACCATCTTTGGCAGTTGTTAAACTGATGCGCAAAGAAGGGGTGTGGAATACCTTCAAAGGTGAAAAGCAGGCGTAACTAGCTGCTTCATCTGTTATAAAGTGCAAAATATCTAAACCGACACAGGGAAAACACGACACTTAATATGGATACAGAAAAACGCACAGTAGGAACGGGCAGAGAGAGTTTTCTGGCCGGCCTGATAACTTCGTCTCACGGCCTCAAAGGGGAAGTTAAAATTCGCCCTGAACGAGCTGCGACACAGGCTCTGTGTGATGCGTCTGAATATCAGTTGCGTTTTGCCAAGGCTACAAACCTAGACACTACGGTAAAAGTAAGCCGTGCTTCGGTACATAAACAGCTGATTTTAGCTACATTGATTGGATATGAGCACATAGACAGTGTTAAAGGTTTAATCGGTGCACAGGTTTGGATCGATCCGCAGGTGGTGCCTGACGTTATAGACGGAAATTACTACTGGCACCAGCTTCAAGGGCTCAGTGTTGTTGATGATACGCTGGGTGCGTTAGGGACATTGGACGATATGTTGACCACTCCGGCGCACGATATCTACATTGTGCAAGGCCCATACGGAGAGGTGATGATCCCAGCCGTGCCAGCGATGGTACAGAACCTGGATTGGAGTACAGGGATTCTACATGTCACCCTGCCGCAAGGTCTGGTTGAGATTAACTGATGCAGTTTGCCGTACTCAGCCTGTTTCCGGAGATGTTTTCTTCACCCTTTAGCCAAAGCATCATCGCCAAAGCAGCGGAGAAGGGACTGATCAGGATTGAGACCCACCAACTACGCGACTACGCCGAAGGTCGTCATCAGGTAACTGATGATACACCATACGGGGGTGGAGACGGGATGGTGATGAAGCCCGAACCAGTGTGGCATGGCATCCAAGACATGCGTCAGCGCTATCCGCAGGCAAAAGTGGTTCTGATGACACCCCAAGGGCAGATGTTCAATCAGGCTGCAGCACGCCACCTGGCAAGTCACGCGGCTCTGGTGTTTGTGTGTGGCCGCTACGAGGGGTTTGACGAGCGTATTCGTACTTACGTCGACGCTGAGTATTCCATTGGTGATTACGTCCTCACCGGCGGGGAGTTGCCAGCTATGGTGGTTATTGATGCGGTGGCTCGTCTGGTTCCTGGAGTGTTAGGCAATGCAGACAGCGCTGGGCAGGATTCTCACAGTGACGGGTTGCTCGAATTCCCTCACTACACCAGGCCGGTGGAATTCAATGGGCAGCATGTACCAGAGATTCTCCTTTCAGGAAACCATGCCCACATTGAAGCGTGGCGTAACAAGCAGCAATGCGAACGCACCAAAGCACGCCGTCCCGATCTGTGGCAACAATACATGCAGCAGCAACCGCCGCAAGATGGTATAGAAGATTAAACTAGATTGAAACCGAACAAAACCACGCCGCACTAGCGGCAGCAACACATAAATTGATTTATAAACCAAGTTGTTAATGTTGACATAAGTAAAGGATATTGTTCTCCGCGAGAGCAATAGCAAGGAGACCGCGATGAATATCGTAGACCAAATCGGAAATGAGCAGTTGAAACAGGATCTCCCCGTATTTAAGGGTGGGGATACTCTGCGCGTACACGTGCGGATACAAGAAGGTGCAAAAGAGCGTATCCAGATTTTTCAAGGGATGTGCATCAAACGGATGAACAACGGTATCGGTTCTACCTTTACCGTGCGTAAGATGTCAGGCGGAATGGGCGTAGAGCGTATTTTCCCTCTCCACTCACCCAATATCGCTAAAATCGAAGTTCTTACCGTAGGCCGAGTGCGCCGCGCAAAAATGTACTACCTGCGTAAGCTGCAAGGCAAAGCCGCACGTATTCGCGAGCTGCGTAAGAACTGATTTAGAACACAAGTTTTTCAAACTAACACCAAAACCCGGAGCAGCGCATGCTGCTCCGGGTTTTGGTGTGTTTGTCGACCTAAACCCCAATAACCTAAGATGGTACTGCTGGCGCGGCACTCAAAGCCCGATCCGCTAGCTTCTTCAGCCTAGATTAACAGGACTATTCATGTGTGAATATATTTCGGTATGTGGTGTAGATGAAGCGGGTAGGGGTAGCCTGGTTGGCGAGGTTTATTGTGCCGCAGTAATTTTGCCCACGTCTTTGATAATTCCAGGGCTCAATGATTCTAAAAAACTCACACCGAAAAAACGCACTGAGCTTGCGGCACAAATAAAAGAACAAGCCATAGCGTGGAACATTGCCACCGCCTCAATGGACGAAATTACTGAATACAATATTCTCCATGCAACCCTGCGTGCCATGGCAAGGGCAGTGGAGGGCTTGAGCATTCGTCCCGCAAGGGTTTTAGTCGATGGCAACAAAGCCCCGCAGCTCTCGATGCCAGTAGAGACCATAATTAAAGGCGATTTGCTCGTTCCCGCCATCAGCGCCGCCTCCATCCTTGCAAAAGTAGCGCGCGACAAGACAATGGTTGAGCTGCATTCCGAATACCCATTGTATGGGTTCGATCGGCATAAGGGCTATTTGACCAAGGCGCACCTTGAAGCCCTTACCACCTACGGACCTTGCCCAGAACATCGCGTCACCTTCTCCCCTGTAAGTAAAATGCTTGCGGCAAGACGGTGAAATTGGAAGTTCCTGATATTAAAGTCTTCAAACTTATGCTGATCGTTAAAATATTCCCTCCGTAACGCTGTTAGGCCCACATGTGTTATCAAGTATTTACAGCGTTAACTCTGCACTCGCTCTGCTGTTTAGCTGTTGCTTACTTGCCGCACTTGTACGACACTTTGCTGATGCCGTTGTTAAATAGGTCAATAAAGGTGTTGACCAATGTGCAAGAATTGGCATCAACGTGCACCTGAAACCGGAGTATTCTTGTGAGTTTTGCTCGTCTGCAGTTGGGGAAGTGGACCCACAGGCACGTGGTCATCGTCACCGCCAGTAGT
>CAYPNO010000269.1:0-3196 GCA_964411865.1 uncultured Desulfuromonas sp. | reverse complement strand
AAGTGCCTGACTTGTTAATCTTCTACCCTATTGGTCTTTCCCCCAATAGTTATGTTTCCATTTTATCAAGCAATTATATACATCTGATCCATAAATTGGATTCCTGCAATACCTGTCATCTGAACGGCAAATTCATCTCCGACCAGGAGGACAGAGTCCTCGTAAGCCCCCAATTCAACCTGATGCCTAGCATACTGATCCAGTACCACTAGGTCATATCCGCCGCCGCCGATGACTCTGTCAAAGCCACCCGCACCTAGGTAAAAATGATCGTCGCCTACACCGCCTGTTAAGTAATTATCTACGGCATTATCTGTGAACCAGTTGCCTGCAGGCCCGCCGATCGCCTCTTCAATGATGGTGCCCCAGGCAATGCCCAAGGCATTTTCTCCGGTGTAAAGGTCAGAGCTGATGCTGATGAGTGTCTCCGCCACCCAGTCGTCAAAATGACTGGTATTAAGTTGCTGTCGGTATACTTCTTGCTGATCGGCAATCTGGGTATCGATATCTCGGTAATTTATATGGCTGTGGCTACCGGGGGTAAGGTCTACAATATTGAAATGAGCGGTAGCGCTAAAATCAAGAATGTCGTACCCGCCCGCATCCCATATCGTGGTATAAAAAGGAGAGTCTGCGAAAATATAAGCATCCTCACCTGAGCGATAATCTGGATCAGGGCCGTAAACCGCCTGCAGAGCCGCGATATCATAGAGCATGAAATGGTCCGGTGCCACTAAGGCATAATCTAATTTCACCTGACTGCCTGACCCCGTCTTGGCTCCAGTGAATGAGGGTGTAAACGAACGATAGCTAGTATAAGACATCACCGTATTAGCACTATGGTCTGCGCTGGTAGGCAATACTGATACCCCTTCAAATGGATGGGTCAACCCCAGAGCGTGCCCTATCTCATGGACAATACTGCTGCGACCTTCCCCGAATGGTTCGATATTTCCACCATCAGTCTTTGTGCCGATATCATGGCCCAAGAACACATCTCCTCCGACACCGGAACCTGGATAATACGCATAGGCAGCTACATCCTGAGCGGTTTCAACCATGTTGAAACGTATCTGGCCATTGTCAAAAACCTTTTCAATATCAGACAGGATCACCCCGTCAACAATGGATACGATCTCATCTATAACATCCCGCACATGAGGCTCAACCGTCTGCCAGCTTCTGGTATCTGGCCATGTATATTCGGAGGGCAAAGTTTCGTTGAAGCTGTACGTGAGGGAGTCGGATACATCTTGAAAACTCAGCCAACTGTCACCATCATACAGTGCTGACACCGTGGGGCTGTACAAGGGCAACAGAGAATCAGAATCTATTCCAGAAATTACCACACTGGCATTGAGTGCTGACACAAGCAGGTCATCGATATTGTCATCTGTCCAAGCAGTAGTTTTTGCCTGGTCCACTATATCCATTAACCTGAATAAGGGATTAGCCGCTCCGACCAATGTTTCTGCGATCTGAACATTGGCACCCAAGACAGCCGCCAGTGCCAAATTACTGGTTATTCCAACATCTATCGCCGATTGAAGCCTTACCTCTAAAACCTCATGGAAAAGCCGAGATAATTTTGCGCCGGTTGATGTCAACACAGCGTCAAGCAACACCCCCGCATTCTGAGTAGCCATTTTCATAAACCTCCAAGGTTATTTGTTTGCTCACCCCATTAAGATGGGTTAGTAAAGAAAGTTGTAAAACACTCAAGTACAAAAGTTCCGTTCCCACCTTTAGAAACAGAATCTTTTACACCTTCTCCCACTCGAAGCTGGCGATGTTGCGTTCGGCAGAGTCGAAGTCGATACCTATTAGGTAGATCTCGTTGCCGGTATTCAGGTATTTCTGGTGGTAATTTAGCTCCTTTATCTGAGCCAGAGCTTTACCCCCACCATCTACCTTGAACTCGATAATGTAGATAGCGTTGCCCATCTTGATGCTCAGGTCGATGCGGCCCCTATTGGTGACATCCTCTGGAATCAATTCTAGTCCCAAGCTTGCAAGATAGGCATACACAACGCTGGCGTAGTAGCCCTCGTAGGCGCTAATTCTGTTGCGGGTGTAGTTGGTGTGGGAGATGGAGGCAAATAAGCCTATGAGGGTATTCTTGAATTGCTCCATATTGCCGTGCTGTAAGGCTGCGTAAAGTAGCTTTTGATCCGGCAGGGTGTTGCTGATACCTGTGAGTGAGCTTGCGATAAAATCATTGAAGGACATGGCCACTTCACGGTTGGGGAAGCCCAGAGCGTATTCTACCCCTAAGCCTGTGTCTTCAACCCCCTTTATGCTTAGGTATCCAGATTGAAAAAGAATAGGCTCAAGCTCTATGTTGTCTAAATCATAGCTATCTATAAGGCTTTTACTGACACGTAGGTTGCCTAGCTTGGGGATGTAGTAGTTGTTCTGCTCAATCAGCTTGATCAGGAACGTAGGGGTGCCGGTGGCAAACCAGTAATTTTCAAACATCTTGCCGTTACGGATAAATAAGAGGATGTCAAAAGGGTTGTAGACTGGTTCGCCTAGGAAGTTATACCCATTGTACCACTGGCGCACCTTGTCCATATCTACGCCCTGCAAGTGCGCTGCAAAGGTGGTGTTCAGGTCATGTTGAGTATAACCGCAAATCGTGGCGTAATCGGAGCGCAGGCTAATATCTTCCAAATTATTTAGCCCACTGAATACCGACACCTTGCTGAACTTGCTTACACCGGTGAGAAAGGCAAATCTTACATGCTCGTCGCTATTTTTAATGGTGGTGTATAAGTCGCGCAGCACTTCTCTGCCCTGCTTTGCAACTTCCCGCTGATCGAGGTTATCTACAATTAGCTTATCGTACTCATCGACGAGAATAACTACCTTCTGCCCATACTTTGTATGCGCTTTTTCTATCAACTCTCTAAGGCAGACGCCACCATCTTCAGGGTGCTGGCACGTAACCTCAAGGCGTTCCTGATTGGATCGCATTATACCGCCTACCATGCGGTACATCGCGGGAAGATCCCGTGCGACGCCGCCAAAGCTGATTTTTATGACAGGGTAGGTTGTATTCCAATCCCATTTATCCTGGATGTATAAGCCCTCAAATAGCTCTTTACGGCCCTCAAAAAGAGATTGAAGTGTAGATACCAAAATGCTTTTGCCGAAGCGCCTGGGGCGAGACAGAAAGTAGTACTCTCCACTATCG
>CAYPNO010000268.1:0-3212 GCA_964411865.1 uncultured Desulfuromonas sp. | reverse complement strand
AAAACGGCGCGAATCATTAGCTGCTGTTCCGGTAGTGGTAATTACCTCCAGGGCAGGCAAACATCACAGAGAAAAGGCGCTGGCTATGGGTGCATGTGGCTATTTGGTAAAGCCATTTGACGAGGAATCGTTGCTTGGAAAGTTGCGCGAATTTTCTTTGTTTAATATTTGAAGTTTCGTGTGTAGTTTTAATGTTGAGGCGGCTGAGTAAGTTCTAGGGGGAGAAAGTTCAACTATGTCTGATAAAGTATCCAGTGTCAAAATGATAACGACGCGCAACCTGCTCTCGATGAGCGTGTTGATTGTGTTGCTTCTTTTTTTAAATCTTGCCACCTATCATATACTCTCTGGTTCCGGGCATCAGAAAGTTGTTTCTGCAATGGAGCGGATGCAGATTTTGGATAGTTTGCTCATCACTATGTCAGATTTGCAGGTTTTGGAAGGTGAGATGGTTTCCTATGCTCGGCAAAATGATTTCAATGAGACCAGTAAAAAAGCAAGCCAAATAAAGGATGTGTTGCTGCAGGTGAATTCAGACCTTAATCAGCTACGTAGCGTAGTTGCGACCGACAGCGGCGATACTAATGCCGCCTGGTTTAACAATATCTTGCTTTATCTAAAGATTAAGATGCCTGATTTCACCCGATATCAATCTTTGAAAACACTTGATATCTTGGATGATGTTCACGCCAGTCTCGAGAAACGTCTGACTCTGGTAGTGGAAAATATGACAACAAAGAATACCTTCCCCTCGATATCTGCGCGGTATGCTGAGTATAAACAGGATGTGCGCGAGTTTAACCAGAATATCAATACCCTCAGGAGTAATTTCAAGAAAGAGGTCGGGTTACAATACTCAGCTTCGAATCAGAATGTTGTTTACTACTTTATGCTTGGAGCAATAGCTGCTCTATTTATCTTGCTAGTAGGGTTGATAACACTGCGAAATAAGCGACTACATGGCTCAGTTTTGTTTTTGCGTCAAACCATAGACCGCATAAGTGAAGGAGATTTTAGTGAAGTAACGCTCATGCCCCGTGATGAAATTGGCGCAGCAACCTTGATGCTAAACCTGACTGTGGGGAGATACAAAGAAGCCATTCTTGCGGATGCCGATCGTGAGACAACCCAGGAGAACTTAATTGGATTCTTAGATGTAGTCAGCGAAGCAGCCGAAGGAGATCTGACTCTCAAGGCTCCAGTTACTGCAGATGCTTTTGGCTCTGTTGCGGATGCCTATAATCTGATGGTTGAGAGTTTGGCGGACCTACTTAAGGAAACTAAGAGAAACGCGGATGACGTTGGAACTCAGTCAAAGTATCTAATGCAGATATTCCAGGATTTAGAGACTGGAGCCCAAGCTCAGAGCGCCCAGATCGAAAAGGTTACTAAGGCAGTTGAGAAATCTGAGGCTGCAGCACAGGAAATCACTGAAAAGGCAGTTTTGGCGCAAGAAGTATCAACTCAGGTAGACCTGGTTACGGCAAAAGGGCAGGAACTCGTTAACGATAATATCGACGGTATGCAGTTAATCCGAATTACGGTGCAGGTCATCAATAAAAAGATGAAAAACCTGTCCGAGCGCCTTCTCGAAATCGGTACCATTTCTAAACTGATCTCGGACATTGCTACGCGGACTACAATACTGGCGATGAACGCTTCAATTGAGGCTTCGCGCGCTGGTGAACAGGGACGCGGGTTCTTGGTCATTTCTGATGAAATTAAACGTCTTGCGGATAAATCCGCAGAAGCGACAAAGCAGATAAACGGGGTAATTAAGTCTATTCAAACAGATGCCGGTGAAGTTACCGCTTCTCTTGAAGAAGAGACCAAGACGGTTGAAGTCCAAACTCGGCTGGCTCAGGATACTGGTGATGCTTTTAATTCTATCAAGGATGCAATAGATAAGTCGAAAAATGTGGTCACTGAGATTTCAGAACTTTCTAAAGCCCAACTTGAAATGACTAAAAATGTCGACGAAGCTATGCTTAAAGTTGTTGAGATATCGCAAATTGCTCAACGCCACGTTGAAGATTCCTCTAAAATAACCACTGGTCTTAACCGGCAGTCTTCTGAGCTGCTTTTATCTGTAGACACATTTCGTTTGCCCGAGGACGAGTAGTTCTTTATTTATTTTGCGGCAGGGAGTTTTATATGAATAAAATATGCTTCAGTTTAATGGGTATGATCTTGTTGAGTGTATTTAGTGCTAATCTGTGTATAGCGGCCGACTGGCGCCAAGGCAAAGACACCTTTCGTACTGTGTGCAGCAGCTGCCATAAGACACGCGGTGAAGCTGGGCGTCTTTCTCTGGACAGTAGAAACCGCGACGAATGGACGGATTTTTTTGCACAAGATCCAGACGCTATCCATCAAAATGCATGGGATAAATTGAATAAAGATGGTATTAGAAGTTTAGAGCTGTATTTTAGAAAACACGCAAAAGATGTAAAAGAATTGATCGGATGTGGTTAGTTTGTAAGGTCTTAAGCTGGGGCGTAGCTATTGAGCGCCCCAGTTTGAATAGTCTATACAATAGAGGTTTATAGTGTCATTGCGGTGGTGCTGAAACTAAGAACGACTGTTCAATAGATTTGGCCACTGCGTGGAATATTTTACTGGCAACTATGCACCCATCTGAGCTAGATAAGGTAGTGTACATTAAAATCAATGCTCAGAGATGGCAATCTACGCATGAGGGGTGCAGCCGGTATTTTAACGGACTACGTGGTAGGAGGTTGCGCCTCAACCTTAAATGCTCTCCAGAAATAATCATGAGTCTTCACAAGTAATACTCCAAACTTTTTTTTAATTCGCTTTGTGAGAGGGAGTATAATTATGAAAAAAATGTTAGTTAGTTTAATGGGGTTGATCATGCTAGGCGGGTTATATTCTGATCTGTGTTTCGCGTCTGATTGGCGTGAAGGTAAGGACCTCTACCGTTCGGTGTGTACTAGTTGCCATAAGACACGCGGCGAAGCTGGACGTCTTTCGCTTGATAGTAGAACACGTGATGAATGGACAGTTTATTTTGCCAAACCTCCCTCCGCTGTGCATCAAATTTCGTGGGAGAAAATGGATAAAGATAACATCGGTAGTCTAGAATTGTATTTCAGGAAGTATGCTAAGGATGTAAAAGAATTACTTGGGTGAGGCTAGGGACATCTCATAGTTAATGAGATAATGATTAAATTTTGCAGTTAAGGCCGCCA
>CAYPNO010000267.1:0-3226 GCA_964411865.1 uncultured Desulfuromonas sp. | reverse complement strand
CTCTGATTCGTGCGCCCCAGGTGTGGTTTGGTACTGGCAGCTCTAAGGTTGCTGGGAGCACCATGGGAGAAGGGGTGGTGGTGGGTATCATCGATAGCGGCATCAGTCCCCATAGCCCTTCATTTGCTGAAACCGGTGACGATGGCTATACGCATGAAAATCCACGTGGGCGCTATTATGGTGTGTGCGATCCGTCCAATATTGAATTGTATAACCCGAACTTTGTGTGCAACAACAAGCTCATTGGTGCTTGGGCTTTTGCAGAGAAGAATCCTAACCCTGTCGATTTTTTAGGGCATGGCAGCCATGTTGCGGCCACGGCGGCGGGGAGTTTTGTGGAAGACGCCGTAGTGCATTATGCTACGGGGTTAAATTTGTCCGCACGGATCTCCGGGGTTGCGCCCCACGCCAATATCATCTCCTACAATGTGGCAAACACCGATCAGTCTGTGAGTAGCAGTGGGGTATTGAGCGCGATTGAACAGGCTATTGCCGATGGGGTGGATGTAATTAACTACTCTATAGGTGAGGATTCGGGCGTGAACCCCTGGGGTGAGCGTGACGGTAACGAGATGCTGGCTTTTCTGGCCGCGCGCGAAGCTGGGATATGGGTCGCCAATGCGGCGGGTAATACGGGGCCTGAGAACGCCACCCTCACCTCGCCTTCTGTGGCTCCGTGGCTAAGTGTGGTAGCGGCCAGCACCCACGATGTGGTGTATCAGAACAACGTTACCTTGTCCGGGCCAGTGGAAGGTTTGGAAGGGCTTGAAGTGCTTGCTGGGTTGGGATGGTCGTTGGGATATGGCCCGGCACCGCTTGTGTATGCTGGGGATTATGGCGATCCATTATGTGAAGGGGAATTTAATGCTCCTTTTAATGGTGAGATCGTCATCTGTGATCGGGGTGAAATTGGGCGGGTAGATAAAGGCCAGCATGTAAAAGAAAACGGTGCGGGTGGGATGATCCTGGCGGAAGTAGATGCAGGGGATGCCACAGCACGGGTGCAGGATGAACATTACCTCCCTGCGACCCATCTCAGCCAGCTCGATAGCGTTAAACTCAAAGGGTGGCTGCAGGAGTGTCAGGCTAAGGGGGAAAAGCTTCACGCCACTCTGTCCGGTACTCTGGCGGTCAGTGACCCGAGCGCGGCGGATATTATTTCCGACTTCAGTTCCCGTGGCTTCAACCACTCGGTTCCTGCGGTGATCAAGCCGGATATGACGGCTCCCGGTTCCAGCATCTTTGCGCCGGTGGTGGATGGCCTGGGCTATGCTCTTTATGATGGCACCTCCATGGCCAGTCCCCATGTCGCGGGGGCGCTGGCACTTCTAAAAGCACAACATCCAGACTGGACTCCGGCGCAGGCGCAATCTGCCCTGATGACTACAGCTAAAACAGATATCCGCCGCAACCAAGAGGGCGATCCGGCCACCCCGTTTGACATGGGGGCCGGGCGTATTGACGTATTCAGTGCCATGTCCGCCGCATTGGTTCTGGACGAGAGCGGAGAGGGTTATCGTAACGCCAATCCAACCTTTTACTGGAGTGGTACAGAGCCGGACAAGGGCGATCCTGCTAGTTTGAATCTGCCTAGTTTGGGCCAGGCATTCTGCCTCGATCGCTGCGAGTGGACGCGAACCCTAACCAATATTTCAGCGCAGAGTACCAGTTGGCAGGTTGAGATCAGCGCGGACGCCGGTCTCAATCTGGAGGTGGAACCGCGCAGCTTTGATCTGGCTCCGGGGCAGCATCAGACCCTGCGGGTGTATGCTGATTCCAGCGCTACGCCCTTGGAAGAGTGGGCTTTCGGCCACATCTTTCTGCGCGAGCAGCATAACTCCGCACCGGACGCACATCTGCCGGTAGCCGTGCGCCACATGGCGTATAAACTGCCGGAGCTGCGAAAAATAAAGACCACTAAATTGCAGGGAAGTCAAAAGCTGTATCGTTTTGAGACCGCCAGCGCAGCCAATATCAATGCCCATGGTCTGCTGGCCGCTACCGTGGTGGAGGAGCAGGTGGAGCAAGACCCCACTCCGATGGATTTCAGCAACAACGACGGAGGCGTGTATTTCCATGCCATTGAAGTACCTGCCAATGCCAAAGCGCTGTTGATAGATTTGGACTCGGAGGAATCAGAGAACATGAATCTGTATGCGGGACGGGATGAAGATTATCCCTATCATACTGGAATCAGCGCTGTAGGCGGTTCACAGGAACAACTAAGTATCATCGCACCGGAAGCGGGTTCGTGGTGGATTGCAGCCCACAATACTGAAGGGAGCAGAGCCGGAGATATGGGGGATATGTTCCGGTTGCAGTACGCCATTGTAGAAGGAGATAACCTGGAGGGCGGCAACGCTGAAAAGGAAACTGAGGAGTTAGTAGGCACTCTTCAGGTAACGCCACATAGCATCCAGGAATCTCCCTTTGCCCTTGATTTAGCCTGGGATGTGCCAGAACTCCACCCAGAGGAGTATTGGTATGGAGCCATGGAGGTGCAGATGCCGGAACTGGAGCAACATGTAATTATCCCTCTGCGCCTGATCTATAGCGAACCTCGGGATTAACTGAGGGTAGAGGTGTTGAATCTGGAGACGTTGCATGCAACGTCTCTACGGATTGTTTAAAGATGTGGAGAGCTATATGGAAAAATTACTACCCATGGCACGGTGCATTCAGCACGCCATCCTGCCTTTGTTTGTGGCACTAGCCTTTTTTGTTCCTAGCTATGCAGTGGCTGTTATCCAACCGCAGACTGAAATTTCTGGCACTCAAAACGCCAGTGAGCAACGAGCCCAACGCAATGTCCACATTATTCGCCTGAAGGCTGAACCCGTAGCCACATATACTGGCGGAGTTCCGGGATACGCCGCCACCAACCCTCGCACCATAGGTGCCGCACGTTTAGAGCTCGGCAGCACAGCAGTGGAAGCCTATCGCGTATATCTGCAGGGGCAGCGCGAACTTGCACTGGCGCAGATGGAGGAAGCCCTTGGACGTCATCTGGTGCCAGTGCGTATTTACGATCTGACCTTCAATGGCATTGCGCTACGCCTGAATGCGGCGGAGGCCGCCCAACTTGGACTTGTTGGCGGGGTGGAGAGTGTCACCCGCGATGCGCAGCGGAAGCTTCAGAGTGCATCACCCGCCCTAAGCGAAGCTGCAATTCTGAACCTGATCAAACAACAAGGCGGGAAGGTGGTATACAGTTTTGGCCCGGGCC
>CAYPNO010000266.1:0-3232 GCA_964411865.1 uncultured Desulfuromonas sp. | reverse complement strand
ATCGCTCGCTCAAGAGCTGCAATAGATCTGACACGCCCAACAAACAGCGGTACAACCGTTGCGGGGAAAACGACGATATCACGCAAAGGGAGCAGGGGATGACCCCCTGCTCCGGCAATTTTTTCAGGTGTTACTTTTTGTGCAGATGTCATGGAATATCCAATTACGGCGTGAAGAATCAGGCGGATACAGTTTCAGCGCAGTCATACACAATCAGTGGGGCAGTCTTCTTCAAAACCACCTCTTCGCTGATAACAACCTCTTTGACATGCTTTTGTGATGGGATCTCAAACATAATATCCAGCATGGTCTCTTCGAGTATAGAGCGAAGTCCGCGCGCTCCAGTTTTACGCTGAACAGCGAGACTGGCTACCGCCGCAAGTGCTCCTGCGGTAAACTTCAACTCCACACCTTCAAGTTCAAAGAGTTTCTGATACTGCTTGATAAGAGCATTTTTTGGCTCCTGCAAAATCCGAATAAGTGCCTGCTCGTTCAGCTCTTCCAGAGTTGCAACTACGGGCAGGCGCCCGACAAATTCCGGAATAAGTCCGAACTTCAACAAGTCTCCCGGCTCTACTTGAGCAAGAAGCTCGCCCTGTACTTTTTCTACTTTAGACTGAATATCAGCACCAAAACCTATCCCTTTTTTACCAATTCGCTTCGATACAATATCCTCTAAACCTGCAAATGCTCCACCGCAGATCACCAAGATATTTGAGGTGTCAACCTTAATAAATTCCTGCTGCGGGTGTTTGCGACCTCCCTTTGGCGGAACACTTGCGGTTGTACCCTCGATTATTTTCAGTAGAGCCTGCTGTACCCCCTCCCCAGACACATCACGGGTGATGGAGGGTGATTCACTTTTACGCGCAATCTTGTCAATCTCGTCGATATAAATAATTCCGCGCTGCGCTTTTTCAATGTCGTAGTCGGCTGCCTGAACTAATGCGAGAATAATATTCTCCACATCCTCGCCCACATATCCTGCTTCTGTAAGATTTGTAGCATCGGCAATAGCAAAGGGAACATTAAGGACACGTGCCAAGGTCTGAGCAAGGAGAGTTTTTCCACTTCCTGTGGGGCCCAAAAGCAGTATGTTACTCTTTTGAATCTCAACATCACCGTTAGTAGTCAGGTATTTGACACGCTTGTAATGGTTATACACTGCAACCGCAAGCACACGCTTTGCGCGCTCCTGTTCAACAACATAGTCATTTAGCGTCAATAGAATTTCTGCTGGGATCGGAAGACTTCCCTCATCAGTTATGTCTACCTGTGCTAGTTCTTCAGTAATAATCTCCTGACATAGATCTATACATTCATCGCAGATATATACAGATGGGCCAGCTATAAGCTTCTTAACCGCTTCCTGACCTTTTCCACAAAATGAGCAGGTTAGATTTTTATTGTGCACGTCACTTGAATCCATCTACTCCTCCTTCTGGCCCGCATTTTTTCTGGTGCCATATAAATGCAACATCAACAAATCTACTAAAAGAGCAGGCAGTAAGAATTATTTCTTTTTTTCTTCGCGTTCTTCACGCTTGATTATCCGATCAATAATACCGTAGTCGCACGCCTGTTGAGCACCCATAAAGTAATCACGCTCAGTGTCGGATGCAATCTTTCTCATGGTCTGGCCAGTGTGGTTAACCAGTATCTTATTCAAACACTCCCGCAGATGCAGGATTTCCTTGGCATGAATACTGATATCAGAAGCCTGACCTTTAAATCCGCCCAGAGGCTGGTGTATCATTATGCGTGAATGAGGCAGCGCAAAGCGTTTTCCGGGCGCTCCTGCAGCTAATAGCAGCGCCCCCATACTTGCTGCCTGTCCAATACAGATTGTAGAGACCGGAGCTTTGATGTATTGCATGGTATCGTACATAGCCATACCTGCAGATACTACCCCACCTGGCGAATTGATGTAGAAGTGAATATCCTTATCTGGATCTTCTGACTCCAAAAATAACATCTGGGCAACAACCAGATTTGCTACTTGATCATCAATCGCAGAGCTGAGCATAATGATCCGGTCTTTAAGCAGACGTGAGTAAATATCATACGAACGTTCACCTCTCCCAGTCTGTTCAACAACCATAGGAACCAGAGTCATAGACCTACTCCTGCCCCTCTTGCTCTTCCTGCTTTTCTTTCTCCAACTCTTCTTTGCTTAGCTGTTGAATATCAGCTTGTCCAACCAGATAAGCAATAACTTTTTCTTCCTCGATCTGGGCCAGCAACCCTTCCTTAGCATCTTCTGAAGAGTAATATTTTTTCACATCTTCAAGGGGTGCGTTGGCCATTTGTGCAATTTCTTCCAAACGCGCATCAATTTCACCTTCATCAGCTGAAATATTCTCCGTATTACCAATCGCTTCTAGAAGCAAACTTCCCTGCACTTGCTTTACCGCCGTATCACGGTACATTGCGCGAAAATTTTCTTCATTGAGACCCATCATGTCTAGGGTCATCCCCTGTGACTTGAGACGTCCTTTTATGTTCTTCAGCATAAAGTCAAGTTGCCCCATAACCATGGTCTCAGGAACATCCATGGGATTACGCTCGACAAGTTGTGCCATTAAGCGCTCTTTAAGCTCTTCCTCAATTCGTTGATTCTCCTGACGCGCATAGTTCTCTTCGATTTTCTCACGCAAGTTATCCGCTGTTTCAGCTCCGAATTCCTGTGCGAGTTCATCGGTTAATTCGGGCACAATTTTTTCTTTTATCTCTGTAACTTTGACCTTAAAGGTAGCTTCTTTTCCAGCAAGATCAGCGTTACCATATTCTTTAGGGAAAGTCACCTTAACCTCACCCTCTTCGCCGCGCTTCATCCCAACAAGTTGATCCTCAAAGCCCGGGATAAAGCTTCCTGATCCAACCTCAAGCTCATGATCCTGAGCTGCTCCACCTGCAAACGCTTCGGTGCCTACAAACCCTTCAAAGTCCAAGGTTATAAAGTCACCGTTCCGTACAGCATCACGTTCAACTGTTTCTTTTTGGGTGCGCGAATCGAGCATCTTCTCAATCTGCGCATCAACGACTGAATTATCAAATGTATAGATCTCTTTTTTTAGCCTCAAACCCGAATAATCAGGGTTTTCGATTTCAGGCTTAACCTCTACATGAAAATCATAGGTAAACGCTTGATTTTCTTTAAGCTCCCCATTGTTCTGAATGGCGGGCTCCCCGATTGCAGCTATCTTATTATCCGTGATAGCTTTAAAGTAAG
>CAYPNO010000265.1:0-3253 GCA_964411865.1 uncultured Desulfuromonas sp. | reverse complement strand
TCTGCAACATGGCAGCGTTCGGGCTGTATTTTTTACTGCGTGGGAATATTGTTTAGGATCATGCGTGTGAGTGCGAAGAACTCAAAGAAGGCTCTTTGGAATTCCAAAGAGGTTTAGTTCGGCAAACATTATGAAAAGCACTGTGACACATGATACGGCGTCGGAAACAGGAGTAGCGTCCCTTGGGGGGCAGATATGCCCTCTGTGTGCAGGCACTGATACACCGTTATTTTATCGGGATACACCAGGAAAGAGAAGACGTAGAGCGCGTTTACCGCGTAATAAAGTGATGCGTAGCTACTATCGCTGCGCTGCGTGTGGGCTGGTGTTTGTTCCCCCGGAATTTCTTCTTGCTCCAGCGCAAGAGAAGTCTCTTTACGACCAACACCAGAATCTGTTGACTGACTCTGGATATTGCCGCTTTCTGGCGCAGTTGTCTGAGCCGATATGCATGCGTATACCTGCACCAGCATATGGGCTAGATTTTGGCAGCGGGCCAGAACCTGTTCTGGCCAAGTTGCTTGGTGCACGTGGGTATAAAATGCAGATTTATGATCCATACTATGCGCCAGAACAGGGAGTTCTAGCGCAAACCCACCATTTTATCACCTGCAGTGAAGTTATCGAACACATCTACGCACCAGCGCAGCAGCTTGCAAGCCTCTGGGGCTGTCTCGCTCCCAGAGGCTTGCTGGGGATAATGACTTCCTTAGTGCCGGATGCCATAGATTTTGCTACTTGGAGGTATAAGGATGACCCCACCCATGTGCGTTTTTACTCCATGCGTACGTTTGAATGGCTGGCGCATAAATGGAACGCCTCTGTCGAATTTGTAGGGCATAGGGTCGTCATTTTTACCAAAGATTAAGTGGTTATATTTCCCTCAACAGGGAGAAATTATTTAAAGTTAGCTTATATTCTCTTGGGGCTTCTGCACATCTTCCTGCGGGTTTTGCAACATCTCATCATGTTCATCCATGTTCCAAGGGAGCACCCCAGGGGAGACATGGAGAAAATGGAGGTATTTCTCAAACTGGCCAAGAATGTCGTCAATAACCTGGTCACCCTCAAACCCGTAAATATCGTATGCCTGCCCACCCCGGCGTAAAAACACCTCTGCGCGGTAGTAATGGCGTGCTTCGCTTTCAGCACCGGGTAGTTCCGGATAGGCAAAGTCGGGCATAAGGTATTCGCGCATGCGGATGTCGTAGATAAAATCGAGCTGAGCGCTGCGCACAACTTCAAGATAAGCGCGTCCGTTTTCTTCCTCAAAGGTGACTGTAGCTTCCCAGCCCTGAGCACTTAGTTCTTCACGCACGCGATTCATGCTCTGTAGCACTGTGCCTCGAATAAACGTCATGATATCTTCCTGACTCTGGAAATGTACCATTTCAGCCAAACGTGCCTTCCATCCCCCTGTATGTTTGTCTGCGCCATGGTGTTCGCGCTGCATGTAATTCTGCAGACTTACTTCGGTGTGCCCTTCAATAATAAGGGCTCTCCACATTCCCACCGCAGCTATGAGCATGATAAATGTAAACGGTAGCGCTGTAGTGATCGCCATCGTCTGTAGCGCTTTCAGCCCCCCAGCCATCAGCAGAACCGCAGCTACAACTCCTTCTGTGATGGCCCAGAACGAGCGGTGCCACACAGGTGATTCTTCCCCTTTGCCACCGGCAGAAAGAGAGTCGATTACCAAAGAGCCGGAGTCGGATGAGGTGACGAAAAAGGTGATGATCAAAAATACCGTGATAAACGAAACCAGCGCAGACCATGGTAGATTTTCGTACAGTTTGAACAGGGCGATGGCCTGGTTGGACTGCACATGGGTGATAAGCTCGGTGTAGCCCTCCTCCATAATCATATGTAATGCGGTATCGCCGAAGACCGAAAACCACAGAAACGTAAACAGCGAGGGTACAAGCATGACCCCGAATACAAACTGGCGGATGGTGCGCCCACGGCTGATCTTTGCGATAAACAAGCCGACAAATGGTGACCATGCTATGGTCCAGCCGAAGATAAATAGGGTCCAGTTGCCGATCCAGTCGTTGTGTACGTAGGCCTGCAGGTTGAAGGTGCGTTCAATGATGTTGTTGAGGTAGCTGCCGGTGTTCTGCAGAAATGTTTCCAGAATAAACAGCGTGGGGCCGACGATAAACACAAAGGTCATAACCGCAATGGCCAACACCATATTAAGAATCGATAACCGCTTGATCCCTTTTTCCATACCGGCAAGCACTGATGCCAAGGCGGCAGCAGTGATCAAAGCTATAGCTATAACCTGCACAGTAGTGGACATTGGTATTTGCGGCCACAGGTAGTTTATGCCGGCGTTTATCTGGGCAACCGAGAGCCCCAGAGAGGTTGCGACCCCGAACAGGGTGCCCAGAATCGCAAATACATCTACAGCGTGGCCAATGGGCCCGTAAATTTTATCTCCTATGAGGGGATACAGGGTAGAACGCATGGAGAGGGGCAGCCCGTGGCGGAAAGCGAAATAGGCCAGTACCAGCCCAACTAGACCGTAGATCGCCCAGATGTGAAGGCCCCAGTGAAAAAAGGCAATCTGCATAGCCTGTTGAGCTGAACCTACTGTGGCAGCGGCTCCAGCTGGGGGTTCGGCATAATGGAGCACAGGTTCTGCGACGCCAAAAAACAGCAGGGCGATGCCATAGCCGGCGGAGAACAGCATGGCAAACCAGACCGGAAAACTATATTGAGGATCGGAATGGTCCGGCCCGAGCTTGATTTTCCCCCAATTGGACAGGGCGACCAGAACGATGAACACTAGGAAGACGGCAACAGACAGCATGTAAAACCAGCCGAAGGTGCGGGTAATAAAATTAAGAGCTGAGGCAAAGGCATCCCCGGCCAGTTCCGGGTTGCTGATGGTTCCGGTTACAAGCAGAACGATCACTACAACGGCGGGGATAAATACCGGCAGCGTTATGGAAGCGTGCCAAGTTTTTTTACTGGGCATGAATTCTCCTTTTAAGTCTATGAAAGTTGAATTTCGCGTGCAGAATTTTTCTGCAGATAGAAGCCCACATAGGGCGTACAATCTCTGGATGGGAAGTTTACTAACACGAAAATTCAGACTAATCTACCCCTCCACACCAGAAAAAAATCATAGATAGGTACGATTTAGTCGTAAAAAACCTCTTTTTTCAGCATGTTGTATGGGTTGACTCCGAAGGGCAAATGGATAGATATTGCTGGCACCGAATCGGGTTTATGTGATAGGTAGAGC
>CAYPNO010000264.1:0-3268 GCA_964411865.1 uncultured Desulfuromonas sp. | reverse complement strand
TGGGCCATTTCGCGAAAGACGCCCGTCGGGCCATCTTAAACGTGACGAAGAGGGGAAAGCTCTTGAAACCCCGGCTAATATGTTCAAACGTGTAGCTGATGCCATAGCCCAGGCGGAAGCAAGTTATGCCGAACAGAATGTAGCAGAGATCAGCACTAAGTTTTATGCCATGATGACCAACCTTGAGTTTTTGCCAAATTCTCCGACCCTGATGAACGCCGGACGTGAATTGGGGCAACTCTCCGCCTGTTTTGTTTTACCGGTGGAAGATTCCATGGAGAGTATCTTTGAAGCAGTTAAAAATACGGCGTTGATTCATAAAAGTGGTGGTGGCACCGGTTTTTCATTTTCCCGTATCCGCCCCGCCAACGACGTCGTGATGTCCACCAAGGGGGTTTCTTCGGGGCCGCTGTCGTTTATGAATGTCTTTGACACGGCAACTGAAACCATCAAGCAGGGAGGTACCAGGCGCGGTGCCAATATGGGTATTTTGCGGGTTGATCATCCGGATATCATGGATTTCATTATGAGCAAGCGAGATCAAAAGGTCCTGACCAACTTTAATATCTCCGTTGGCGTTACCGAAGAGTTCATGGAGGCGGTTAAATCCAATGGTGATTACGCTATCATCAATCCTCGGACTAGCGCAGAGGTTGGTCGAATGTCGGCATCTAAGGTATTTGAACATATCGTTGATCTGGCGTGGAACAATGGCGAGCCTGGGATTATTTTCCTAGATCGCCTTAATCGCGACAATCCCAC
Organism: uncultured Desulfuromonas sp.; assembly: GCA_964411865.1. Classification (GTDB taxonomy): domain Bacteria; phylum Desulfobacterota; class Desulfuromonadia; order Desulfuromonadales; family Desulfuromonadaceae; genus JAIVHC01. The sequence goes on along the minus strand of CAYPNO010000264.1, from coordinate 2,506 downwards.
CCCGCATATTGGTGAAATTGAGAGTACCAACCCCTGTGGAGAGCAGCCCTTGCTACCCTATGAGTCGTGTAACCTTGGCTCTATAAACCTCAGCAAAATGGTGACGAAAGAGGGTGAGGTTGACTGGGGTAAACTGGAACAGGTCATAGCGTTGGCGACCCGTTTTCTGGATAACGTCATTGATGTCAATAACTATCCCATTGAACAGATACGTGACATGTCCCTCGCCAACCGCAAAATCGGACTGGGCATCATGGGTTGGGCCGATATGCTGATCTTGCTGCAAATACCCTATAACAGTTCAGAAGCCATCGCCCTGGGTAACAGGGTAATGGGTTTTATAAATGAAAAGTCCCATGCGACTTCAAAGCAGTTGGCCGCCGAACGTGGCGCGTTTCCAAATTTCAAGGGGAGTAGCTATGATCAACGCGGGGTGGGGGAGATACGCAATGCTACCTGTACTACCATTGCCCCTACCGGTACAATTTCTATTATTGCCAATAGTTCCAGTGGCGTAGAACCTCTGTTTGCAGTGTCATATGTACGTCAGGTTATGGACAATGATATTCTGGTCGAGGTAAATCCCCTGTTTGAGCGCATCGCGCGTGAGCGCGGATTTTATTCATTAGAATTGATGAAATTGATCGCCGAAAAGGGGACTATCAAAGACTTTGAACAGATTCCCGAAGATATTCGCCGAATTTTCGTCACAGCTCACGATATTACCCCTGAAGACCACATAAAAATGCAGGCGGTGTTTCAGAAACACACGGATAATGCGGTGTCCAAGACGGTAAACTTCTGCAATTCTGCCACCCGTGATGATGTCGCCAGCGTGTATCAAATGGCTTACGAAAACGGATGCAAAGGGGTGACGATCTATCGTGATGGGTCGAGAGACAATCAGGTGTTATCGGTAAAGAAAGAAGATTCTGAAGGGATGGATCTCCCCATGGAGAGCGGCAAGCAGAGCCGCAAAAGGAATCGACCTCGGAAATTATCTGGTGCTACGTATCAGATGGAAACCGGTTGTGGTCCCCTCTACGTAACCATCAATGAAGATCAAAATGGGTTGTTCGAAGTCTTTACAACTATGGGCAAAGCCGGTGGATGTGCGGCATCACAGTGTGAAGCATTGGGGCGCTTGGTATCACTTGCGTGGCGTAGTGGGGTACAGGCACGGCAAGCCGTAAAGCAGCTAATAGGAATCTCCTGCCATAAGCACGCTGGATTTGGCGCGAATAAGGTTACATCCTGTGCCGATGCGCTGGCCAAAGCTATCCAACAGCATGTTCAAAATGAGGTTGCTGTGGATGGTATAAGTGTTCAGGGAGGAGCTTGTCCTGAGTGCGGCGGCCCAGTTGAACATGAAGGCGGTTGCTGCGTATGTCATGCCTGCGGTTTCTCGGAATGTGCATAAGCTTTTATAGGTGAAGAGAGGCACGTATGGATTACAACTGTTTCCACCAAGTATATTTGGATCAGCCAAAGCTGGAAGGATTTCGCAACTTCATTAATGCGTGGATTTATACGGATGCCTCTACAAGCTTTGTCCTTGATCCGGGTCCGCTCTCAACTATTCCAGTATTGCTGCAAGCCCTGCAAGAGCACGGCATAGAGCACCTTGACTATATTTTGCTCACCCACATTCATATCGATCACGCCGGTGGGACAGGGGAGTTGGTACACCATTTCCCAGAGGTACAGGTGCTTTGTCACCCCGCTGGGATTAAGCATATGCTTGCACCGCAGTCTCTGTGGGAAGGCTCTCTGAAAGTGCTGGGTAAGGTAGCCAAGGAATATGGGGAGATTGTTCCAGTTCCAGAACAAAACATCCACTACCGTCCCGTTCTTGAAGACATTGGGCTAATGGCACTGCAGACCCCAGGACATGCTCCACATCACTTAAGTTTTATGTTTGGTGACTTGCTTATGGCCGGAGAAGTTGCGGGGGTATGCCTGGATACCCCCAACGGTGTCTATATGCGTCCAGCAACACCGCCCCGTTTTGATCTGGACATAGCGCTTGAGTCACTGCAGCGCGTGATGGCGCATAAACCACAAAAGATGATTTTTGCCCATAGCACCATGCAGGACCACGCCATGGACTACTTAGGGGTAGCGGAAAAGCAATTGTACTTGTGGGTAAAGGGGATAATTGAGCATACAGCAGATTGTGCAGAGGGTGGGGGAGACGAACGCCTGCACGCAGCTATGTACTCATGGCTGTTGCAGCATGACTTTGCCTTTGCCAGAATCAATTTTCTACCTGATGATATAAAAAAGCGTGAGCGTTATTTTCTCGGCAACAGTATTAATGGGATGAGTGGGTTTGTGCCCCTGATAGAAGAAACCCGGCGCCGGGATATTTTAGACCGAGCCGGGTTAGCATTACACTCGAATTATTTAACTGCGCTGGAGTTTAACTAGGACTATTAGCTTCCGCCCAGTCATTGAGCTTCTCCAGAACTGCTTCCCTGGTTTTATAAGATATCTCCGGCAGGGT
>CAYPNO010000263.1:0-3318 GCA_964411865.1 uncultured Desulfuromonas sp. | reverse complement strand
AGTTTTTATGCCGACCCAGTGGATGCCGTGTACAAGGCTCTGGGGGTGATGTGATGGAGCAGAGGTGAATCCTCTTTGCTGCTAAAGTGGCTTTGCAGATATTTTTACTGCATTATTTTCTTAAACACAATTTTGGTCGGTGAAAGAAGCCGTGAGCCTACCGCAGCTTATCCTTTAAACAAAGTTATTAGAGTTGCATTTACGAGTTGAATTCAGGGAATGCTAATTATCTTGAAGGGAGAGTTAGATGGGTGAAAATAACAAGACTAATGCGTTGTTGCTGGGGGTATTTATATTTCTAGGGCTGGCTTCTCTTGGGTATCTTTTGGGAAACGCCGCTATAAAGTTTAAGGAGTATGAGCGCACTGTTACGGTTAAAGGGTTGTCTGAAAGAGAATGTGCAGCAGATGTCGTTATTTGGCCTATCCAGTTTACCGAGGCCAGCAATAAGCTTGAAGAGTTATATGAGTCGATTGAGCTTAGCACTGACAAGATAAAAATATTTCTTGAAAAGAGCGGTGTTAGCAAGGAGGAAATTACATTTACGGCCCCTTCAATTACGGATAAATCGGCCCAACAATACGGTGGGCAAGAAAATGCGGAGTTTCGATATACCGCAATTCAGACGGTAACGGTTTACTCAGAAAACATAGATTCAGTGAGAAAAATAATGGAGTCTTTGTCAGAGCTCGGTAAGCAGGGGATTGTATTTACGGGTGGGACGTATGAATCTCAAACAGAATATCTGTTTACCAGCCTAAACGACGTAAAGCCGGAAATGATTGAGGAAGCTACAACAAAAGCACGCGAGGTGGCGGAGAAGTTTGCGTCGGACTCGAAGAGTACGTTGGGTAAAATAAAAACAGCCTCTCAGGGGCAGTTTAGTATTGACGCAAGAGATAGAAATAACCCGCATATCAAAAACGTAAGGGTTGTCTCTACTGTGACATATTATTTGTCCGACTAACGGTCCGAGCCACATAGTTTTTTACCCATTTCCACCCATCCGCGCTGGAGGTTATTTCTCCCTTGCGTTCTGCATTTTTTAAGAGTGCCAGACATTCACCCAGCTCTTTACCCTGTATATTGGGGTATTCGCGCTGAATGTTAGCTCCGAGAAGAAGTTGGGTAATACGTCCATCTTTGCTACAGACGGTAAAGGCTCGATGTAGCTCAGCTAGTATCTCAACTTCTTGCTTTGAGGTGCAGAAAAACACCAGCGCAAAGAGGGCGTGAGGTAGAGGGGCCTTGATGTGATCTAGGTAGAGCAGGGAGCGCCGAGGATAGCGTTGTGGTCTCAGTTGTTCTAGCTGTGTCAGAATAGTGGTGGGACAGTGTAGAAACCAGTTCATCCATGCTTGCCCTTTGTGGCTCAGTTTGAATGCTGGAGCTTGAGTCTCTGCTGGTGCCGGTGGTTCAATGTGGTAGCAGGTGCGTAGATAAGTGGTGAATAATCCGAGGCTTGCGTAGCTGAATTCGTCTCCGGCGGGCCAGTGTATTCGCAGCGCCATGTAGGGATTGTGCGAGCATAACTCTAACGCTTTGAATCCGTGCTCAAGGGCAGGAATAATCAGAGTGCGCATGCGTGGGCCGCTTGATGGGAAGTGTAAGGCGGTATCAATGTGGCATCGATAGAGCATATTTACGGCGTAACTCAGAGCGGGGAATTCTTTTGCGCTGAACATCAAGGCTATTTCGCTGCGGATGCGCTCAGGAGCGATGTTTTTTAGATATGGAGCTGCCACAGTGGTGGCTTTTATGGTTTCGGGGCTGAGGGTGAACCCGAGGGTCGCGCAGTGACGCAATCCCTTAAGTACCCGTAGCGGATCTTCTTGCAGCACATTCGCTGAGCACAAGTGCAGACGTTTGTTGCTCAAATCCTGTTGTCCACCTAATGGATCAATAATGGATAGCTGTGGCTGGGGTGACGCTTGGGGTAGAAAGCATTCAATGGCAAACTTTTTGAGGTCCACGGCCATGGCGTTAATAGTAAAATCCCGCAGAGCTAAGTCGGCAGACAGCGGGTACGCGCGCAGGGTGGCAAAATCGAACTGGCAGGGATAGGGCTCAGCAATTACAACGCGACTGTAGCCGCGCTTCTGGTCGAGCCAGAACCAGTGACCGCTGAATTTGCGCGCCATTTTTATAGCAAGGTGGGTTGGATCATGGGCGCTAACAATGTCAATATCGGCGCAGGGACGCTTGAGTAGATGGTCGCGGATGCTCCCGCCCACTACATAAAGTTGCAGCTCTGCGGTGGCAGTATGTGCCAACCAGCGCAGAGCTGCATTGTTGAACAGAGAATGTATCGGGCTGGTTTCAGGGGATGTCTGCACCAGTGGCCTCGTGGTTAGGCGCTAAAATCAATCGTGGCTTCCTTTTTCAGCCCTTCTATCCATTCCTGCAGCAGTTTGGCGCCGTTCTGCTCTTTCAGGAACTGGGCAATCTGTGGTTTGGCGTCTTCAAGTTCCAGTTTAACTGCTTCCTGGGAATCGGTTACTTTGATGAGATGTAGGCCAAACTGGGTCGGAACCACGTCACTTATCTCCCCGGGCTTGAGGGCGAAAGCTACATCTTCGAAGGCTTTGACCATTGAACCGGGGCCGAAAAAGCCTAAGTCTCCCCCCTTGGCACTGCTTGGGCAGACAGAGTGTTCCTGCGCGAGGACGGCGAAATCTTCTCCGTTACCTAGCTTTTCCTTGAGTTCATCTATTTTTGCTGCAGCCTGGGATGGATTCCCCGCTTCGGCTTTCACCAGGATATGACTAGCTTTCACCATGGCGGGTTTTACCATTTTATCCGGATGTGCAGCATAGAACGCTGTGATCTCTTCTTCACTAGCTTCTTCAGCGTCGGCGATTTTCTGATCGGTGAGCATATTGACGGATAGATCCTGACGAATCATACGATAGTATGATTCTTTATCTACCCCAGCTTTTTCCAAGGTAGCATAGAACTCATCTTCACTTGGGAAGTTTTGCATTACCTTGGCTGTTTCTTGCTGAATTTGTGCATCATTAGCCACCACTCCATCAGCCAAAGCCTGCTGAAAGATGAGTTCGCGGGCGATGATGCGCTCCACTGCGATTTCTTGCACTTTTTCCTGCTCTTCGTCACTGAGTTGATCTACAGTTTTACGGTACAACTCCATGGAATAGCTCTGCATGGCGTTCATGAAATCGAAATGACTGATCGGGGTTCCGTTTACTGTGAGAGTTTTTTCCTGCACTGGATTATCTCCTGAATATTAAAGGGTTACAGGCAAGTAGTTTTCGTTGCCGTAGGGATGGCGAGTAAAGTTATGCGCCTCAAAGTTAA
>CAYPNO010000262.1:0-3326 GCA_964411865.1 uncultured Desulfuromonas sp. | reverse complement strand
TCCAGATGGAAGGTTCTAAAAATGCAATGACCGCCAGAATAAGAAAAAAGGAAGGAAAACAAAGCATTACATCGACAAAACGCATAATCACGCTGTCAACCCAACCACTGTAGTAACCTGCTGCAGCCCCCAATATGATGCCAATAACGCTCGCTATCCCCACCGCGACAAATCCTACCAGCAGCGAGATACGTGCGCCGTAGGCAATGCGCAGGAACACATCACGCCCCAAATCGTCAGTGCCCAGCCAAGCACTCCAGTCCGGCGCTTGCAATTGACGGGAAATATCCACCGAGCCAGGATCACCGGGCAGCAAGGGGGCGCAAAGGGCTAAGATAAACATCGCTGCCACCACTGCTGCCCCACTCAGCGCCATGGTATTACAGCGTAGTTTATGTAAAATTCTGCTCTGTGCTACTGCCATTGTTTCAGCCTCGTATCAATTCGCAGCGCTCACTGCTGCAACAGGCGTGGAATTAGCTTGTATGCTTCTTGGTAAACCACACCTCCGGCACGGGCAGATTTTTCACTATAGCCTGCATGCGTCCCACCGTTGGTAAACCCACCTGCTGAATCATACATAATATAGGGCACCGGATCCATAGAGTGGGTACGTAAGTGTAGAGGAGTTGGGTGATCGGGCATGATGAGCACGCGGTAAGAGCCAAATTCGGTCAGCCTGTCGAGCATGGAGCCAACAATTTTCTCGTCAAAGAGTTCAATGGCTTGGATTTTTTCTGCCATATCACCACTATGCCCAGCCTCATCCGGTGCTTCAACGTGAAGATAAACAAAATCTTTTTTCTGCAACGCAGCTAGAGCTGCATCAACCTTACCAGCATAGTTAGTATCAACGTATCCGGTGGCACCCGGTACATCTACGGCGTCCAGTCCCGCGTAGATACCGATCCCCTTAATCAAGTCCACCGCAGATACCACTGTTCCATCAATGCCGAATTTCTCTTTATATGTCTGGATATGCGGGGCCTTACCCTGCCCCCACAGCCAGATGGAATTAGCCAAAGATTTTCCCACATCGGCGCGAGCGTTGTTGACTGGATGGTTGTTCAATATCATCTGGGCTGAGGTCATCAATTGAATCAGGGTGTCGGCGCCCTCACCAGTTGGCAACTTATCCTCTATGCTCTGATTGATGATATCGTGCGGCGGGATACATACCATCTGGTCTTTGCCGTTACGCCACACCATCAGATGGCGGTAGGAAACACCCGGATAAAACTCTATTCCATCTCCACCAAGTTGATCCTGCAGCGATGCGATTAAAACCCGAGCCTCAGCACTGTCAATGTGACCGGCAGTAAAATCGAACATGTGGAGTTTTCCGTAGTTGTGGATAATGTCCACCAGGTTAAGGCGAAAGGCAACATCTTCTGGCCCGAGCTCTACCCCCATGCTCGCCGCTTCCAAGGGTGAGCGCCCACTGTAACAGGTGGCAGGGTCGTAGCCGAACACGCTTAAATTAGCCACATCGCTGCCTGGGTGAAAACCCTCTGGCACCGTATGGGCCAGGCCTACTTCACCGATTGCTGCTAGCTTATCCATATTGGGAGTGTTGGCGTATTCCAGCACGGTTTTACCACCCAACTCATCCATGGGTTCATCGGCCATTCCATCGCCCAGCAAGACAATATACTTCATGTATTTCCTCAATTGTTGTTTGTAACATATTAATTACGCGGATGAAAACGTTCATGCACTTGTTTAAGATGTGCCCTGGTTACATGGGTATATATCTGGGTTGTAGATATATCTGCATGTCCGAGCAGCACCTGAACTACACGCAGGTCTGCTCCATTTTCAAGCAGGTGGGTAGCAAACGCATGGCGCAGAGTGTGTGGGGTCACGTTTTTACTGATCCCAGCCTCGGCGGCCCGGCGCTTAATAATCTTCCAGAAGCCTTGGCGTGTCAACCCCTGAGCGGAACGATTGAGAAATACATAGTTACTCTGGCGTGCGCGGAGTAAAAGTGGGCGCCCATGCTCGAGGTAGTGTTGCAGCACCTCCATGGCCTCTTCCCCCACAGGGACAATACGCTGCTTATCACCCTTGCCAATGATCCGGATATAGGCACTGGCGGGGTGATAATCCTCCAACTGAAGAGATATCAACTCTGAAACCCGCAAACCACACGCATATAGAACTTCAAGCATGGCGCGGTCGCGCAAACTCAAGGCATCATTTCCTGTGCATACCTGGAGAAGATCTTCAACTTCTTTTAAGTTCAGCACGTGGGGTAAGCTCTGGAGCAACTTTGGGGTTTCTATCCCGGTTAATGGATTGCAATCAAGCCAGTTTTCCTCCAGCGCAAAAGCGTAGAAACCCCGTAGTGCCGCCAGAAATCGGGCGCGGCTGCGCACACCTAAACCTTGACCCTTCAGGTGGTTAAAAAAAGCCAGAATATGTTCTCTGGTTATCTCCTGCGGGGTTAGTACCCCCTCCGGACAGCAAAACTCGCCAAAACGGAGTAAATCGGCGCTGTATGCAATTATGCTGTTGAGCGCTAGCCCCTTTTCCACCCTGATATAATCGGTAAAGGCATCCAACAACTCATCAAATGAAATTTTAGCCATCATTGCAGTTGCTCCAGCAGAGCCTGATGCAATTCGGATAGCTTTTCTTCATGCAGCACTTTTTCACCAAATATATCCTGCACGTAAAAAGTATCACCAGCCTGTTTTCCTTGGGTGGTTATTTTAGCCACACCGATGTAGAGACCTAATCGATTGAGGGTAGAGTTGATAGCATACAGCAGCCCAACTTTATCCTTGGCGGTAATGTCGATGACTGTATAGTCAGCAGAAACCTCGTTGTTGATATTGACCAGCGGAGGGACACCGGGGGTAACCTTTAATTCTGAAAAACGCAGCGCTTCGCGCCGCTGTCTTACTAAAACACTTAGGTCATCTTTACCCTGCAGATACTTGAGAAGGTCCTGTTCGATAGCATCCCAGTCATCATCTAAACCGCCTTGACCCTCCTCCAGGCTATTCTTCCCGTATGGGCCGTGCGAACCGGAATCTACCTGTAATATATCCACAGCCATTCCATTTCGCAGGGTATATATCTGCGCTTCAAGGATATTGATGCCATTGCCAGCCATCACTCCAGCTATAGTGGTAAACAATCCGGGTACATCTAAAGTAACAATGATAACTTCACTGAGGTTCAATTCTGGATCAAACCTGACCTGCATGGAGAGTGGTTTGCTACCTCGGTCAAGAATCACCCTGACCTGATCTGCGAGTTCCTCGGAATAATGCGCCATCAGGTGCCTGGTACTGAAAAAACGCAGTGATTCTCGCACA
>CAYPNO010000261.1:0-3338 GCA_964411865.1 uncultured Desulfuromonas sp. | reverse complement strand
GGGACTCGCCTATCTCTGGTGCTGATTACATCTTTGTGATGGAGAAGTTGGTGGAAGATATGCCGGAAGACTTGCGAGCTGAATTTTTGAAGACGATTAAATAGTTAATCGTTTTACCCGTGTGGTGTAATTAGTTGTTTAGGAGCTGCAAATGTTTAAAAAATTATCGATCAGAAAACGCATCGTGGTTATGCTGGCGGTCGTTTATGTTGTTTCAATAGCTGTTGCAGTTGCAGGCGGTGGTTATGTCCTGCTCAAAGATGTGGAAAGAGAGGCGCAGGAGAAAACTGACCTGTTTGCTGCCGTCATGTCCAGTTCTGCAAGATATCTGCACAATGTCATTCGACCCAAAGCAGAAAAACTTGTGCCCTCCGATGCTTATTTCCCCGAAAGTGGTGTAGGTGTTTTGATGCTGACAGAAACTGCGCGCTATATTCAGGACATATACCCTGAATATATCTTTCGTTATGCGTCACCTAACCCCCTGAATCATGAGAACCTGTCTAACCAATTCGAAGACGGGATCATAGAGAAGATGGAGGAAGGGGAAGTTGGTGAATGGAGAGGGTTTATTGAGCGCGGCGGAGCTAGTTATTATGCAGTTGCTAAACCATTGGTAGCTGGTTCGGACTGCATCAGTTGCCATGATGTGCCGGAGGTCGCTCACCCAGAACAGGTTGAACAGTATGGTACTAGATCTGGATATGGATATCTTGAAGGTGACGTAGTGGGTGCGCGTTTTATTTATGTGCCGGTCGAGATGGTTAAAATCCAAGCTTATCAACGGATCCTATACTTCTCTATGGGTTTCAGTGTTTTCTTTTTGATTGTGTTGTTCGCGGTGGACCGGTTCATCGTCACCAGTATTGTTAGACCAATTGAACACATTGTCTCCGTAGCTGAAAAAATAAGTCGAGGCAACCTTGATGCTGAATTTGACATAAAATCCAAGGACGAAATCCGCACTCTGGCGGATGCCTTTGAACGTATGAAGGTATCAATGTCTAAAGCAATGGATATATTACGTCAATAAATTTTCTGTTGAATAGCCTGTAATGGAGTCGCCGATATGGTTGGAGGTAAAAACACAGTCCTTATTGTTGATGATTCACCTACGGTAAGGCGTCTCGTTGAATTAGTCTTAAGCCAGAACGGTTTTGAAGTGATCTCGGCAGAAGACGGTGAATCTGGGCTTGAAGTTGCGCGGAAACACCATCCCAGGATAATTCTGGTAGATTTTGTTATGCCGCGAATGAATGGGCATATGTTTTGTAAGGCACTGCGAGAAGATGAAAGTCTGCGAGATGTTCCCGTTATCCTGGTTTCGTCCAAAAGTGAAGTTGTAGGCCAGGCCTTTGAAGAGAGCTTCGGTATTGTACATTACTTTACTAAGCCGTTCGAGCCTGACGCTCTTGTTGCCAAGATCAATGAGGTGCTAAGTAATGTCGATGAGATAGAACGTGAAGCACAGGCATCCGCTTCAAAATTAGACGCCGGTCTTTCAGCCAGCGAAGTTGGGCCATTAGGTGGCACATCGTTAGAAAGTATGAACAATGAAGTGTTTATAGATTTAATTAACGATAAGATAGATAAAGTTGTCCGCACATATTTCCAGAAAGATTTTCCAGTTCTTATGAAGAATGTGCTGGCCGATACCCTTAAAGACGCAGGGCTGGTTAAGCATCAGACACTTGTATTGTCTGGGGATCTACGTGAGACTTCGCTGGGTGAAGTGCTTAGCTTTTGTGCAAACACTCGGCAGAGTGGACGCTTGACGGTTTTTTCTGATGATACCTTTGCTGAGATTTTTATAGATTGCGGGCGCCTAGTTTTTGCTACCGCAAGCCAGAAAGGCACCCATACCTTCCTGATTGATATGATGCGTGAGGACAATCGGTTTACCTGTGATAGTAAAGTGTTCCAGGAGGTGATTCAAGAATCAAGAACAACCGGTGTGCCCATTGGTCGTGCACTGGTTGCGCGTGACATTATAAGTGAAGAAGATCTGATGTACTATTTGAGTCAACATGCACAAGATGCGGTGAGTAAGGCGATGGCAGTAGGGCAAGGTAGTTTTTTTCTGGAAAAAGATGAACTGCCGTACAATCTTACCGACATCTCGTTTAGGTTGCCCATGTCGGAGATACTGCTTGTCGGGGCACGGCCCCTGCCGCCTGCCCAAATGTTTTACGAAGACAAATTGAGGGTGCAGCGCTTGCCAGCTTGTGCTGAGCTTATGCAACGTGAATTGTTGAAAGACTATGAAGCCGATTTGGTCGCCAAGATGGACGGTAGAACCATGTCCGAGTTACTTGCCGTAAGTGAATTGAGTGCCGACAAAGTAAGAGGTATTGCTTCCACCCTGTACATGGCTGGAGCCGTGGCAGTTAGTTAGTTTTGGGTTGGATATGTACTTTGAATATGTGCAAATGCCATAAGCGGTTGGGTAAAAGCTGATTTAATATTACTTGACGGCAAATAAAATTGGTTCAGTAGATCTGGCCCAATATATTCAAATTCAAAGGGATCGGTATGAGTGATATTCAGGAGACATTGCTCCCTGTATTTATCGAAGAGACAGAGTTAGCCCTAGAGCAAATTGCGACTTTTATTCAGACATACCGTGATGGGACTGAAACGGAGGAAACTTCAGAGCTGGCACGTCGTGCTGCTCACACTATAAAGGGTACAGCCGCACTAGTAAAACGTTTTCAGACCAGTAACTTGGCGCACTTGCTTGAACAACATCTTGATGATGCCCAAGATTCTGGCGCTGCTGATATAGAGAAAATATCTGCTTGGCATACAGAGCTGTACAGTTATCTGACCTTGGCTAAAGGTGGTGTGGAGGAAGATGCTGTTGAAGCTGCCGTTGATCCTGGAGCTGACCTTCGCTCTTTTCTGGATGAGTCTGATCAAGATATCATAAACGATTTTGCCCTTCCTTTTATGCTTAAATTACATCAGGCGGGGGAAGATAACCAAAAAGTGTTAAGCCCCTTATGTTGCCGTTTTTTTGTTGGGGGCAGGCAGTATTTTATAAGTATTAAAGAGGTGCTTGAGATATATCAATACGAAACTACAACTTATCTGCCTTTTTCTCCTACGTTTGTTGTTGGATTGCTTAATATTCGAGGAGTTGTGGTGCCTGTAGTCAATCTCGCAGTGATTGATAGCAATGGTAGTTCGGCCGACAATGCCGCTGTGTATGCAGTCGTGGCAACAAGTGATATCGGTGAGGTGGCTTTTGCATCTGATACCTTGCCGCAGTTGAGTATGAAAACGGCTGGACATCATATCGAAGTAGCGTCATTTATTCAGGAAAACAAGGTGCAGGC
>CAYPNO010000260.1:0-3340 GCA_964411865.1 uncultured Desulfuromonas sp. | reverse complement strand
GAACCCCATAGGAGAGGGACAGAAGATTGTTCGTTTTTTCATCGCCACCATGGGAGAGTATCCAGCTATCTGGCCTGAAGCGGGAAATCAGACTTGGCGCGGCTCTGCCTTGCGTACGGGTCAGGATGTAACGTACGTTTAAGGCATCGGCTGATTCAACCGCATTCAGCGTGACAACGTCTTCGACGCTGGCATTGCCGGAGTTGGCCTCCGCGCGGAAGTAGGCAGGTAAATCGGCCAGCGTCTGGAGATCTTTCTCCTTGCGCTCGGTGGAGATGGCGATCTTGCCGATCATTTCAACTGCTTCAGCGGGGTAACGTCCGATAGCGGTTTCCTCGGACAGCATCACCGCGTCCGTGCCGTCCAGAATGGCGTTGGCGACATCGGACACCTCGGCGCGGGTAGGGCGGATGTTCTCGGTCATGGACACCAGCATCTGCGTCGCGGTAATTACCGGTCGACCCAAAAAATTTGCCTTGCGGATCAATTTTTTCTGCACGCTTGGTACATCCTGCAACGGAATCTGCACCCCCATATCTCCGCGCGCAATCATGATCGCGTCTGCGGTGGTGAGGATCTCATCGATATTGTCAATAGCTTCGGCGCGCTCTATCTTGGCAACTACATACGCAAGATGCCCTTTTTCTCGCGCAAATTCCTTGACCTTCAACAGGTCGGCGGCTGTCTCCGCGAAGGAAACCCCGAAGGTATCTACCTCCACCTGCAAGGCAAAATCGACGAACTCGAGATCGGTTCGGGATACCGCTTCGGCCATGATTTTTACTCCCGGGATGCTCAGCCCTTTATGGGAAAGGAGCGGACCGCCGATAACCGTCTGGCAGAAGACCTCTTCACCCGCTACCTTCTCCACCCGGAGTTGAATGAAACCATCGTTAAGAAAAATCAGGTCTCCTGAGGTTACACTTTCTGGTAGGCGTTTGTAGGCGACCGGTATCTTGTTGGGCGCATCCGCGAGATCTTTGATGGTCAATATAGCCTCGTCCCCCTTTTCAAGTAAAAGGGGCTCCTCCAGGAGATCGCCGATGCGCATCTTAGGGCCGGGCAGATCCGCCATGATCAGGCAATGCCGTTGCAGCTTTGCGGCAACGGTTCGGATGCGCTGAATGTCTTCCCGATGTCCCTGATGGGTGCCATGGGCGAAATTTAGGCGTGCCACATTCATGCCCAGCCGCATCAGCCGTTCCAGCATGGCCTCCGAACGCGAGGCCGGTCCAATGGTGCACACGATCTTGGTTTTGTGGGGCGGTAATCTCATGCTTAGTTCTCCTCACTTTGTCATAGCCCTTTTTTCTCTAGCCACCTAAAAAACAACAGGGCGGCTACGACAAAAGGAAAAATAATGAACCAGTGGTTCACTCCCAGGACTTGGGGAAGGGTGATGCGGCCTAAATTGCCCCAAGTGTAGACGGTTTTCTGAAGAAAAGGAAAGGCTTCGGCAAACAGCCCAGCTCCACCGATCATGCCGAGAATTCCCCACAGCGCGTCCCAGCGCCCTTCACCGAGAGCACCCATGGAGGTGCCTGGGCAGTATCCCAGCAGACCCCAACCGAGCCCGAAAAGCAGGGCGCCGAGCACGACGGGACCTAAAATGGTGGCTTTGATGGAAAGTTTAACCAGACCCAAGTCGTTGAGTAGGTAGATGCCCACCATGCCGACGATCACGCTGGTGAGCATAAATTTGATTATGGTCATATCTTGCAGGCGTAGGGCACCAAGCTGCTTGTCGTATCTTAATACGCGTCCCTTTTGCAGCAGAAAACCGAACAGCAGACCCGTTACTAGTCCGTAGATGAGCATTTTCATGAGCCACCTCCACCGTACACCAGTCGAGCAACGATGATGCCGCCGATAAAGAAACATACCAGAGCAATAAAACCACTAACGGCTAGTTGAAGCGAACCGCTCAACCCGTGGCCGCTCGGTCACCCGTCGGCTAGCCGTGCGCCAAACATCGCCACGATCCCACCGACAAAGGCGGTGACAGCGCGGCGCGAGACACTGTGTTTCCCAAAGCGTTTCGCCCACATATCGGGCACCGCTTGTAGCTTGAACGACCCAGAGGTGAGCGCAGCGAGCATTGACCCGAGAAATATCCCCAGCATAAACATCCATTGCCAGTCGATTTTGGGGGTAGTTTTGACGAAATAGCTCATTTGCGCCACCCGCTCCGCCCCAAAAAACTGCTCAATCATGCCGGCGGTGCGTACAAACGAGGTGGACGCTCCAAAATATTGCCCAGCAATCCAGACAGATAGAATACCCACTAGGCCGCTCAGCGCTCCCGCCAGATAGGGGTTCCATGCGCCTTTATCTTGTTTCATGTTGTCTCCTTTAAAATAAGAGTTTGGGGTTAGTGGTTTATTGAAGGAAGTTGTCAGTGGCGCAGCACTGCTTACAACGAAATACGTCAGTCGCAACGTTTTGCTGAAATTTCATTCAACCTCTCCATTGTGATTAGATCCATCGGACAATCCCCCTTAATTGGTTGTTCTTCCGGCATTTTAGGGTTTCTGTTCGAAGTGTGTTGGCATCATTCAAGCAGCGAAATGGTCTTCCACGCACAAATGAGATATCAAGTGAACAAATTTAAAACACACTCATCCCCTTATTCTATGTTATGCAAGTTTGCAGGGTATCGCCATTCAATAGTTATGCAAAAACTGGGTAAACACAGGCCTTAGCGCATGGTTGCGTCTGGCATGCACCTCGCGAATCTGCGGAAGTGCTATTTGGTATGTTTTCGCGATGTTCACTGAAGTAATGCGTAGCAACTAATAAACAGTCTACCTTGCCAAGTTGCGCTGGCAAGGTCTTAAGTATTTTAAGGGCTGCAACAACTTAACAGGTGCCTTGTCCCTTTGTCTCGAAGATCATGAATCAGGGTCAGGATCTCGCCAGAAAATGAAAGTGCAGATCGGGGTTACAAGCAACCTGACTTAGGGGGAAGAGTATTAAGCAGCGCTGCAGTGAGTTGACCTTATCTGAGGTGTGATTTTTTATTAAAATTATTGAAAGCGTAAGTCTGGTTGTTGTAGAATCTGTTTTAGATATTAATGTGCATCTAAGTGTCACTTTTGCCGGATTCGCTGGAAAGTTAACGATGGGGTCAGAAGTATTGCGCTTCCAATTCGATTTTATCTCTAGCGTTCTCGAATTTGGCCCTTGGGGGCAGTTGCCAAAGGGAATATAGCGAACACAGGGGGCAGCAGTATGCCAGCCCGGGCGGATAAAGCGCGACAACCACCAAAACTGCTTGATCAAATGCGAGAATCAATGCGCGTCCGGCATTATCGTCCCCGTACGGAAGAAACCTACTGCC
>CAYPNO010000259.1:0-3351 GCA_964411865.1 uncultured Desulfuromonas sp. | reverse complement strand
GATGAAATGAGGAAGATTATTGGGCGCAAGATGGATGCAGAAGCGTTTGAACCTCATAAGGATAAGTTTGTTAAAGGAGCAGAAGCAAATGGATTTAATGGAGAGTTTGCAGCAAATTTATTTGAAGAAATCAAAAAGTTTGTCAATGAAAATAACAGACCAGAAAACACTTTGTTCTGTCACATTGAAGCATCAGGATTCAGGAATGGAGCAATCACAACAAAACACGACCAACTCTATATCTCAGAGATGGACAAATACAAGGCAGTTTATTCTGGACATTATCATGCAAAGCAGAAGAAGGGAAACCTGACATTCCTTGGAAATTGTTTTCAGAAAACATTTGGAGAACTTGAGCACAAGTTTCTTCATGTTTTGATAGAGGATGAGTTGATTCCCATTATCAATCAAAATGACATCTTTCTCAGAAGGAACATTCCTGAGGGATTGACAACTGAAGAGATAGAAAACAATGTCAAAGACTTCAAAGACAAAATTGTTCAACTCTACATTCCCTCATCTGATTTTGACTACATCTCAAAAGTGGAAATGATGATTGAAAAATATAGACCATATGAAATGACATTGAAGACAAAGAATATTATTGATGACACAGCAGATGTTGAGATAGACAATTCAACAGAGGATGAACTCAATGAAATGTTTCTCAATCAAATGACATATCCAAATGAAAAGACAAAGAATGATTTTCAGGAGAAGTTTGAGTTTTATTGGAAGAAGGCTGAAAATAAATAATTTTGTTATTTTTTAAAAAGAAATTGGAGCAGAAAATGAAACTGACAATCAAAGAAACAGACCTTCTTAATCTTGTCAAAGTTGATTTAATTGAGAAACCAAGAGTTATCAAAGAAACTCTTTCACGAATGGGAACAGGAAATTCAAAGACAAAGACAGTCTTTCAGATTTGTCACTTAGTTAAAATCAAAGGACAATGGTATTTAATTCATTACAAAGAAACATATCTTCTTCAGGGGAGAGAAGTTTTCTGGAGAGAAGAGGATATCATAAGAAGAAACGAAACAGCAAAGTTCCTTGAGAAGTGGAATCTCTTGAAAGTTGAAAATAAAGATGACATCAACTTTTCACACGGATTTGATGTTTCTGATTTTCAGGACACAGAAGACAAAATGGTCTTCAGAATCAGACACTCAGCAAGAAATGATTATGAACTCAAGACAAGAGTCAACATTCTTGCTTTCTCAGATGCTCTCACAGACTGGAACGAAGAACAGGAATAAAATCTTTTCAATTCTCCTGATAAAATAAATAATATTGAAAATTATCAGGAGGACCTTTTATGTCAGTCAATGAACAAAATCAAAAAATTAAAGAGTTGAACATTACAGAAAGGACATTGTGTTATCCTTTTGCATTAAAAGATGCAATCAATAATGCAAAGTCTGGAAATGAACCTGTTGCATTTGTGAAATTCACTCCTTCATCTCCTAAAGTGATAATGCCATCAGTGAGAAAAGAACTTCAGAAGAAAGAATTGAAACAAGGTGAAGAAGACAAATTGAAATATGTTCAACAACAACTATTTGTTGATGCAATATTTCTTCCAATCAGACCAGTTGCTGATGAATTGAGTGCTGATTGGTCAAAGATAGAAGGTATGGGATTGGGAAATAAATGGGCATATGCAAAATGGAAACTCTACAAATCACTTTCAGGAGTTGCAAATGCAGTTCTTCCATCTGAGGTTGTCTATGCAATGAAGACTGGAGCATTTGGTGGTGGAATTGACAATCCTCATGACAGACTTGCATTTGCTGGTCATCAAAGAAGAAATTTCTCTATTGCATGGGAATTCATGAAACCAGAAAGTAGAGAAGAGGAAGAAATTTTGACAAAGATTGTTTCTATGTTCAGAATGTCCGCACTTGGTGGTTATGGTGCTATGGTTATCACTCCTCCAATTTCATGGGAAGTTTCTTTCAACTCGTTTCCTGATTATAAAAATTTTGTCAAATATAAAAGAGTTGGATTTACAACAGTCAATTCAACATTTGGTGGAGAAGATGATTTTCATGCAATGCAATCTGGTATGCCTTTTGTTTCATTGACTCTTACTTGCTCAGAACTTGATTATCCAACACAGAAAGATGTCTGGATGAGACCTTCAGGACAAACTTTAATTGACACCGATTTTGAAAGTGACACAGCTGATGATTTATCAACTGCATATGACACGGATGACGGCAAAAAATGAGCACAATAATCAATCAGGAAGGAACACTTCAGATTCATAGAATTCTCATCCTTGATTCTGAAGGAAAGGGTGTTGATGTCAAAAACCTCATCAGAGAAGTTCGGATGACAGATGACATTGTAACTCACTTCATGCAGGGAAGAATTGTTCTTGAAGACCAGAACAATCTCAAAGAAGCACTTGAGATGGATGGAACAGAACATGTTCTAATATCATGGAAGACTGATGACAATGCAAAGATGAGAGAACAAGAGTTCTTCATCAGAAACTTGAAATCAATCTCAAGAAAGAAAGAGAATGAGATTGAAGAGTTTGCATTTGAAATCACTGATGTTCTCTTTGAACCAATGATGAAAAAATATGCAATCCAAAAACACTGGCATCAAAAAACAAAAACTGAAATCTTTCAAGACATCACATCATATTATGGAATCAGTTTTGAATCAAAATCAAACGACACAGAAAAAATAGATTATCTGACAACATCAGATGACATCATCAAAATCATAGAAGAAGTTCTGATGAAAGGAAAAACTCCTCATCATTTCTATTCACAGGATGGAAAGATGTTTCTTGACACCTATGACAGAATGTTTCTTGAACCACTTGTCAAGAACCTCAACACAAACTCACTTGAGGCAAAAGACAGAAGTGCAGTGAGAGACATCACAAAGATGGATGTCTATGACAGGAAGGAAATGTTTGATGATGGAATAAATGGTCATACACTGTTTGACTTTGATGCTTTTGAAGAAGATTTTGAGAAAGAAGATGTTTCATTGAACAAAACAAAGAAGTTCAAAGTTGAAAGTGGAAAACAATCAATTCTTCTCAATCCATCTTGTTCGTACATTGATGACTATTATCTTCTTGACTTTCTTGTTCTTGAGATGGTGTATCCTGATTCTGGATTTGAGCTTGCTGAGAAAATCAACATTCAGGTGAAAACTGCTGACAACAAAGAAACAACATTCTCAGATTATTCTGGAGTTTATGTTGTTTTTTCAATCAAACACATTTTTGACAGGAATTTGAAATATACACAGATTTTAAGTGTGATAAAAGAGTGACCCTTGCTATTGATATTAGTTTTCTGAGTTTCTTTGTTTTAGACGGGT
>CAYPNO010000258.1:0-3361 GCA_964411865.1 uncultured Desulfuromonas sp. | reverse complement strand
TGAAGAAGTTTACTAAGCAAAAAATAGCGAGCAACCTGCCAACTGCCTTATGCCCTTTGATGAACTGAAATCCATCAATGATGGCTTGGTAATGTGATTCACCATTACCAGGGGCGACAAGTTTATTTTTGATAAGCAGGATGCAGACGAACGACAGTAAGAAACTACAGCAATTAATAAGCAGTGCTCCTTCAAAATGAATAGTTGCGACCAGTATTCCACCAAGTGAAGCACCAACAATCTCCGATAAACTTACAACGGACGAGTCAATAGCAACCGCCTGTTCCAAGTCCTCTTCTGCGACAAGATGCATAACTGAGGCGGAAGCTGACGATTCAAAGAGTGGTACAAATATAGCGAGCAGAAAACATATCCCGTACATCATGGCTATGTGCAGCGAGTCGGTGATAAGAAGTAGAAAGGTTAGAAACAGGACAAGTGCCCGTACACAGTCTGCTAGTAACATACAGGTTTTACGGTTAAACCTATCAGCTAGAGAACCTGCCATTGGCCCAAAAAGTACAACGGGTAGGGTATTCATGGCTAGCAAGAAACCAAGGTGTATTTTACTCTCAGGGCTATCACCGGTCATCATCCAGACTGCAATGGCTATGGTAAATATTTTGTCACCTGTAGCAGATATAAATCGTCCGATAAAATAAAAAAGAAAATCGGGGTATTTGAGCAGAACATGCTTTGAAGAAAGAGCCATATTTTTATTGCCAATTTATTGTTTGATGTGTGTTGGGGGAAATTAAATATTCAATTTACGAGAAGCTCATGGATTTATCATGACTTTTTACATGCTCAAAGATCTCCTGGCCTACACGGTTTTCGATAACTATTTGTTTGGAATCAAAAACTAGACCAGAAAAATACTGGAGCATCATCGGTTGAAAAGTATCATTACCAGGCATAACGCCAGTAAAATCGAAGCCTACTGCAACTAACTCATCTGTTGCCCATACTGCTGATTCATCAAGCATATTCAGATAGGCAACAATAACTTTTGCACCCATTGATTTAAGACGTACGGTTTCTGCTTGTACAATGTTCTGTATATCCACACCAAGAGTCGAAATTTTCAACAACCCAATATCAAGCTTATCTACAAAAGTTGTGCTTATGGCACTCTTATCTACCGTTGGCATAGTAGCTGTTGTATTTAACTGTACCGGCAGGTTCAGTTGATTGAAGATATTGCCAACGACCCTGTGATCTTTTGGGGTGACAAACAGAGTTTTCTCTTGCCAGGGGGCGATCTGTTTAACATAGTAAATAGCTGAAGTCCTTGGGGTGACACGATCCTTATCTTGTACGGAAAAGCCTGTAAACTTAACAATGTCTGGCACTAAACCAAAAAATATTCCAGTTGGGATAAAACCTTCTGACTCGCAAGTCTTCTGGGAATAGGGATGATTCGTAACAGCTTCACCGAAAACACTGACAAGTTCCTTGTTGTTCTTTATCTCTTCTTTGATAATAAAGTCGAACAACAGTTTTGTACTCCCTAGTCGCTGATACTCCTTTTTCGTGGCAAGTCCAAGCAGTTCGCAAGCCCCTGGAAAACCTGTGTTTCGATCGAGAATAATTGTAGAGGCCACTTGGCCATCAGGTGTCTCGAGTACAGCACACTGTAATTTGCCATCCTTATGTAACTTATAAAATTGGTCGGGATAATAGACAATATCTCTTAAGTAGGTATAGCCGTATGCACTATAGATACAGCTTGTTACCTCGATGGCATCCTCTGGATTTATCATTCTAATCTTAAAGTCATCCGGTCGCCAATTGCTGGTGTCAATTGTTTTTGTGGTAGTTGGCTTTAGTTTCTCAGGTCCGATCAGTTCGCTTGCTAACTGCTCCTGCTCGTGGTGAATTTCAAAATAAAATTCACGCCCTTCAAGTCCAAGGTTTTTACATTCAAGCACGTCGGTCATGCCCGCCAACAGGATGATGGTGAAGTCATCTTCCTCTTTTGCTTTTTCAGGATCAAGAACGATATGTGCTGGTTGTCCGACATCTTTGACGCAGACTCCGATCCCTTTTGTAATTTCAAATAGGGAAAGGGTGACAAGTTCCTTACGATCTGAATCAGCATACCTGCTGATAAGTTGCAACACCTCTTCTGTCGCATTCTCAAGGGCGTAGTTTTTTTTCAAGCTTAAGCCCCGTGTCTTTCCTACCTGTTTGACAAGTGCAAAAATGGCGCTTAAGCAGTAACGCTCGTCATGAAACGAGATGGTTACAATGGGGTCGTGGGTTATTCTATAGTCTCTCATAGTTTTTGTTCAGATCCTCTGGGGTGTTCTTCATGGTGATAATCAAAAATATTATTTTGATTCACCCTTTAGTCGATCGTCAATAACCCGCAAACATTTGCCAGTTCTTGGGTTCGATTTAATTTCACCGGGAGCAACCCACGTAACGGTAACTGGTTGAATTATCTTCTGTTCAATCAACTCAGCCAGCATTTTTCTTTCATCCAATAGCTTAGCGATAATCTCCTCTGCCAACTTTCCGCTATGATCTGGAATGTCACGAACGGCAAACAAGATATTGAGTTTATCAAGTCCAGCTTCACGCGTAATATGTAACTGAAAATTACTCACCCCAACTTTATCGCTAAACACGTTAAGCATATTTGTTATGTCAGTAATATAAACGGTTGCAGGGCCAACTCTCGCTCCCGCTTCGCTTCTACCGAGTAGTCTAAATTTTCGTGGCTGCGTTACATCTTTTTTCTCCTCCAGCCACTCACCGTAGTCACCAAGAGGATAGCGAATAATGGGCATCTGTTTTCTCGTTAAGTTACTGGCTACGAGAATACCAGGTACCCCTATCGCGTCGATAACCTCATCTGTTTCAGGATCGAGAATTTCGGTAATACAACCATTTGGGATCGTCAAATGTTCGTTAAACCCGCAATCTGAATCAGCCGTTGCGATAAAGCCGCCATCGACACTTGCGTAGCCGCAACTATGAAACTCAATATTAGGGAAAACCGAACGGGCATGTTTACGTTGATCTTCATAAAGTGTTTCACCAGCAAAAAAGAGCTTATCAATTTTAATTGAAGGGTCGTTTGTAACGGCAATTAATTCAATGAGCCGCATAAGTGTTGCCGGGATACCCATGAGAACATTGATATTGAATTCTTTTATGGTCTCAAGCACAAACTCATCACTTGCTGAACCGGCTAATGGATACTGAACAATTTTTGCAGAGGTTGTTGCCAGTGCGTGATAAGAAAAGAGAAAACTCGCATATAGGTTGCCAGAATAAAAGAGGTTAGCAACCCTGTCACCATCGCATAGGTTAACTCGAACCAAGTGTTGAGCAAGTTCTTCGCACATTCCCA
>CAYPNO010000257.1:0-3371 GCA_964411865.1 uncultured Desulfuromonas sp. | reverse complement strand
CAATTATTTTATTCTCAAGTTTCTCTTCATAATCTTTTTCATCCTTGTCATAGATGTCAAGAATGTATTTTGAAGATTTCCCTTCCTTGAAAATTATTGCAAAATCCAACATCATTCTTTTGCCTTCATCTCTGAACAATCTGATAGTCTCAAAAATGACCCTATTTGAATCCATGAGTTCAAATGCTTTGAAGATTGTTCTGATTGTCTTGTGCTCACCATCAACAATGTCATATTTTTTAAATCCATTAAGTGAACACTGAAACCATGAACCATCAGATGTTGTCACAACAACTCCATCAACCATTTTGTTGACATAATTTCTTTTCAACTTCGCATAGTCACATTTTAACAACATTTATTTTCTCCCTCTCAAGATATTCACTCATCTGTGATATTATTTTTCTTTTCTGAAAATCATTCTTCGTCTTGACAATCCACTCATAATTCACTGTGTTGTCTTCATTTGTTGTTCTTGTCTGAACAAAACTTTCTACCAATGGATTTCCAAACGACTGAAGGATGTCCATTGATTCGTTTTCTGACAACTCAAAATGTTCAAATTTTGTTGGGTCAAGGTCTGATGAATCAAGAAGTTCAACAAACATGTCAACAATCATGTTGAGATGGTCTTCATTAGACTGCATGAATTTGAACTCATATTTTATCGCCCAATTGACTGATTCCTTGACAACCAAAGTGTCCTTTGAAATCTTTGAGAGCATCACATTGAAATATTTCTTCTTCAGTGTTGGATATTCTTCCTTGAAAAACATCTCATACATTTCTTTAATTTTGTATCTGGAATACCCTTTCTCAAACAACTCTCTAATTCTTGATTTCAATGCATCATACTTTGCCACTTCATCCTCCAGTTAGAATAATTCTACATTATTTATTTCAGTAACAACTTCAGGAACTTCAGTGATTTCAGTGGTGTCAAAAACTTTTTCATATCTGGAGAATTTGCCTTCTCTTGAAACTTGTATTAAAACATCTGCCATCTCAACATTCTGTTCTCTGTGAGTGATGATGTTGACATAAGGGATATTCTGTGAAACACCTTTAATGACTTCTCTCAGTGCCTCTGGACTCATAGAACCATCAAACATCTCATCAAGGAATATAGCAGGGAAGTTGGATGAGTTCTTGATTTTCAGGAACTCTATGAATGTAAAAAGAATAGCAAGATTCACCTGTTGACTCTGTCCATTAGAAAGATTCTCATAAGGAACTTCTTCACCCCTGTTCATGATGTCGCATGAAAGTCCTTTGTTGTTTGTGAAGACAACTGAGAACTCACAATTGAATGTCATCAGATATTTGTTGACTATTTGATTCAATGCCTTCAGATATCTTCCTATGATGAATTTCTTGATTCCTGCATCACCAAGTGTGACAACTATTTTCTGGAGCAAGTCTATCTCATACATTTTGACATCAAGTTCTGTCTTTGTTTCTTTCATTGCTTCTTCAAGTGAGTTGATGTATTTCTCATCCTTTGCTTCAACAAGTAATTCTTTCTCTCTTTTCAAAAGTGATTCTTTGATGACAATTTTGTTTTCAACTCCAACTTTCTCACTTTTTCTTGCCGTGAAAGTGATGAAATCACCATTCATGAGTTTCAGCTTCTCTTCTAACACTTTCAATACATCATTTAACACGTCTAAACTCTTCTCTAACAAAGAAACATCTTCTTTTGGTGTATTGTATAAGGGTTGAGTTAAATCACGCTCAAATCCACTGATTTTGTCTCTCAACTTCTTTTCCTCTGACACTTTGTCAAGAAGTTCTTTTGATGAGATGAAATCTTTCTTGAGTTTTTCAAATGATTCTATTTTGTCAACCTTGAGCGAGTTCAACTTCTCAAATGCTCTTTTGAGGTCTGCAATCAATCCTTTCATTGATTCAATTGTTGTTGCTCTGGCTGTTGCTTTGTCATTGAGTTCTTTTGTGTCAATCAAAACAATTGAGTCAATCTCTTTCTGATAGAATTCCCTTTTCTCTATTTTCTCTTCATCAGTTATTGCCTTACCACATTCAGAACAGACATTTTTGTCATCGCTGTAATATTCCATCTTTTCTTTCAGTGATTTGATTTTGACTCCATTCTCAACATTTGTCACACTCTTCTCAGTGAACTCTTTTGAGAGAGCTTTGAACTGTTCCTCAAGAACCTTCATTTCCTTTTCTATCTCAGGAATGTCAGATTCTGAATAAGTTGAAATGATTTGTTTCTGTTTGTCATATTCTGCTTTATTTGCAACAACATAATCAATGTCATTCTTCAGTGCAATTGTTTCCTCAAGAAGTGAATCTTTTTTCTCAACATCAAGAGTTGTGTCAGATTTCTCTTTCAACTCTTTCAGTTCAAGTTTTTTTGCTTCTATATCCTTGAGATGTGTGTTATATGTTTCCCACTCTTCTTTTGCTTTCTTGATTTGTTCTTTCTTGACTTCTATCTCAGTTTTCTTGCTCTGGATGTCATTTGACAGTTGTTTGAAAGATTCTTCATCAAAATCTGGAATGATGATTGCTTCTTTTTCTGTGATGAGTTGTAACATCTCTTTTTCAATTGTTGAGATGTTGTTCTCAATCTCTTTGATTTTTGTTTCTCTGTTTTCTTTCATGCTCTTGACTTGAGTTTCAAGTGCTGAGTATCTTCCATCAAGAACATTTGTCTGTTTCTCTTTTTCTTTGATGTCGGCTGACACTTCATCTTTCATTGCATCATACTTCTCAAGTGAGAACAATCTCTTGATGAGTTCCCTCTTGTTTGTCAGTGACATCTCCATGAAAGGTTCATAATGTTTCTGAGAAAGGAAAACTGTCTGGTCAAAAATCTTTCTGTCTATCATGAGAATTTCAACAACTTTGTCAGTGAGGTCATCTTTGTTTGAAAGTTCAATTGTCACCCTTTCACCATCAACAATCTCGTTGAGTGCATAGGAGTCTGGTTTGAAGTTTCTGATGATTTCATATGTTGTTCCATTGATTTCAAATACCAGTGTCATCTCGCAATGTCTTTTGTTATACCAGTTGATGATTGATGAGATTTTTTTCTTTGAATATGACTTTCCAAAAATCAATATTGATATTGCATCTATCAGTGTTGACTTTCCTGAACCAATGTCTCCTCTGAAGACTGTGATTGCATTCTCACGAAAATTGAAGACTTCTGTTTTGTTTCCTATTGAAAGAAAATTTCTCAGTGACATTGAAATCAATTTAATCATTTTACATTCTCACTTCTTAGTTGACAAATACTCATTGGGCACATAAATCATTTTATCTATTTTATTTTAAAACAAAAGGGCGTTTATGACTTGCTCAGGTCAAAGTGCTTAGTCTAAACCAAAAAAATGTTCCCA
>CAYPNO010000256.1:0-3380 GCA_964411865.1 uncultured Desulfuromonas sp. | reverse complement strand
GGTTCTTTTGGCTAAGGCAACGGTTACCGGGAATACTCAGTCGTCGGTTCGGAAGATTGCCCGGGGGATTGAGTCCGGACAGATTTTCTCCAGGGAAACGAAAGCAGCCCATAGGGGCAAAGTCCAAAACTCCACAACCCTCAATACCGATACCAAAGCGTTTCAATATTCCACAGTCCCAACCGACCAGAAGGAAAACGAGAAAATTGTCAAATCGCTGTTCAAGCAAAAGAAAACCTTCACGGAGTCAGTAAAAGACATGGCGGACAAAGCCAAGTCCGAAGAGGAACGCCAACTTGCCAAAGACAAGGTTATCGCCAACACGCTTGATAATCTTCACTTTATCAAAACTCGTCTTGGAGATCGAACTTATAAAATGCACAGGGTTTTGACTGGCATAAAATCCGCTACATTTGCAAGATTCCTGTTGGACGGTTCGTTGTCGTGGGTGGGCGATGCCCTTCAGGTAGTGGACAAGGGCAAGGGTGTTATCCCTTTTCTTCAATCCATTGGACCGGATTATCAAAACCTTTTTCTCTGGATAGCTGCTCGGCGTGCGGAGCAACTTGAGGCTGAGGGCCGAGAGTTTTGGCTGACAAAAGACAAGAGAGACGCCATTGACGCTAAGGTCGGGACACATGCAAAGTCTGGAAAATCATGGGAATCATTGAACAAGCGATTCCAGACCATCAATAAAAATGTTTTGGACATAGCCGAGCAGGCTGGCCTGATTAACGCAGAGGGCCGGGCCATGTGGGAGAGCGATTTCTATATCCCATTTTATCGGATCTTTGAAAACGAGGCAACCAAGGCAGAGTTTCTATCTGGCCCCGTTGCGGCCAACAAGCACATCTCGGCGCAGATCAGAAGGCTAAAGGGTTCAGAGGCAAAAATAGGCGACCTGCTGGAAAACTCCATGGCAAACTGGATGCACCTGGTTGATGCCTCTGCCCGGAACAAGGCTAAGGCCGCAGCCTTTGAGGTTGGGGTTGAAACGGGGATCTTTACAGAGCTGACAAAGAAGGATCTTGTTAATGTGCTCGGGGTCCACAATGAAACAAGGTATGCAGTAATGAAGCCCGGCGGCAAGCAGGCAAGCTCGATCTTTGATACAAAAGAAGAAGCTGAGGCATGGGCTTACACTCTCTCTGACAAATACAACAAAGAGTACACTATTGAACCCCGCAAAAACACAATCATAAAGTTTGGCAACATGAAGGACCTTGGGGTCCAGTCTTTCCAGAAGGACGGAAAACCGGTCTATTTTAAGACAGACGATGTGGATCTTTACAATTCAATGTGTGAACTTGACGCTAAGCAGTTTCGCAGCTTCATTATGAAAATGTTTGGCGGATCGAAGCGGCTGCTCACCAAAGGCGCAACTTTCGGGACGATGTTCCGAATAAACAATGCGCTTAGGGATACACTGCATACATCCATTGTAGCCGAGTCCTTTGTTCCGTTTGTAGATACAGCAATAGGGTTTGCCAAATCCTTGTTTGAAACAAAGGAATGGCGGGAAATGATGTCATCCGGGTTTGGGTTTGGATCTTCATATATACATTCTGACGACCCGCAGGCAGGGGCAAAATATGTCAGAAAAATAATCGCAAAGGAAGGAAGGGGGGCATTATCGAGGATTTTACATTCTCCCGGGAAGATTCTTGAAGTTTGGGAGAAGATCGGAACAGCATCAGAGAACGCTGCCAGGGTGCAACATTACAGCAGGCTGAGAAAGAAAGGTATGTCTGTCTTTGACGCTGGCTTCGAATCTCGTGATTTGATGGATTTCTCGATGCGTGGCGGGGGCGATTCCATACAACTGCTTACCAGGACATTACCGTTCCTGGGGGCCAGGATACAGGGAAACTATAAGCTGGGCAGGGCTGCAAAGAAGAATCCTGTTCGCTTTTTACTGAAAGGGTCCATGCTCACCATGGCTTCGCTGGCATTGTGGGGGGCATTCAAAGATGATGACCGGTATAAGGAACTGCCCGATTGGGATAAGTTTTTATTCATGCACTTCTGGATAGGGGACAAACACTTTAGGATTCCATCCCCTTTTGAGGTTGGTGTTCTGTTTTGTTCTCTTCCAGTTACGATTGCAAACATAGTTAACGGCAACGAGGATATGAAGTTTCTCGGGGAATGGGCAAAAACTTCAGCCGGGGATGTGTTAGGAATAGATATTACCCCCCAGCTTACCAAGCCCCTTATCGAGCTTACGACCAACAAAAACACTTTCACAGGTAGAAAAATAGTCCCGGACTATATGGAAGGCTTACCCAAACCAGAACAGTACCATCACTATACGTCCGAGACAGCCAGAGAGATCGGGAAAAGACTGAACGTATCACCGTTACAGGTTGAACACCTAATCCGAGGGTACACGTCTACCATGGGCATGATGGCTTTATCCGCCCTGGATGACGCCTTTGTGAGGGATCTTTTTGACTACCCGTCACGAGCAAAAGGGGAAAAGAAACCCTGGGGGGTTAGTAGGCTTGTCAGTGACGCAAAAAAACCGGCCACAAGCACTAAGTACCTGACCGGCTTTTATGAGTCAGCGAAGCAAGTTGCAGATGCAAAGAGGACGTACAACCATTATCTCAAAACTACACAGTTGGACAAAGCAGCGGATATACTCAAGGAGAAGGGTTTGCTCATGGCCCTGTCTCCTGCAACAAATAAATTAAAGAGTAAGCTTGCGCTGATCAATGACGAAATGCGCCGGGTGCAGCGGTCAAAAAAATATACGCCAAGCGAAAAGGAAAAACGCCTTGACGTACTAATGTCTGAACGGAACAGAGCGGTTAAAGCGGGCTTTGAGGGCATCAGAAAAGCCAAGGCTAAACAAAAAGTAGCAGGTTGACATTCATGATGTTGCTGCAATTCCACAATTATTGATTTGAAGAGGTGTCTAAAAAATGGTAAGACAATTTGTACCACCATACAGTAATGGAAATACTCAGTTTGTACCTATAGACTATGTGATTTTTGATCTGATAGGAAATCAAAGATTTACAAACCATAACTCCAAATATGGAGCCAAAAGAATGATTGGGATAAAATTAAGGAGGGGATAAATGCTCGAAGACACAATAAAGGAGCTATCAGAAAAATGATAGGACAGTTCGTGCCGACGTATAGTGAAGGAAACGCGCAGTTTGTACCCATGAGCTATGTGTTTTTTGACGGTACGATTGTATCAAAACAGATGGGCGTGGTGGACAGCGATTTAAATAGCCAGGTCGGTCCGCAAGGGGACATTGAGCAGGCTCTGGAGTATATGGTATTCAAGACAACCGGCCAGGTCGGTTCGGCTGGTACGTTAGAATCCCTACTGGCCTCTGTTGACGGCCAATTAGGTGGGCAGGTCG
>CAYPNO010000255.1:0-3382 GCA_964411865.1 uncultured Desulfuromonas sp. | reverse complement strand
GGTATCTATCAGATGCTTAATCATGGTATTTCGACCGGCGGACTCTTCCTTATCGTCGGGATGATATACGAAAGAAGGCACACGAGGATGATCAAAGATTTTGGCGGTATTTCCAAGGTCATGCCGATCTTTGCTACATTCTTTATGATCATTACGCTTTCATCGATCGCCCTTCCCGGGACAAACGGTTTTGTCGGCGAGTTCCTTATCCTGCTCGGCGCGTTCAAAAGCAATGTAGTTTACGGGACCCTGGCACCAACCGGTGTTATACTCGGCGCAGTATATATGCTGTGGATGTATCAACGAGTCATGTTTGGCAAACTAGATAATCCTAAAAATCAGAATCTTAAAGATCTGTCAATGCGTGAAATATGCATTATGTTGCCACTGTTGGTGTTTATCTTCTGGATTGGGGTTTATCCTAATACTTTCCTGGATAAAATGGAGCCAGCAGTTAATCAGGCACTGTCTCAAATCAGTAGAGATGTTAATGCGCAGACACATTCACCTATATGCATAGATCCAGTGCAGCAGGGCAAGTGCCCCCACACTTTTGATATGGGTGCGCAGGGCGAAACAGATTTAAGCCTTTGATTAACGCAGATAGCGTACGTTTAAACTGAGCACAGTCGCTTCTAAGGAGCAATTCATGGAAAATATGGTGCAAACGGCAATGCAGAATGTGAATTTTGCCGCCATTATGCCTTCTCTGGTACTGTCCTGCTTTGGCATGGCATTACTGCTGTTAAATGCCTTTATGAAACGTGGGTCTACTACATGCGCGGCATTTATCAGTCTGGTAGCGCTTGGCGCTACGGCGTGTGTGTCTTATATGGCCTGGAATAATCCCCAATTCGGGTTTGCAGGACAGGTCGTGCTGGATAATTATGCGGTGTTTTTCAACTTCATATTTATTCTAGCTGCAGCGTTGACGATATTGATGTCTGATGCGTATCTCAAGCGAGAGGGTTATCCTGTTGGAGAGTACTACAGCTTAATTTTGTTCAGTACCGTTGGAGCCATGCTTATGGCATCTGGGACTGACATGATGACTATCTTCCTCGGTCTTGAGGTGATGTCCATTGCGCTGTATGTGCTTGCGGGATTTTTCCACCGCCAATTACGTTCCAACGAAGCTGGGCTCAAGTATTTTTTGCTCGGGGCTTTCTCTACAGGTTTTCTGCTCTATGGAATCGCGCTTATTTACGGTGTTACAGGAACTACAAATGTAGCGGATATTGGCAATTATCTTGCGATGAATCACCATGTTGTTGCAGATCCGATTTTAATTGGTGGGATGCTGCTTCTGGCGACAGGTTTCTTGTTCAAAATTGCGATCGTACCTTTCCATATGTGGACTCCGGACGTTTATGAAGGTTCACCTACACCTATCACTGCCTTTATGAGTGCTGGACCCAAGGCTGCTGCATTTGCTGCGTTTATGCGGATTTTCCTCATCGGCCTGGGCTCGCTCCAGACCTCCTGGGTCGGGCTCCTATGGGTTCTTGCAGTTTTGACTATGATCGTAGGGAACTTCATAGCCCTTAAACAGACAAACCTAAAAAGGATGCTGGCTTATTCGTCGATAGCCCATGCTGGATATGCTCTTGTTGGTCTGGTTGCTTCAAACGCAGTTGGGGTGTCAGCAGTTTTATTTTATATGCTGGCATACACCCTGATGAATATAGGAGCTTTTGCGATTCTAGTTTTGGCAGGGAAGGCAGGAGAAGAAAATTTAACCTTGCAGGGTGTCTCTGGTTTAGGTTATAAGCGCCCAGTTTTGGCTGTATTGTTTACCGTTTGCCTGTTTTCGCTTATGGGAATTCCTCCCTCAGCTGGATTTACAGGCAAGTTTTATATTTTTGCCGGAGCTTTGAACGCTGGATATGTTTGGTTAGCTATTCTTGGTGTACTTAACTCTGCTGTGTCACTCTATTATTATCTGCGCGTTATGGTGTATATGTACTTCCGCGCGCCTGAAGAAGAGTTTGAATGGGTACAGCTCAAACTAGGAGCTACTGCATGTGCGGTAATTTCCGTGGTAGGGGTACTTTTCTTGGGGATAGTTCCTGGAGCGGTTATGGCTTTAGCGCGCCAAGCGCTGTTTTAACCGATAAAATATCAGAAGAAAAAGGAGCCCCGGAACGTTTTCGGGGCTTTTTTTATGTCATTACGGGACTATATATATAAAAAAAACCAACAGACAGAAGTGGAAGATATCTATTCTGTGGTAGATGCTGATATTGCACTTAGCGCACAGGTATACAAGCATCGGTGCTCTAGTACGCAAAAACTGATGTGGTTCCACAACGTCGATGGTACCACTTGTTCAGTAGTTTCGAATTTATTTTCAACAACTGCTGAGATAGAGAAACTCCTTAGCTGCGACGGTTGCTTGCTCTCGCAACGTATCAGTGCATTGCCTGCAAATATCCATACTTGGGATGATTTATGTGCCTATATTCGTGCCGAGTACGCAGTGCTGCCCATCCAGTCACGGGATGTAGACCCTACCTATAATTCACTGAAAAGTTTGTATAAGCTTCCGCAGGTGCGTTATTGGGCAGGAGATTCGCGGGCGTATTTTTCTTTGGCGACTACTTTTTCCCGTGCATGGGAGGCTGAGGAGATAAATGCTGGTATTTACCGCCTTTCTGTGGTGGGGCCGCGCACACTAATAGTAAATTGGCGACCAGGATCTAGAGCACATACTGCTTGGCAGGGTTACGCTACTCGGTTAGAAAAAATGCCTGTAACTATAGCGTTGGGTGTTGATCC
Source organism: uncultured Desulfuromonas sp. (assembly GCA_964411865.1). GTDB lineage: Bacteria > Desulfobacterota > Desulfuromonadia > Desulfuromonadales > Desulfuromonadaceae > JAIVHC01. The sequence goes on along the minus strand of CAYPNO010000255.1, from coordinate 604 downwards.
AAGACTTACTTTTGCGTCTCTTTTTCCGTTGCCTGCATCTGGTTCGGAATTATCTTTCTGGGGTTTTATGCGCGCGCAACGCCAGCAAGTTTGTATGAATGATGCCGGTTTGCCGATCCCTTCTGGTGCAGAGGTGCTCCTCCAAGGATATGTGGAGCCGCTTCAGCTTCGACACGAAGGTAGCTATGCAAACCATACCGGATATTATACTGACTCAATTCCGTGCCCTGTAATTCAGATTCAAGAGATGCAGATGCGTCCTGATGCTATTGTCCCTATTACCGTAGTGGGACCACCACCAACCGAGAGTTCAGTGCTAGGTTCACATGTTTGGAAATTACTTGCAGTACTGCTGCGAAGAGAATGTCCTTTTATCTTAGAGTTGGTATGTCCGCAAGAAACATCACATCTACCGGTATTGATTATCCAGGTATCGACCCCGAAAAATACGCAAGAATGGGAACTTTGGCGCGAAGTTATACTGAACCATCCCATTTTATCTCGGTCTCATACGTTGATTTTAATTGAAGAATCTACTGCTATTGCAAACTTCAGCCATCTCTACTGGCACTGTATGAATCAGGGGATATCCTGCTTCAGTAGC
>CAYPNO010000254.1:0-3386 GCA_964411865.1 uncultured Desulfuromonas sp. | reverse complement strand
TTTCATCATGTACTCCTTTTTCTAAATATTTAATGATGTGCATCGAAAGATATGTGCAAAAAACTCATCATCCCCAAAACAAAAAAATATAACCCTATATCCGCACTAACACAACGAAGTTCTGCTCAGAATTCAAATTCGTAAAAAAGATCGACCGCCGACTGTAGGCTACTAACCGCCTCTAGAACTAGATTATGCAAAATCTCATAACGCAGGGTGATTTCGGTAAGCGGTGAAAAGATCCCGACCCCGTAGCCGACCTGCACCCCAGGGAATAAGTAACCACTCGCCTGAATCTTGGTATCCTCCCCCTCGCCCCGAGTATCAACAGCCAAATCTTGGATGCCGAACGCTTTACCCAACTCGCTTATGGTTCCTTCGCTCCTGCCGATTCCGGCGCCGACCAGCATAGTTGCAAGCATAACATCCTGCGATGTGCCGGAACCTGCGCCAAAAGAGCGCCCACGCAGTAGATAGGAAATCGCTTCCTGCTGCGCCATCACAGGTTCAGAGTAGATAGTCACCTTCGGTTTTAGTGCCTCTCCCTGCAGGCGAATTCCAACAATGACGTGGTCACTGGTCACTTCTGGATTGCGGATGGCATCAATATCGAGAAAAGGCTCTGATAGTGACCCTAAAAATAGCAACAGTCCCTTTTTAATCAAAAGGTTCTGGCCGAAAGCCCGATAAATCCCTTCGCGCAAGTCGATACTGCCATTGCCGCTCAACGGTTGAGTAGGCGACTGTTTGAGTGCCAACACCCCCTCCAGCCCAGCCTTCAAACCAAAGGCTTCAATTCTGACTTCGTCCAGCAATGTTACCTCTAAAGCCAGGGTAAAAGGCAATTCCTGCTTATCCTTAGTGGCGTTCGGATCATCTAAGATCACCACATCGTCCGAAAGCCGCACCGCCCCCTGAGGCAAGGTTTTAACCATGATCTGGCCAGAGGAGACGAGGATCCCGCCAGTCAGAAAGAGCCCTTCCGGTTGCAGGTCGAAACGCAGATCCGGACTGAATAGCAGTCTAAGTTCCGGTTCAAGGATGAGTTTAAGTCGCTCTCCTTGTAAGGTCAGCCAACCGGTTGGTGAAGTCTCCTGCCACGAGACAGCACCGGCCAGTCGCGCACGCCCCTCCCCGAACATCAGGTCACCGGCAAGTCGCGCCTCATAACCCTCCAGGTCAATCTGTAGGTTGACCTGCTCGACATCGGACGGCAGAACCTTGCCACCAAGGTAACCATTACGCAAAGATAGCGCTCCAGACAACTGTGGCTGTTCCAATGAACCCGAGATGCTTCCAGCAGCGCTAACGGTGCCAGCGATTTTTTCTAGAGGATCAATCAGAGGCTGCAGGACATCTAGCTGCAGGTCGGAGAGGCGAAACTCTCCCTGGAGGGGTTTCTCCTCCTGATATGGAAACAGCTGCAGGCTGATATCGCCTTCGCCGAATTTTTCTGAGCGCAGTAGCAGCGTTGCCTGAGCGGAGTTTTCATCGAGCACCGCGCTTAACTTGAGCTGCTGGTAGTCCATTCGTAGCTGTTCTCCACCCTGAACAATTTTAAAACTACCACTGCCGGTCACGAGTTCCGCATCGATCCGAGGTTTCTGTTCCGGCGTCCAACGCGCATCAGCGTTGGCAGCAAGACTCCCCTGCCACGTCAATCCCTCAGGTAAGAGCTCGGCCAACTGCGGACTAGAAAAGTCCTGTAGACTGATGCTCAGCTGCCCTGCTTCACCGATCTCGGCCGCTTCATTCAAGCACAGGCTGGCATCGCCGGAGCGCCAACAATGTTTGGCTATGACCGCGCGCTGGTGTTCAAAATCGTAGTTAATATCGAAAGGGACATCCAAGCTCCAGCGCCCGAGCGGCGTTTCCACCCAGCTGGTTTGCAATTGAGCAGACCAGAGTTGCTCAACCAGCTGCCCCTTAAGGCTGCTGTTGCCTGAAAACTCCTCCCCGCGTAAGTCTAACGCCAGGCTGTGGGCGGTGCTGTCGCCGGAAAAAGTCACATCAAGCGCGGCAAAAGAGAACCCCCGATAAGCCATCCCTGCCGCCTTAATGCGCACTGAACCTTGCGGCATTGGGGTAAAAGCCAGTTGCACATCGGAAGCCAGAGACTCAATTTTTTGCTCGGCATACGCTAGATTTTCGGCCGCGAGGGAAAACTCCAACTGTAACGCTTCGCACCTGCCAGAGAGGTTGAATTCTCCCCTTGCAGTCCCACTTGCCTGAGGAAGCGAGGTCTGCAGATCGATAATCTCAAGTTCACCCGTAAGGTTGCTCTCCTCACTAATTTGCCCATTGACTGCCAGGCGGTTGGCACCACTATGGAGTTGCAGCTGCGAAATCTGCCAGTCACCACTCTGCATGCCCTGAATTCCCCCGCTCAAGCGTAGGGGCTGCCCCGCCAGCTTGCCATCTACCTCAATCTGCTGTACACGCAGGTCCCAGCTGTCATCGTGCAACAAAAACTCTGTGTTCAGCCGTCCGGAAAGCTGTCCTGGCAGCTGAGCAACCAGCTCTGCCGGATTAAGCTGCTGGAAGGACAGCTCCCCCTGCCAGACAAGATCATCCTCCCAACGCAATAAGCCAGTAAGCTCGGCTGACCCCTCAAGTGCTTCCACGCTCAAAGAGTCCAGCCTCAGCTGGTGCACATCTCCCTCCCCTGTGGCGACAAATGCGATATCCGGATATGGTTCACTTTTTACCCCGCCGGAAAGCTGTAAAGCATAGCCTTCAAGCGACCCGCTAACTTCAAGCTGCCCCCGCTCAGCATGCCAGACGGGTTGCTGGACAGGCCAGTTTAAATCCTGCCAAGACAGGTGTGCCGCAAACGGTAAAAGCGGGTCAAGAAGTTTTGCCTGCGCCTGCAACTGGGCTGTAATTGGGCCAGTTGTGCTGAGATCAAGCGCAATATCGCCAACAGATCCACTTAAAGTCAGTTGGACAGCAAGTCCGCTCAGGGGGGGCAGTTCAAGGAGGCGGGCATGGGCCTGCAGAGACACAGGATAATCAGCGGCTAAGCGGGCCTGCGCTTGGGTCTGCAACGAGACTTCTGGGGTGGTAATTTCCAGGGTTGTAATCTCAACCTCTGAACCAGCAGCGCGCGCCGACAAATGTAAGTGTTGAATCAGGTATTCGGTCTCAGCCTGACGAATCTGCGCGTTGGTCAAATCCAAACCATCCAGCGCGATAGCCAAGGGTAAGTTAATTTCGGGCAGGACTAGAATATCCGCAACAGCTGCTTTAGGCTCACAGAGCGCAGAGTCAGCTGGTGACGGTGCGATTACCACCAGCAAATCGCGCAGCTTCAGAGGAGAAACCTGTAGGCCGTTGTCATTTAGTCTGGCGGCCAAGTGCAACTCAGCAAGGGTAATTATCTGCCC
>CAYPNO010000253.1:0-3417 GCA_964411865.1 uncultured Desulfuromonas sp. | reverse complement strand
AATCGGCAACGATAACATTGAGATTGTCTTTGATAGATCATTTGGCTTTTCACGCAAGACAAAACAATGAAAGGAGCAGAAACATGGCGCAAGACGATGAGAAACTAGTTAAGGAGCTAGCTCAAAAGATAGTCAAAGAATGGAAAGATATCGACATTGCAGATTATCAGGAATTTTTATCTAACTCTGCGGTGCATTTTAGCACCAAGGCCACTAATTCAAATGCAAGAGCAGGTGGGATTCGCCTTGGTAGTGATGAAAAGCTGACGCTGCCTTATGTGTGCCTACAGACAACCAGAGAGAATGTAGGGCTTGAATACGTAAGCTCTGTAGATCAGCGCATACTAAAACAAATAGAGTGGTGTCTTGATCCAGAAACAAGGAGTCAAATCCCTGGATCGAAAGAAGAGGTAGAGCAAATAATTGCTGATTATCACAACCTCTCCAACTCTCACCTTGATGTAGGAACCGACTATGTAAGCCCAAGATTGCGCCAACTACTTTTCCCCGCACCGGATTCGGTAGAAACAAAATATGTTGGGGTAACGCCTCTGCGTAGCACTACTTTCTGTCAGCTTATAGACCAAAAAATCAAAACTGCTAACGACAACGCAGAAGCGAAACATGGGAAAAAAGTCAGAAAACTTCGTGGTGTTCACATGGGTTTTGGAGGGGCCAACCCACAAAACTCCGGTAGACATACACGATCATTGCACAGGCCTTTAATGTTCATGTCACCCACAGAAGACAAGCAGACCTCAAGAGCCTTTTCGATCTTCTACAAGGGCGTATCCTTACACCCATCTGAAATAATCATGCAGGACTATCGCAAGTGGAAACTCGCTCTGCTGGCTAAATACCCCGATGGAATACCCACCAACCTGCGTTTAAAAGAACAGGAAAAAGGGATTGTTCAGCACATTGTTTTGCAAATATTGAAGAAAGGTGAATGGGCGCGAGAAATTCTATTGCAAAACGAAAAAGTCTTGCCAGTAAGTCAGCAAGGGCTTGTGTCGGAAAACGTCGCAAGTGTACCTGCAGGCGTTATAGACGAGAAACTGCGAGATCAGGCGTGGATAGATGAATTTGCCCAACACATGGCAAAACAGATAGCCGACTTTGTGTTCTCTGATACCGAGGAAAAAATGGGGATAGCTATTTACAAACAACATAAATTTCAAGATTGGATAAAGGAGGTGATTTAGAGGTGCGAAGATATTTACTGATTCCACGCATAAGCATCCAAAATGCTAATGCCCATAGCGCCGCATGGATTGTTAACGCTGCGCCAGTAATGGCAATCAATATGTTCTGCCATAACCTTGGCCGAAGTATAGGCGCAATTCCGGATGCGGTAGCCATAATTCATCATGATCATCAGATGTGTGGTGAGTGGGCAAAAGGGAGGTTTCTTTTGCATCAACGACGCAATGCAATGTTGATTGACAAGGGAGACAACGCCAGCACCGCGAAGGGACCGGCCCCATCGCTGCAACCAACGGCATCTACACACTTAACGGCATCATTGGTTTTGCAGTTCAGCCAGGGCTTTTCAAACAGGGATGTTTTGCGATTTTTACGTAGTGCAAGGATAGCAGGAGGTCAAGTCGTTAGCTTTCAAGAAAAAGGAATGATGGTTTATGAATCCAAGGATGATCTTCTGAAAGCCTTGCCAAAAACGGGTTTTTGGATAATCGAACGAACCGACCTGTTAGAGGACAGCGACAAACCCCTAGACGACCTTATTGAACATCTAATAGCAATGGAAGTCAAAGGTGAAGACGTAGAAACTGAGGCAGAAGATACACGTAAAAAGCCAAAACTAACCCGTAAGCATCCGTGGTTAGTACCCACAGTCCTAGGCTACGCCATGATTACTGATTTTGCTGAACGAGAAAATGCAAGAGCAGGCAGTGACGGTCAGGAATACCCACATGCCTTTGCGGAACCGCTGGTGGGACCGGTGCAATACGTTTCAATGCGTCACCATAAAGGTGACTTGCCCTTCTGGGAATATAAGTGGCTAAACGATAAGTGCTTCGTTGTAACTCAAACTAAAGGAGAAAAAGAACTATGAGTAAAGAAATGAAAAAACTCAAACAACTGCCAGGAACTCTGAGTTTTCAACGTGGGGTGGTTATGTCCGATGGGCTTCTTTACAACCTGATAGATGACGAACAATATCCTTTATATGTCGTGCGGCACGGAATCCGTGGCACTCAGAACGTGAACAGCCCTACAGCAAAAACAAATGTTTCCAACATACAGGAAACAGATAGCGCCAGAAAAAGTCATGCCGCAAGCGCTGTTGTCGCTCAATTCTCTATTCGATTCCTAGATTTGGAAGAAGTGTTATTCGCCCTGTCTTCTAAAGACAAAGAGTCACTAAAAGTATTTAAGGGGAGCCTAAACTCTTTCATCGAAAAGGCTAAGGGTGAGGATTGCGAAGGCAGTAAAGGTTTGAAAGAGGTCGCAAGACGTTACGCACGAAATATTTTGAACGCACGCTGGTTGTGGCGAAACCGGATTTACGCAAGGAATGTAGCAGTGAGCGTAAGTGCTGATGGGGAAGAAATAGTAAAAGATTTGAATGCCCTGAAAGTCAGCCTGAACAATTTTGACAATTACACCTCTGAAGAACTCCGTGTCGCAGAAGTGATTGCAGACGGGATGCTTGGCAACAGCAATGTCGGACTTAACATCAGAGCAGTGTTCGACTTTGGTATAGAAGGCGAATACGAAGTGTTCTGCTCTCAAAACTACATCGAAAACAAACCTAAGGGGTTTGCTCGTTCTCTTTATTATGTCGGCCATCCTGAAACTAAATTTTTTGATAATACCGGAATCAAAAAGATGGGCCATGCAGCGCTACGAGACCAGAAAATCAACAATGCCTTGCGTACCATCGATACATGGTATGTAGACTTTGCCGTGGTTGGTCGACCTATACCTGTTGAGCCTATCGGCGCTAACTTGGCGGACGATTGCTTTTACCGAGACAAAAAAGATTCATCCTTTACCTATGCTAGAACCCTTAACACTATTGAGCCCGATAGTGATGCTGGAATGTTTATGATTGCCTCTCTAATTCGTGGCGGGATTTATTCGGAGTCAGAAAAAACGAAGTAACAAGGAGAGCAAAGATGCGACCAGAACATTTTGTGACTATTGATATAGAGCAAGGGGGCGGGGGGTTATCCCGCCCCATCATCTCAGGTGCAGTCATGCGTATCTTGCATGGGGTATTTAAGCAGAATCCTGGCAAGTTCGCTATCGCCATACCTGAACATGGTTTTGAGTGGATTCGTGTTTTTACAGATAACCGAGAAAACCTTGATTTGCTTCATGACAACATCAAGGATAGCCATGTAATAGAAGCTTACGCCCGTTTTGGATACCCTCAGGAAGTGCCAAAAA
>CAYPNO010000252.1:0-3424 GCA_964411865.1 uncultured Desulfuromonas sp. | reverse complement strand
CGGGAAGATGGCGTTTCATGATTTTAAAAGCAAAATTACTTACATTTGCATAACTGGCTATAGTAGCCAGATCAGGGCAGATAAAAGAAAAAGGCTTGCGCTTATCGCGCTGTTTGATCTGATAAATTCTCTCTATACCCTTTTTGTTGTAAATATCACACCCTATTCCATAAGTCGTATCGGTAGGATAAACGATCACCCCGTCTTTACGCAGACATTCAGCTACACGATCAAGCAGGCGCCGCTGTGGATTTTCCGGATTAATACTCAGCATCATAATATATATCGAACCCCCTCCAACTTTTGCAGCAGGGTATAAATCCTGCGGCGTTGTTCTTCATTGTGCAACTTGACCCTGACAGAAATACAGAAATAATTTCCCCCGCTGCTGCAGCGTTGGCCTACTCTGTCCTCCCTTATCCCCCCAACCACCTGACTCACTGCTGCGTACACCTGTGGGATCAAGGTCTCACGCAACTCAGCAAGACCGAAAACCTTAAACGTGTACTCACAGGGATATGTATGTAGCGTGTCCTGTTCCATCGTAATTCCTGTTAAGGTGCAAAATATTTTTAGTTAAGGTAAAAGCTTATCTACGTACCCCAGTATGTCCAAATCCATTTTCATTACGATCAGTTATACTCAATTCAGACACCCGATGCCAATCCACTCTGGCCACAGGGGCAACAACCATCTGTGCAACCCGATCTCCACTTTGAATCTCAACACAGGCATCACCGTGGTTTATCAATATTATCTTGATCTCACCTCGATAGTCCGCATCAATGGTGCCTGGGCTGTTTACCAATGAAATCCCGTGTTTCAGTGCCAACCCTGACCTAGGCCTGATCTGTGCTTCAAAACCCAGCGGTAGCGCGAGTGAGATCCCGGTACTAACCAAAGCACGCTGACCGGGTTCAAGGCGTAAAACCTGTTCTAAACAGGCACACAAATCCATTCCTGCCGCTTGCGCGGTTTTATACTCTGGTACAACTGCATCTGGATGGAGGCACTTGAGCTCTACCGTTGTCCTTTTCACCACAAGCCGCCTTTCATTGCTATCTGTCACTGTCGTTACAATAGAGATAATTAAGTGTAATCATGTGTATTGTGCAACCCAACTGTGCTGGTGTCAACCAGCCTGATATTATCACACACACCCAATATGATAGGTTAAAAATCATACGGGGCTATAAACAACAAAGTCCCTGCCATCTCTTAAAAAAGAAATCTCAGGGACTTCACCCTAACCAAGGCGGTACGCAGTAGAGCTATCGCGAACTGCGTACCTGCCAGCCTGTTATTTAGTGGCTAAGTTACACCAAGCAACTAGTCCTGCTGTTTTGCATCATCTTCCTGCGCCTCTTTAAGGGAGAGCTTGATCTTACCCTGACGGTCTACTCCGATACACTTGACTCGGACAGCATCGCCTTCATTGAGAATATCTGTAACGTTACGCACGCGCTCTTTTGCCAGTTCACTTATATGAACCAACCCATCAGTGCCGGAGTAAATCTCTACAAAAGCACCAAAATCCATAATTTTCTTTACGGTACCATTGTAGATCTTGCCTACCTCAGCTTCCTGGGTCAACTCACTAATCATACGAGCTGCCTCTTGTGCCGCAGCACCATCTGCTGAGGAGATGTTGATGCGTCCATCGTCTTCAATGTCGATACCGCATCCGGTCGCTTCAATGATTGCGCGCACTGTTTTTCCACCAGCACCGATAACTGTTCGAACCTGATCCGGCTTAACATAGACAGTTGTAATACGTGGCGCGTAAGGTGAAAGATCCGCGCGTGCGGCTTCAAGGGCTTCCCCCATTTTATCCAGAATATGTAACCGACCCTCGCGTGCTTGCTCCAGCGCCGTGTGCATGATATCGCGCGTCACTCCATTTATCTTGATATCCATCTGCAGAGCTGCAATACCATCTTCAGTTCCAGTAACTTTGAAGTCCATATCTCCCAAGTGATCTTCATCGCCGAGGATATCGGAAAGAACCGCAACAGCCTCACCTTCCTTGACGAGTCCCATCGCAATACCAGCGACAGGCTTCTTAACAGGAACTCCTGCATCCATAAGGGAGAGGGAAGCTCCACAAACCGATGCCATAGAGGATGAACCATTAGACTCTAAAATGTCGGATACGATGCGAATGGTGTACGGGAAATCATCAAACTCAGGTAGAATTTTAGAGACAGAACGCTCCGCTAACATCCCATGTCCAATTTCACGGCGTCCGGGAAACAAACGCATGCTAGTTTCTCCCACGCAAAATGGAGGGAAATTATAGTGCAGCATAAATTTCTTAAAATCCATCCCCTGAATATTATCAATACGCTGTTCGTCGCTAGCAGTCCCCAAGGTAGTCGCTACCAGTGCCTGGGTTTCACCGCGTGTGAATAAAGCACTACCATGGGCGCGGGGCAGAATCCCTACTTCACTGAAAATAGGACGAACCGTGCTCATGTCGCGACCGTCGATGCGAATTCGATCATGCAGAATCATTTGACGTACAACACGTTTTTCCACACTACCAATAACAGCGCTAATCTCATTAGCACGCTCAGGAAATTCTGCCGCAAGCAGTTCTTGAACACGAGAGCGGTTTTCACTCAGAGCAGCATAACGCTCCTGCTTTACCTGCAATTTAACTGCTGAAACTATCTTCTCTTCACACACTGCGGTAACACGCTGCTCAAGCTCAGTATCAACTTCAGGCAGAACAAACTCACGCTTAGCAACCCCAACAAGTTCCTGCAATTTCTCCTGCATATCAATAAGCGGCTGAATAGCTCTATGCCCAAAGAAAATCGCTTCGAGCATCTCATCTTCGCTTACCAGATTCGCCTCACCTTCTACCATCATGATCGCATCACGCGAACCGGCAACCACAATTTCAATGTCACTTAATTGGGTTTGCTCGATGGTGGGATTGGCAATAAACTCACCTTCAACTCTGCCTACACGTACCGCTGCTATAGGACCAGCAAAAGGAATATCGGAGACCACAACTGATGCTGATGCAGCCAAAATTGCTAGTGTATCGGGATCGTTAATACAGTCTGCCGAAACAACTGAGGGCATAATCTGGGTCTCATTCAGATACCCTTTAGGAAAAAGAGGGCGCATCGGGCGGTCAATAAGGCGGCAAATAAGGGTCTCGCGCTCGGTGGAACCACGCTCGCGGCGAAAAAATGACCCAGGGATTTTGCCACTGGCATAAAATTTTTCCTGATAGTTCACCACAAGAGGGAAAAAGTCTTGTCCGGGGCGCATCGTTTTTGCCGATACTGCTGTACATAGGATTTTAGTTTCGCCATAGGTAACTACCGTAGCACCGTCAGCTTGGCGTGCCATCTTACCGGTTTCGATGATTAAGGGCTGGCCGTTAAATTCTATTTCAACTTTTTGATAA
>CAYPNO010000251.1:0-3432 GCA_964411865.1 uncultured Desulfuromonas sp. | reverse complement strand
TTCCTGGTCTATTGGGGTCTGCTATATACCAATTCCCATCTGGGGCTTGTTTTGCTCCTGACATCGGAGGCTGCTCTCCGCCGATAGACTGGGTTTCTTCGCCATAATCCTGGATGTCCCCTGTGGCCAGTCCTACAGGCGAAGATCCTTTCAGTGAGCCAAGCGCTGTGGGTGCTGGGCCGCTCCTGCTATCCCCGAGAACATATCTATTGCGAACGGTCTGAGACATATGATTGTAAAGCCTTATGGCATCCTCTGCCTTTTGAAGCTTCATTTTGTCCTGGGGAGATAGGCTTGGATCTTTGCTGTTGCGTTCATAAAAAGAGATCGCTGACTCCAAGGCGTTCTTTGCTGGCTCCGTAAGGTCATCACCGCTAAACATTGCGGACATATCAAGCCCTGGCTTTGCAAAAGGAGTAAGGACGAAAGCAAGGTCGGCCTTAAACTGCCTTGTCAGCTTAATACTATCATCTATCTGGTTGCTTTTATTTATATCTGCAAGCTTTTTGTCTCGACCAAGATCTTCTCTAACAATCCCTGCGTTGTTTAGAGACTCCCAGGAGTCAAACATTATTTTTTCATTTGTCTTAGCGTCACGAACCTCAATATCCACTCTTTTGGGGTCTTGTGGTTTCTTCTGCGGAATAATCAGGTACTCCCTACCGTTATGCCCCTTGCCACGAATAGGGTTTTGTCGGTACTCAAGATTCCCTTGACGAACGGTCTCCATGTGTTGAGCCATCGAGCCAACGAACTCTTTTTCGCCAGTGTTGTGAATTTGCTGCAAAACGTCTTTCAGCAGAATTTTCTCAGATTTCTGGTGTTGACCCGTATGGCTGTCAAGATACTCGATGTCAAACTCTTGCGTGTCGTCGTTAAAACCTTTTACTCTATACGGGATAGGTAAGTCTTCGGATAGCCTCTCAATAGCATTCACAGCGTTTTTCGTCTCCCCGGAGGCCATGGATGTATTTATGTATTGTCTTAGGTCGTTAAACTGCTCGAATGCGGATCTTACCCGAGCAGCCCGACTTTTCATTAGGGTTGCTTTTCCTTGTTCTGTCTGAGTCTCTTTGTCAATCGCAAGAGAGTAGGCCGCCATACCTTCTGCTCCAGGGTAAAGATTAAGAGGTGCGTCGTCCCAGGGTTTCTTTGGATTCGCTTGTTTCCATGAAATTAGGTTGTTTAATCTCTCCTGGATTAGACTCTCTTTCTTTATATCAGCTATAGCCTTGTCCGCCGATAGCCCCGCAGCATGTGTTTGTTTTGCGCCAATGGCAATATCCGGCCTTGTGCCTTCAGGTATGCTCCCGGTTTCCGCAAGACCACCAAGAGCCGTTTGGTATAGCTTTTGGTCGGCCTGCTTCTGTCTGTGTTCGTTATTCCTTTGGTTCACCCTCTGAAATCCGCTAATAGCTTGAGCTGCCCCCATCCAATCGTTAAACCCTACCCTACCCCATCTATCAGACATAATGTCTCCTTATGAAAGCAAATACGACCCTATACCCATAAGAGCACCCACGACCATGCCGGGGGGTCCACCAACGGACCCCCCGGCGGCCCCTCCCATTGCAGAACCGAGAGCGCTAGCCGTTGCAGCTCCGCCAACACCACTCATTACTGCCCCTCCTGCCGTTGGCCCGGGTCTTTGGGGCCCGGCTTTTGTCATAGCGCCAAAAGTATTGGATGCCTGACCCATGCCAGATATTGCTGTGTTTATTGGGTTTTGGACCTGGTACATTAAATGCCTCCAAATGCAGTGTGTAGTCTGCTAAAGTTTTCTTGTTCTGCACCTATGCGTGCTGACGTTCTTGCCCCACCCATAGCTTTTGCCCGTTCAATTGCGTTGTCGTTTATTTGTCCTTGGTATGCCGCACTGTCTGGACCAACACCCCTCCTTGCAAGCTGGCGGTTCGCAGCATCCATGGTCCCCGCAAACGCATGGGCAACGTCTGCCTGCGCACGATCTGCACGCTGGTTTACGTTTATCCCGCTCATTGCCTGTTGGTAAAAAGCATCCTTGCCCTTAGCCTGTTGGGGTAATAACCCAATTGCAGTTTGAATTTGGCTTTTTTGAAGCGCTGTCTGCTGTGGGATCAAGCTTGTTGCAGCTTCTATCTCAGCAGATTGAAGCGCTGTCTGCTGTGGAATAAGCTTCATATTTGAAGCTATTTGAGCCTCCTCCATGGGCCTATAATCTGACAAGTACCAGTCAAAATAATTTTGTGCCATCTCTTGCTGGCTTTCTGCAATATTAGCCATTCTTGCGTTATAGTCCCTATCGACAGAGCTGCCAGACCCGCCGCCCTTGCACTCTGAAACAGCTCCCGTATATTCATAAAAGCTCTCATCTATTATTTCACCGGTGTATATATCTATCTTAACCATTTCATATATCTTCACTGGCGCAACCCTCCCTTGTAAAATAAACAAAACATGCGGACTCACTGCGATTTATTGTTTTATTAAAAACAGCGTTAGGGACAACCCCTAATTTCTTTGCTCCACAATTATGAACAAAATTAATTGCGTGGGCATTCCATAGCGGCAACCAACCCACAAACAGATCAAAAAAATAATTGCCCTTTTTGTCTTGAAGGTTAATTAACTCCAATAGCGCTTTTTTGCCAATACCAACGCTTAAGCCTGACCCCCATGTGTTCTTAAACGTGCAAAAGTGAAGGTGCGCAGCCCTTCCCTCAAACCTATTTAGCCAAACAAACCCATATGTTTCGGAGTTGCCATCCAATACGTACAAATGATTGTTTGCCCCCTTCATGGTGCAAAGAAAATCTTCACATGTAGATATGGAACCCTCATAAAAAACAGTATCGTAAATTCCATCTTCCACTACACGATTAAATAGTTTCATGATTTCAGTGTCTGAGTATGTCCTCGTACCATCAATTTCAACATACGGAATAATTCTTAAATCAATATTTTCACTTTTAGCTGTAACGTTTTTACTCATGCCGCTCCCGCTACTGCTACAGCTCGTACCGCCGTGACCGTCACCACCTCCGTCGCCCGCGCCTCCCCCTCCGTCACGCCCAGCCGTGCCGCCGTGCCTACCCATCCCCACACTACCCATTGATGGACCACGAGTTCCGGCAAGTGATCTACCATTAAAGCCTGAGCCGGATCGCCTACCTCGATTGTCTACTGGAGATGCGACACCTGTCGGTGCGCTGGACCTCGCACGCCCCCCGTTGTCACCTCCACCACCGAGGCCCATCCCATATCTAAATTTGTTCATTCGTCCCTCCACGGTCTGCTATTCTGCAATCACCACCTACTCCTGCGTTTCGGTACGACCAAAGTCAGAAATCTGATCCTTGAGGGTCTGGATCTCCGCCTTTAAAGGAGCGATCTCCAGACCCTCAAAGACCGCACGGTTTCATTTAAGGCTTGGTTGCTACTCTTCAAGACGGC
>CAYPNO010000250.1:0-3437 GCA_964411865.1 uncultured Desulfuromonas sp. | reverse complement strand
GGAACCATACCACCAAGTGCTATGTAATCGTAGCCAGCAGACAAATACCGCTTCAGCCATTTTAGATCAGTTCCGTAATGTACAGTAGGAAGAGGGGATAGACCAGCTCTTTCCATTATCTTCTGGTTTTTCCAGGTCCCGACTGGGTCCCCAATAACATCCAGGTTGGCATATACTTCGATGACATCCTGGTGCTCCTTGATAAAATCAATATATTCTTGGATATCGATTTTTGCCCCTTGGGTTTCTGCTGAGAACGCCCCGGAATCCAGAAAAAGATCTACTTTGTTTTTGCCCTCTTTCTTCATTATTTTTCCTTTTGTAACAGTTAAATGGAAGTAGGAATGGAGTCTTTTATTCCATAACCGGTCGAGTTCTCTCTCTCTCTTGCATTCACCGGGGCTTCCGCCACCCGGAACTCCTGCCATTATTATACGCATCTGGGTCTCTTTTTGTCAAAAAATTAAAGATGGATCTGACCCCGGTGTCATTGACTATATATATATATGCAAGTAATCTGTTTGGGGTCAGTCCTATGCTTTCAAACTTCTTTTCCTCTGGGACTCGATCCGGGGTATTTCCCGCCAAGTAGATTTTCATTCTTACTCTCTTTTATCAATTCAAAAGCATATGGAACATTGAAGGCATCTTGGTTGATATCCCAGAAAGAAAGCAGCCTCCGCTTGATTCTGGTCTGCCACTCTCTCTCTCTCTTGACTTTATACCAGGGGTCCCGGCAAGATAGATATACATAGCGTTACCTGTTTTTAATGAAAGGGAGAACCAGCAGACCAGAAGCGTACTTGAGAACTGCCTGCCCCCATATAGCAGGCCAATACCAACCAAATGCAATGGATACGAAAATAATGGAATCCAAGGGGCATGAAAACAGATTCGAGATATAGATCCGTTTTCGGAAAGGCATCTTTAAAGTCTTAAAAGCAAACCAATCCACAGCCTCAGAAATAACAAAAGCGGATACGGAAGCCACTGCAATCTGCTTGTTAAAATAAAAAGTAATTGCAGTGGCCAATAACATCCAGATCCAGCAAGCCCAGTCTCCCCAGTACCGCTGAACATAATCTCTGAAAGAGAAAGTCAACCCGACAAAAACAACCCCAGCCGGAAAAGTAAGCCCGGCGACATGGACTATCCCAAACCAGATGACAAATAAATTGGCAATGATGATGCTTATGAGATAGGCCATTGCCCAGCCGGTTTTCTTATTCAATCCAAAACCCATTTCCCGCCATCCCCTTTATGTTATTTGATAAGTAGCATCAATTCTTGTCGGGCCTCTGGTTTATCGAAAAAGAGGCCTTTTAGGCTGCTGGTAACCATGATGCTTCTTTGCTTGGAACATCCCCGCATTCTCATGCACATATGGGAGGCTTCGATAATACAAGCAGCCCCCTGAGCCCCGAGTTCGTTCATCAGAAATCCGGTGACCTGCTCCCCGATCCGTTCCTGAATCTGCAATCGTCTGGCATAGATATCTACCAACCGGGCCAGCTTGGAAATACCGATGACCCGTTTGTCAGGGATATAGGCGACATGAGCAATCCCGGTGAACGGGAGTTGATGATGTTCGCACATACTATAAAGCTCAATATCTTTCAACAGGACAATCTGGTCATATGTTTCCGCATCGAAATGGCGGAGTAATTCCTTGGGGTCCTGGTTATACCCGGCGAACAACTCATTCCATGATTTGACTATCCGTTTCGGGGTGTCCAACAGGCCCTCTCGATTAGGGTCTTCCCCGATGTATTCCAACATCCGGACGATATTCTGTTCTACAGATTCCTCCCCGGCAGGATGATCTGCTTCCCAGGGGAGAACCAACCAGGGATTTCCATCCATATCGCGTTTGTCGAACAGGGCGCGGAATTCGACATCCGGGAATTCATCTTCATACTTGATTTGGGTAGCTCCGGAATCGATCAAATCATCCAAAATAATATCCGGTTTGGTTTCCCAAGGGTTTGTAACCAGCGTAATCTCTGGGAAGGCCTGCTTTGCCAGGCCCGCAACTATCATCCCCCCTTTTGGAACGCCGTATACCTTTTGATTTTTTAAGTTTAAGGCTGAGATGGAGGTCTCTATATCCCCCCAGGTTAAAACCGTTTTTTTCATAGGTTACTCCTCGTATTCAATAATATCCTTCATCCCGATATTGGCAAACGCCTCAAGACGCTCGGAACATGAACCACAGCGCCCGCAACTTGGAGCTTGGTTTTTGTAGCAGGTCCGAGTCAGATGATAAGGAACCAGAACCCTAACCTTGGTGAATCCTATCTTTAGGATTTCCGTTTTATCCAAATCCAAGAAAGGTGCACGCACAATTACTTTTCCATCTGAAGAAGCACCAATAACTGAATCCAAATATCGAATAAACCGAGGCCGGCAATCCGGGTAGATATGATGATCCCCAGAATGTACTCCCAGGGCTACAATCCCTGCTCCAACAGATTCTGCCAGGCCCGCCATAATGGAAGCCAATATTAGATTCCTTCCTGGAACAACCGTCTTTGACATGCTCTCATGCTCGTAATGGCCCTCCGGAATCTCTTCTCCAGAAAGTAGTAGGTTAGATTTGAATTCATTGAAAGCACCGGAGATATCAATCTGATGATGCTGTACCGGAAAGGAATGCGATTGATAATACTGAACCACATTCTTGGCTGCTTCCAATTCCCATTGACCGTGTTTTGATCCATAATAGAAAGAACAACAATGAACCTGCTCGGACCCTTGTTCTAACAGGTATCCGAGCAGGGTTGCTGAATCCATTCCACCGGAAAGTCCGATGACATGTTTCATAGATTATTCCTTGAAATACCGGCCGTTTTCGACCCCGACTTTGAATTTCTCTTTGCTGATGCGGGCAGGGACCTGGACATTGATGGTCTTTTTCATCCGATCCGCTTCCCGATCCGGGAATGCCACAACCAGCTTTTCCAGGATTTCATCTTTACTGATCCCGTTTTCACCTGCCTCTTCAATGGCGGTGGCGATGGTGGCAATAACCCCCGGACCTTTGGGAGCTTTGGTTTTCTTTTCCTTGGCCGGTTTGTCCACTTTTGCAGCCGGTTTCGGCTCAACCTGCTCCCGGACTTCATCCGGCATACAATCCAGCATTGCGGCCCGGAGTTTCTTGGGACCCTGAAGACCAGCATAAGAATCCAGATCCAGGTTGGCAAAACATTCCCATTCCTGGGCCAGCTCTTTCAGTTCGGCCAATTTCTTGGCCGCTTTGAAATCTTCCACCAGGGTGTCCTCCATAGCCTCTTCAACTGCTTCGTCGGCCTCTTCCTCAGCATCCTCTTCCTCAGCATCCTCTTCCTCAGCATCCTCTTCCTCAGCATCCTCCCGAGGATCACATCCCAGGGCACCCAGGATTTCCCAGACTTCATCAGAGTATTCATCCTGTTCCA
>CAYPNO010000249.1:1581-3457 GCA_964411865.1 uncultured Desulfuromonas sp. | reverse complement strand
TTGGCCGCTAAGGAACGGATCAACAATGCGAACATAACGTCTGCTGAAAGAACGTCTGCAATGAATGCCATTGCGGATGCAGGCCTTCAATATTCAATAGACGTTCAAAACATACTTCGGGACCCCAATCTGGATGAAGCTGCAAAGAGAGCTGGTTACGCCAACGCTACGACGACTTATGAAAAAAGCATTGCACACACCATGGCTCTCCTTGGTGGAGGTACGAGTAAGCCCGTTGACACAAAGCCAGATTTTACTCCAACCCAATCGAAGGTTAACGCCAGATATAACGCGGTTTTTGGTAGGGATGGTGACTTTGAGGGAATAAAGTATTGGGCAGACCAGATAGAAGATCCGAATAATCCAGTAACTCTTCAAAATCTTGATAGTTATCTGGAGCCTTTTAAGGAAAAGCCAGGCAGCGGCCTTTTAACGGGCAACGACGATGTGCCAGATAATAGTAACGGCCTCCTGACTGGTAAAGAGATAGACCCGAAAGAGACTCCAGAAGAGAAAGAAGAGAGAGTTTACCAGGAAAAGCAAAAATATTGGGACCCAATGTTTCAACCAGGTGGAGAATACGAACTTTATGGGAGGTACGCTGCGAAGTCGGGTATTCTTCGTCCATCTAAAAGGGACGCACAGACTTGGATGAACCGACAACCCGGACAGGATAGAGTGGGGAAATAATTGCCATGGTGAAAGTCACAGAGGACAAGGAGCTTATCTCCGCAATTTGCAACCACCCGGATGTGTTCGGCTGGATATCTGATGATTGCACACCTACTCCATATGTTCCTGATTTGGCCGGGTCTATTTGGTTGACTGATGAAACGGAATCCGGGCTGATATCGATCGTGCCCTGGAATGGGATCACCTGTCAGGTTCACATGGCATCCTTGCCTACAATGTGGGGTAGCGGTCATAAGATGGTGAAAGAGGCTTTGGTATGGGGATTTAAACACACAGGGTACGTTAAGGTCCTCGGAATCGTCCCTGCATACAATGGCTTTGTCATACAGCTTTTGAAAGACTTGAGCTTTGTTAAGGAGGGTACACTGACGGGTTCCTGGTTAAAGAATTTTAAAAAACACGATCAAATCATTTACAGCATTTCCAAATACGATTTTTTGAGGAGGGCATAATATGCCAGTGGCAGCAGGGACGGCAGTGGTGGGGTGGATGGGAGCGGCGGGGGCATCAGCTGGTGTTGCAGCGGTAACTGGGGCCGTAGCAACAGCTGTCGTGTCCGGGGCGATAGTAGGGGCGGTAGTAGGCGCAGGTGTTGCCATTATATCAGGAGAAGATCCGCTTAAGGGTGCGCTTAGAGGTGGTCTGATAGGTGGCGTATCTGGAGGGGTAATGAAAGGCGTAGGTATGGGGATCAATGCTGCAATGAGTACGGGAACCAGCACCGCAACAAATGTAGGAACCAGTGCAACAGCAACCCCCCCCCCAATAGATGTAACCCAAAAGATAGGAGAAAGCGCAAACAATGCAGCCCAGGGTGCGACAACAACAAACACAGTCGCCAACACAACAGGTCAAGCCGCACAGAATCAGGGACTACTAAGCAAAACTATGGGTTTCTTTGGAGGCAGCGCTAAGGATCTTACGGACAGTGAAAAACTGGCCCGATCAAACGTAATGGCAGGCATTGGCCAAGGCGTATTTGAGGGCATCTCAAACGTAGGGGCGGCGAAAATATCCAGTGATGAGGCGAAAGAATTAGCCCAGTGGAAGGAGAAACAGATTGCCCTTAACCGAGCAAATAACAGGCCAGGTGAGTTCAAAGTATCAGAGCTTCAGATAGAACTGCCGGACAGATGGAACGCAAACCTTAAAAGAAAGGGGCTTTTGGCATGATGGAACAAAC
>CAYPNO010000249.1:0-1481 GCA_964411865.1 uncultured Desulfuromonas sp. | reverse complement strand
CCAAGAGGAAGAGCCCGCCATGGACCCGCAAACCCAGGAACAGTTCGATATATTCGTAGCCAACGGGCTGCAAATTATCTACTCCCAAGAAGAGTCAGCTAAGATAATGCAGGCGATATCTGAAAGCGAGAACCCCGTTACGATCATTGCCAGGATCACGCTTAGAGTTGTAAACCAGTTAGAGGACATGCTTACAGGTCAAGGCGTCGAGATCAGCGATGATGCCAAAATTCACGGAGCCAATATTTTAATGGGTGAAATCATGACCATGGCTGAAAAGGCCGGGATAAATCCTTTGTCCGAAGAAGAACGGAATCACTCTTGGAGTATGGCAGTTGCCTTGTATATTGATGAGGGTTTGAAGAGCGGGAGATTATCACCAGAGCAGATACAGGAGATGTCTGAACGGGCACAGCAGACACCTGAGGGGCAAGAAATAGCGAGAAAAATGCAGGGATGGGGACAACAGCCCATGCCTGAGCAATATGCACCCGAACAATCCCCACAGACGGATCAATCCATGGGAGGCATGTAATGAATTGGGGCGCAGGGCTATTACAGGCCGTTGGTAGTGGTGGCGCAGGGGGATTTAGGGCCGTCCATGACAACAACAAAACAGAACTTGAAAGGATAAAACTTGCGGCGGCCCAGCTCAGGGAGGATTTTTTAAACAAACAGGCCCACGGCTGGAGAAAGGAAGAAATTACAGGGAACCAGGCTTTCCAATCGCAAGAAAGACAGGCCGGACAAGTTTTTTCAGCAAGGCAATCCCAAGAAGGTAGGGATTTTTCCGCAGAACAAGCCCGGATTGGCAGAAACTTTACCGCAGGCCAAGGTTCGCTTGAACGAGATTTTAAGAAGGGGGAAAACGATCTTAATCGACAATCCACACTTGATGCCGCCGATCTTAAATATCAAAGAGATATAGACCTTGCGCTTATAAAAAACAGCGGGGCGGATTCTGGTCAGGCAAAGGCCGCTCTTGACGGGTTAAAGTTTTCATATGAGTTGCTTCAAGGTGGTTCCAATATAGAACAGGTAAATGAAGCTCGCTTGCACGCTGGCTTCCCCCCATTAATCGAAGAAATTTCAGGAGTTAAAGATGGTGGCTTTTTCAGCAAGGGGGGATTAGACACAAAACTTGTTCCTCAAATTCCCAGCCGGGGCAACATTGAGGGCAATAGTTCAAGTGACTTTACATCCCTATTTGAATCTACCTTTGGCAAAAATAAAGATTCCGATAAAAAAAACTTCAACATGATTGAATATTCACAAGAATTCTTGCCTGTAGAAGAACAACCAGGGCTTTTAGCAGAACCCAAAACAGACAAGCCCGCAAGTAATGTCGAAAACATCGACAACCTGGTGATAGGCAATGATGGGAAAATCTATCGCATGGGTGGGAGATATCCTGTGCTCGTAAAGGCTCCTCCTGAAAAACTTAATACCGGGATCAGGGAGGATATGGGCGGCAACATCGT
>CAYPNO010000248.1:0-3458 GCA_964411865.1 uncultured Desulfuromonas sp. | reverse complement strand
CACTTTTTCCCTCTATCGCACTTCATATGCTGACCCTAAATACTTGACTTTTTTCTTTTTTAACTGTATATGTAGTTAAGTATAATCATAATAATAGGGGAGATATAATGAACTGTGAATGTAAACGATGTGGGTACGAGTGGAAATCCATCGTCGAAAAGCCCAAAGTCTGCCCCAAGTGCAAGAGCTACCAGTGGCAGAAACCGAGGGTTAGAGACGCCCAAAAAACCCTGCAACAAATGCAGGAAACTAACCAGGAATGCGCTGTGCGCTGAGTGCGCAACTAAGGAGGAGGCGAGGAGGCGGGAAGCCCGAGCATACCACGATAAGTATCGTCCGGGACCACGTCAGCGTGGGTACGATACTACTTGGGAGAAGATACGTAGGATGTATCTTCGAAGGCACCCCCTGTGCGAGAGGTGTGTCGGGCTGACCCCCGCTACAATGGTCCATCACATAAAACCTGTGGCTAAGTATCCTGAGTTGCGTCTGGACCCAGATAACTTTATGGCGCTATGCAGGGACTGCCACGAGATAGAGGAGGGGCGCAAAAAGTGGCCTACCCGAAGAAGCCCACGGCACTGAAAGTTCTTCAGGGCACAGTGGATAAATCAAGAGAAAATAAGCATGAAGCAAAGCCTCCGTTGGCGTTGCCGGAACCCCCGGAGTTCCTGAAAGGCATAGCCCTGGAGCATTACAAGATGTTAGGCCCCAGGTTAGTGAACTGTGGCCTTCTCACCAACATTGACGGAGATATGCTGGCGGCCTATTGCAACGCCTATGGCATGTTCAGCGACGCCGTTGAAGAAATGGAGAAGTTCAAGGCCAATGGTGGGAACTGGTTTAAGTATGATTCGGACAAAGGGAATGAGGTGCAGAGAGTCTTAGTTGGTGTAATTAACCAAACACGTAAAGCAATGCAATCTTTAGCTGCTGAG
The DNA here is from genome assembly GCA_964411865.1 of uncultured Desulfuromonas sp. GTDB lineage: Bacteria > Desulfobacterota > Desulfuromonadia > Desulfuromonadales > Desulfuromonadaceae > JAIVHC01. The sequence goes on along the minus strand of CAYPNO010000248.1, from coordinate 2,520 downwards.
TTCGGGATGTCCCCGGCGCAGAGGTCAAAAGTTGTGGCAAAGAAACAAGAGGAGACGGGGAATCCGTTCAATAAACTATGAATGAGGCAGAAAAGTGGCCCCACGTTACCCTCTAACCAATAAGGCCAACAAATACGCACGGGACTGTGTGTCAGGCAAGATATCCGTATGCCTACAGGTGCGCCAACAGTGCCAGATGCACCTCGACGACCTGAAGAATAAGGACTCCCCTTATCGGTTTGACAAAGATAAGTGTGAGAGGTTTTTGTCTTTTGCACAGCTTATGCCCCACGTCAAAGGTAAGTGGGCAGGGACAAAGCTTAAATTTGAGCCTTGGCAGTGTTTTAGCTACGGGGCACCCTTTGGGTGGGTCCTGAAGTCCGATGGCACCCGCCGTTACACTGAGGTTTTTATGCTGGTCCCCCGTAAGAACGGGAAATCTATAGCTGTGGCTACAGTAGGACTTTATATGTTCGCTGCCGATGGGGAGTTGGGTGCGGAGGTATTCAGCGCTGCGGGTTCAGAGGCGCAGGCATATGAGGTATTCCGGCCAGCATGGTTAATGGCTAAAAGTGAAGGCGACTTCATGGCTGCATACGATGTAGATATGATGGGGACTCATAAAAATCCAGGTAACATATACTCTATGAGTTCAGGGTCCCGCTTTGAAACTGTTATAGGTAAGCCTGGGGACGGTGCCAGCCCTCACTGCTGGATACAGGACGAGTTCCATGAGTCTAAAACCTCGGAGTCCTATGATACCGGTAAGACGGGCATGGGGGCCAGGACCCAACCCATGTTGTGGGTGGTAACCACTGCTGGCACAAATACCTCCTACCCATGTTATGCCCTCCAGAAAAGATGCGAGAAGATGCTTGATGGGACTCAACCGAATGATAGTCTATTCGCCATGATCTATACCATAGATGACGATGACGATTGGACGGATTTTTCCGTCTGGAAGAAGGCAAACCCCAACATGGGAGTGTCGGTTTCCGAACGGTTCCTGCGTGCTCAGTTGAAAACGGCCCTCCAGGATAAAACAAAGCAGAACATCATTAAGTGCAAGCATTTAGATATGTGGGCAAATGCAGGGTCAGCATGGATGAACATGGTCGATTGGGAGAAATGCTACGACCCTGACATGCGGTTAAGCGACTTTAAGGGCCAGGCCTGTTATATAGGGTTGGATTTAGCGTCTAAGATAGATGTGGCCGCAAAAATGTATTTATTCAGAAGGGGGGACGATTACTATCTGTTCTCCAGATATTGGATACCGGAGGACCGGACGTTCGGGGAGGATTTGGCGCATTATGCCGGATGGGTTCACGATGAGTATATAGAGGCTACCCCAGGGTCCCGCATTGACATTGAGTCAATACAGGAAAGTATAAGGCAGGATGCCAAAGACTTCGATCTGTCAGGCTCGGAGAACGGCGGGGGTGAGGTCTGTAACGACCCGTGGAACGCACAGCAGTTGATCACAAATTTGCTGAATGACGGCATCGAGTGTGTGGAAATCCCGCAGACGGTCCAGTATTTATCTGAGCCGATGAAAGAAATAGAGGCTTTGGTTAAATCCGGGAAGCTCCATCATGACGGCAACCCGGTGACGTACTGGATGATGGCCAACATCTGCGCTCGGGTTGATAAAAACGATAATATATTTCCTTTTAAAGAAGGGGACGAAAACAAGATAGATGGGGGGGTTGCCTTTATCACGGCTATGTCCAGGGCCATGTATGATACAGGGGCGTCCGCAGTCTATGAAACCAGGGGGATTTTTGTATTGTGAGACTGCAAATAGGGGACAGGTACCGGGATAGTCACAGGAATTTAAGGATTCTGGCTTTTGTTGAGGGGATGGTTGTTTTTAAATGGTGGAGTGAATACCGCCAAAGTTGGGTTTATGAAATAGAGCGCCCGTATTATTTCAGGGCCAGACAGTTGGAGGGGCCGCTATGATGCAACTACCTAATAAAGCACACCTTCGGGTGGATGAGGCCGCAGCATACTTCCGTGTGGCTGACAGTACGGTACGCCGTTGGATAAACAAAGGACAGCTCCCTGCTTATAAAATAGGCTCCCGGACCCGCATTAAACGGGAAGATATAGAATCTTTGCCGGTAAAAGTAAAATAGTGCTTGACAGGGTACCATAGGTAGTAGTATAAGTATCCCAACAATAACTTTATAGATGGAGGATCCGATGGGACACTTACTATTCTTTATGCTACATTTTCTGGCGTTTTTATTTGGGTTTATCGGACTGTTTCTTACGATTCCCCTACATCTAATTTACAGTGCGGTATCTAACGGGAGGAGATAACAAATGTTAAATGTTCACGAGGCTTTTATGGAATTAGCAAAGGAGTTTCAGAAGCAGGGTGTCCAAATCGACAATATTTATTTTAATTGGAGCCCTACGCTGTACAGTATCAGCGATAAACCCAAAAGGGTACTGTTGGAAATCAGGATCCAATCTTCTAAGCTGGGGACAGGGGGGGGGAGTGAGTAATGG
>CAYPNO010000247.1:0-3467 GCA_964411865.1 uncultured Desulfuromonas sp. | reverse complement strand
TTTGCATCAGCTGGCCCAGAGCCAAAAGCGAGGAACCATCTGTTTTCTCCAGATTCCGGTGCTCCTTCGTTATAGTCTTCAAAAATGCCATTATGATTACCATCTTTCATCGCTACGACGGTTGGGTAGCAGGTAGAAAACCCCATCCTCGGCATTGTAAGTTCGGCCAATAGTTTTGGTGGAGCTTCGGGATTAGTGATGTCGAAAATCATGAAGGCTGATTTCATGATAGGTTCATCTCCGTCCGGTTTTGTTGACCTGTCTCCTTTTTTCGTATCAGCGATAATTGAGCCGCCGCCGAGACGCATCCCAATAACCATTACAGTACCCCAGCCGCTGGGGTGGATACAGCCAGCATCGTAAATGTCAGAGCACTGCTCTTCCTCTGTAAATATTTTCGCGTCAAAAATCCGGGGTTTTAAGTCGACGTAATAAACATGCTTTTTTTCGTCATAGGATGTCTCTGTTAACCAGTACAGATGTGGCAAGAGGTTGAACGGAACGTAGGCCCATAGCTCAGCACCTAGAGCTGGGCCCGTTGAATTTGAATAGGTAGCAGCGGAATAGTCCGTATAAAATCCTTTGCTTGTCGGATCATAGAAGCCAGCGTTAAAAGCATGCACCATGCCGTCGTTGGCCCCAGTGTAAAGGACTTGTCTTCTGTTCCAGTATTTTGCAATAAATGGAACATAGCTTAGATCCCGGTAGATTAGATGGAGGTTTTCTGCGGGGCGTCCTGCCAGGGTTGGTGTCGAATAGGTGATGTCACCCAGGCGCCATGTCCCTCCATTATACAAGCGCGAGCGCATTTCCGTACCGACTATATCATTTGTTCCATCGGTTAACGGAACCGGATTCCCCGCATTGTCGAGATAGTCTTTGCCGCGAATAAAATTGATCTGTCGCTCCGTCTGCTCGACGAGGAACGTATCAAAATCTGCGGAAGACAATGAAGATATCGCAGCAGGGGTATCCCAAAATGAGGGATAGAGGGTCAGATATGGATATAATTCGTCCATATCATCGAGGTCATCCACGGACGGTGCTGAGGATGGCCACACAAAATCTTTAATTTCTCCAGAATCAACTACTCCTGAGCTATTGCCATCGACCCAAGTAAAAATGTGCCGATTTGTCTCGTTAGAAATATAGACATTACGTTGTTCTATGGTGTTCAGATTGCTGTCATTTAGCCAATCGGTGGTCACCCACAGATATTTTATAGTGTCAAGATCAACGCTACCCTCATCAGTATCACCTGCGGTAAGGTCAATTTTTTGATCCCCGTCGGTGTCAGCATACCTACGAGTGGTTCCATCTTCGTTTGAAATAATGATGTAATCATCGACCAGATCGAGCTTTTTATTCCCATTTGTGTCCTCGCGCATGTTGCCATAGGCATCAATTAGGAAACCATGTATCTGTCCTGCCCAGTTTACGGTATTTCCATCATTATCCGTTTTGCTGGGATAAAATATGGACTGATAAATGGCTCCTTCGCCACCTTGGCCGTTTGAGATAACAGAGACAGATGTGCCTGAGGAGGCCTGATTTAGGATAGATGCAAAAGACTTGTTGAGCTGTTGCTCCAAGCGTAAGGGGTTGGTCACATAGAAATAGGTATCTGGGATACCATCACCGTCTTTATCCCACTCTTTATTACTCTCGTCAGTGTTTTTAGGCGTGCCGTCATTATCAATATCGTCAAAAGACCCCCATTTTGCCGCGTACCAGAGAGGGTTTTCCAGGAGCTCTGCAGCGCCGGTGCTGTTAGGGTTAGGGGAAAAACGACGCGTCGTTTTTTTGGGCAAGGTTCCCAGCGCGGCATTGTGTTTATCACCATGGTTATCGCGTCGGGGAGTAACTTCACTTGCGCTCTTAATTGGAGAAGCACCAGGTGGAGTATCCAGGAAAACCAGAAAATCTTTATTAGCGGGAGTGTCATAGTCTGTTACTTCAAGATAGGTTCCGTCAGATGTTGTGCCAGAAATAATATATCCTGCATGCTGAATGTAATTTCCGGAAGCATAGGTGGTTTCAAGGGTTATATTGACTGCTTTCGCAAGTGCGGGATCGGCAACGGCTGCGTCGTTTTCATCAACTAACTGGTATGTGTAGACAACAATGTTGTCCATGTCATGGTCGGCACCTTGCTCAACGTCTTCGTAATTTATTCTAAAAATTCCAGAAGTTGGACCCAAGTCTTCAACAAAGAAGTCCACAATGGTGTTTGTCGGCCAGTATTTCCAAACTTTAGTGGGGTTAGTTGAGTGCGTTGCCCCGACTGTTTTTCCAAAGGGGACCAGGGTGATCTCGGTATCCCCGACTGTTAAATCAATCCGTGGCAAAGGTGAGGCAAGCCCTACGGCATAGGTGCTCACATTCTGTTTGCCCTCAACATTTGGTTGCAGGTCTGTGAGATGCCCATATTTTGCAACGGCTGCAGCGTAGTAACTCCCCCCCTTTGTCGGTTCTTCCGGGCACAGGCCTCTGATATCACCAAAACTAGTAATCTCTTTTTCTGTACAGGCTCCATCGAAGATTGAGCCACTCTGTCCAATGTATTTATTGCCACTGATGGTTTCTGCCGCGAAAATAGCATCAGCTTCCGCTTCGGCATCGAATCCGGTGCCAGGAAGATCATTCGTCAAGCCAGTGCCAAACCCGCTATACACGCCGGGTAACTCATCGGAATCAAAGGTTGGATTGATGTCACTTAGGATCAGCATGAAAGGTTTAGAGCAATGGGGGAAGCCATCGTCCGCATCATACGGATCACTCCACGAGGCTAATCCTAGGCCGAGCTTGGCATCTGCAGATCCACTTTCTGAGTATAAATACGAGGATGTCCCGCTACCTTTACCCGCAAAATAGCGCAGGGTTTCATACATCATTTCGCCAACAGGGTTGCCCCAGTCGACACATTGACCACCTTTCATTGGACCGTTAGTGATCCAACCGCAATTATCGGAGTAACTGGTAGTACCATAATTCCAACCATAAATACGCATGCTGTTGATGGTGTGAATAATGCCTTTGGCGTCAGATTTAAAGCGCCCATTTGTGGTGGTATAAATCTCATCAGTGATGCTGCCAACTTGTTTGCGCAAAACTCCACCCGAGGTGTTGTTCGCATAAGAACCGGTCATAAGACCGAAATACATGCGATCCGTTTCGCCATGACGCTGCAACAGGCCTGTGGGTTTGTAGTTTCCATCGGGATACTGTGTGCAGTTTGATTCCAGCCCAACGCTACTGTCACACACCTTGACCCGAACGACCAGATCAACAATAGTTGATGCTGGCGCTAGGAGGGAATAGGTGTTGAAGGTAAGATCAGAGATTCCGGCGGTGTCGTTAGCAGGTATTTTTTCCCAGCTAGAGCCGGAATCAGGGCCTTTCCAGGACAGATACCAACGATCTCCCCCACTTGCTTCCTCCATGCGAAACTCCAGAGTATGCTCCCC
>CAYPNO010000246.1:0-3488 GCA_964411865.1 uncultured Desulfuromonas sp. | reverse complement strand
TAGGAGAGCCAACATGAAAAAAAAACACGAACCTGAGTTCGCGATACAACTAGCGGCTATTCGTAGGAAACGCATATTTTTGTGGCTAGTTTTCGCCTCTTATATCCCCGCGATTATATTGGCTTTTACTGTAGGCAATGGCCCTCCAGCTGCTACTATAGTAGCCATATTATGGCTTATAAGTGCCGCAATCGGAGGTATAATGGTCAGCTTCAGCCGATGTCCCCGCTGCAATGAGCTGTTTCATATGCGCGGAGTAAGCACCTCTTGGGGACGCCGCTGCCGCCATTGCAATCTGATACTTTGATGCGGCAACAGATCACTTATCCACTTGGCGGCGCAAGCGTTGGAGTATGTGCTCCTCACGCGCAATAGCACTTCTTGCACTGCTCCAGGAGCTGTAGTACTCAAGCCCTAGGATAGTGCAGCCAGAAATAATTACTGCGGCAACATTGACCCGAAGAGCGTGAGCAAAAGAGTAGAAAATATAAAACACACTAAGATAGCCAATGTGGCTCCAGCCTCGATAACGCTCTTCCTGGTCCGTAAGTCTGCCTATACCTAGAATCAGAGCCGAAAAGCTATACACCGCTAGGGCAATATTTATCATCACAGCAGAAGGTGGTTTGCCCAGCAGGTCGCGAGTCTGCGGCGACAGATACAACATAATGTTGCTGTCCTGAAAGTAAACTGCCGTCAAACTGATTGCGCCAAACACCGCCAGTCCAAGCAACCCTGCATGGGACAGGCGGCGCAATTCTTCTATGTGCGCCTGAATTCGCTCCAAGCGCTGTTCAGGTTCGCGCAATTCAGCATTGTCGTTTAATGGTGCAGAACTCGACATCCGCAAAATCCCTGTCCGCCTCTAGTTGCTGCGGCGTGTTATTTTCTTTTGGCATCGCGCAAATGGATCCCCAGCCTTTTAATAAGGCTTGAAAGATAGCGAAATTCGTGACAATCGTTGGGATGCGATGCGTCTTCCATCACCCCATTATCCACTTGTTTGGCATACTCTATAAGCCTAGCCACCGGAAGAAGAACATTCCGCTGTATTACGATGGAGAGCAGCCCTATTGCAAGGACCACAACAAGTAGCCACACTCCGAACAGCCCTTTGATAACCCTACCCAAAGAATAGTGTAACCCTTCCAGAGAGACCCCGACATCAACAGTACCCAATAAGGCAATATTTTCAGCCCCAGGATGACATTCAGACGTAACACAACTTGGTTGATTCGGTATGGGTATGGTAATCCCCAAGACTTCCTGGGCGGTGGAATTTCTGAAGTAACGAATGCGCTCATCACTGGAGCTATCAAGAACCACGGCGCTGTTATGGCAGATATTGCAGCTTTCAGCCTGCAGATCCAGGGTTATCCCCACCTCTTCACTGTTACAGGCAAATTTTACCGTTCCCTGTTTGTCAAAAATACGCACATGCTCTACATCCTGACTCTCCCCTATGTTGCTAACAAGGTGACGCAAGGCCATGTGATCACCCTTCAGCATATCATAAGAGGTGGAGCGGACTAAGGTCTTCGACATACACACAGCGCGCTCTTCCGCAGCGTCATATACCAGGCTGCGAATATAGCTATATAACAGAACAAAGCACAACGTGATAAAAGCTGTCATCAGAACGGCAACAGGTATGAGGGTTTTTCTTGCCAGCGGCTGTGCCATATGAGCACCCCTTGTAAAAAGGCAGCGGAACAAACTGTTCCGCTGCCTGGATTTTCCTGAATCACCTAAACCAGAATCAACCTATCAGTGATCGCCGTGCTCTTCCCACCCTGTCCACATGGGTTTAAAATGAGCAAACGGTGTATGCCCAAGGGTGGCAAGGTAGAAATGGGTCGGTATAAACGCTGTAAGAGCGCAAGCTAGGAGAAAATGGACCCCAGCCACAACACGAACTCCACCTACGGCTACCAAGACATTGTGCAACGATCCCATATTAAGCAAGATAAAGCCCGTCACGATCACCATTGGCACCAACAACATCATAATAACCACGTAAGCCCCTTTTTGCATAGGATTAAATTTATTGGTCGGAGACTCTTGATGTGGATTTTCTCTGGTGCCGGTAAAAAAGTAGAAGAAATAATACAGTGCCTGATTTACCGCACCACGCTTTATATCTTCGCCGGTAGGTACATAAAGCTTAAACAGCATTTTGGCAATAACGCCATAGTAAAACAGCCAAAGCATAAATGAGATAGTAACCACAATACCTGCGGTATGATGCAGATTAACAGCTGCCCGGTAGCTGCCAAAAACATTAATATAGTCAGGGAAGCGGATCTGTGCCCCTGTAGTGATCAGAACAACAAAACCAAGAGCATTCAACCAGTGCCAGATCCGAACCGGTGTCGGGGTTAAATATATACGTTCTTGTATGGCCATAGTATCAGTGATCCTTTCTGCGATTTTTACGTGTCAGAAAACGCAATGTTCCGTGCCCAATTGGCATCGCAAAACCGCCCATAATAATTAAAAACCCTATAATATTCAAAGCACTACTCCTTGTGGCACCTACCATATAAAAGTCTGGTGTGCCAAATAGAGCATCGAGGGTTGCGCCATGTGCCAGCGGAAGACGTCTGTATGTGCCGTCTTCTTGCGGTAGCGCCAGATAAGATTTCTGCATATTTTCAGGACCGGCAGCGTGGCAGTATGTGCAGTCCCAGCGGTTGTCAAAGGTGGTAAAATCGTGTGCCACATCCTCAGGAGTCATCATGGCCCAAAGGCGCATACCGTGCTGCTCGTTGTTGGCGTAAAACGCAGTAAGCTCGCCGAGGGCAATAGTCCCGTCACCATCAAGATCTATTAGAGAGGCGATATCCTCAGTGCCTGCCTGCTGCTGCAGAGCAGAGTAGCTAGCAAGCTCATAATCAGTATATGCACGATCGCGATGGCGCAGGTACAGCGTAATTGAAAAATCATCTGACGAACTGTGACAGGTAATACAAGGAACCGCATCAAGGTGGATTCCGGTTTCGGGTAACCAGCGCGAGTGTAGCGCTTCCATATCATTAATATCATGACACATATCACACGACTCATTCATCTGTCTTCCTGACAGATTCACCGGAGGGTGTGCCTCATGTGGATTATGACAGTCTACACAACTGGCTTTATCGGCATGAATACTTTTGCTGTAAATCTCGTGAATGGAATCATGGCAATCTTCACACGAAGATATAGCTTTAGTCGTCTCCCCATCAAATGGATGCTCTTCCGATACCGCATGACAAGACTCACAGCCCATATCTGCGTGGGAAGTAGCCATAAATCTGACTTCATCGACATGGTTACTGTCTCCGACTTCATCCGCATAGTTGTGACACCCCAAGCAGTCGGCGGTTTCCATAGCCCACAGGCCGGTTACGCTCAACGCCATAAGAAGCGTCACAACTGTACTACATAACATAATTGGTTTCATCCTCGTACCGCAGCTCCTTCCTTCAAAACACATAAACCTACGC
>CAYPNO010000245.1:0-3495 GCA_964411865.1 uncultured Desulfuromonas sp. | reverse complement strand
AGATAATCTGACAACTTAACGTTTGTAAACTGACCCTTATGATATGCCGGAGAAACAAAATCCGGAGCTTTTTTACCAACCTGTATCATTTTAGTTTTGGTAGCCTAAAATTGACCCACTAAAGCACAAAATTGCAGCTGAAAATTGACCCACCCAAAGAAAACTTCTGATAATCTGAAAATATACAAAGACCAGATATCAGGAGAGAGGGGATGATAAACGTGGATCAATACGAATACATAAGAACAGCCTATAGAAGCTATGATAAAAAAATCAGAGAAATTGCAAAAGAAACCGGACATTCAAGAAATACAGTGAGAAAAGCCCTAAGGAAAGAATACATAGGGTACTCAGAAAGACAAAACCAGCCTTATCCTATATTGGGGCCTTACTTAAAAACAATAGACAACTGGCTTGAGCAGGATAAAGACAAACCGAAAAAACAACGTCATACGGGAACAAGAATCTATAACAGACTTAAATCTGAAAAAGGTTATACAGGCTCGCTTTCAACAGTTCTTCACTATGTAAAAACAGCAAGACAAAGAATCGGGGTAAACTCAAAACAGGTTTTTATTCCATTGGAACCCGAAGCTGGACAGGAAGCAGAAATCGATTGGGGAAGCTGCATTGCTGTGATAGGAGGCCATGAGGAAAGACTTAAAATTTTTTGCATGAGATCAAAATATTCAGGCAAGCATTTTGTAAGATGTTATCCCTGCGAAAGACAACAGGCTTTTTTTGATGCACATATTCATGGCTTTGCATTTTTCGGGGGAGTATTTCCTGTTTTAATTTATGACAATCTTACAACAGCAGTTCAAAAAGTATTGTCAGGTAAAAAACGAATACTTCAGGAAGAATACAAAAAGTTTAATGCCTACTATAATTTTAATGCTAAATTCTGTAACCCTGCTAAAGGCCATGAAAAAGGCGGTGTTGAAGGGCTTGTAGGCTTTGCAAGAAGAAATTATATGGTTCCGGTTCCTGAAGCTTCTACCCTTCAAGAATTAAATAAAATGCTTCTTGAGCAATGTATAAAATACGGAGAACATACCATTCAAGGCAGAGATAAAACAGTAAAGGAACTATATAAAGAAGAACAAAAATATCTTTACGCTCTACCTGAAGAAGAATTCAGCAATATTCAATCTGTATCTGTAAAGTCAGATAAGTATTCCACGGTAATGATAGACAAAAACAGATATTCTGTCCCAATTGAATATGCATATCTAAAACTTAATGCAGTTTTAAAGGTAAGCATTATTGAAATTTACCTGGGAAATAAAAAAATATCAGAGCATAAACGTCTTTATAATGTAAACAGGTGGAGCCTTGATCCTTTTCATTACTTAAATCTTATACAACAAAGACCAGAGTCTTTTTCTTCAGCAAGACCTTTAAAATACTGGAGAAAAACATGGCCTGAAAATTATAACAAACTTCTTGAAAAATTTTGCAAAAGTCACGGGGAAACAAACGGCACCAGAAAATTTATAAATGTTTTGCTTCTGCATAAAGAATACAATGCGGCAGATATAGAAGCTGCAGTAAGCAAGGCTTTGTTACTTAATGTAAGTGACAGTGAATCCGTAAAACAGATATTATTAACGTCAATAAATAAAATTTCACCAGAATATATCCCATTGCCTGGCTGGGAAGTTCTTCCCTCTCCTAATGTGTCAGTTTACGATAAAATATCAGGAGGTGCAGTATGAATGCAGGAATGAAAGCTATGCTTGATGAGAATTTAAGGTTTTTAAAACTTTCTTCAGCAATAAAAAACCTGGAAGAAATAAACAGGCAGGCGTTGGAAAGTAAGATAAGTTATAAGGAATTTTTGCTGAATTTAACAGAGACAGAAGTTCAAATAAGAAGAGAAAACGGTCAGAAAAAAAGAATAAGAGAAGCTTGTTTCCCTTTGTATAAGGCACTTTCAACATTTAAATTCGATTTTGCACCTGATTTAAACCCGAGATTAATCAACGACCTTGCAGATGGAAGTTACATAAGAGAAAACAGAAATATAATCTTTATGGGAAAAAGCGGAACAGGAAAAACCCATCTTGCAACTGCACTTGGAATTGAAGCCTGCACCAAAGGAATCCGTACAAAATTTGTTACAGGGTGCAGTCTTGTAAATGAACTTACTGAAGCAAGAGATGAAAAAAAGCTGAGTTTGCTGATAAGGCGTTATTATAATTATGGTTTATTGATTATTGATGAGTTAGGGTATGTACCATTTTCAAAAGAAGGTGCTGAACTGCTTTTCCAGATACTGACAGAACGCAACGAAAGAAAACCTGTAATTATAACAACAAACAAAGGGTTTGGAGACTGGACTGAAATTTTTGGTGATCCGTCTCTTACCGCTGCGCTGCTTGACCGGGTAACTCACAGGGCTCATGTAATTAATTGTTCATGGAAGAGTTACAGGCTTTCAGAAACCTTAAAAGAAAGGAATTAGAATGCATTTTATGACCTGCCCGCCGTTGCGGCCTGGAACTCCAGTCGCTTAGCTCCTTACGATCCAGGCCGCAACGGCGGAGACTTCGACAAAGTTGAGGTAGTAGATAGTTGTTAATTTTTTTTAACTCAGGTGGGTCAAATTTCGGTGGTAGTGTTCAATATTCTGTGTCATGCTTTAGTCTCTAAAATTTGCCGAGGCAAAAGCGGAAGTGTAAGCCAGTCCCTGAGAATGGGCACCACAAATACTGCCCGTCGGAAGGGGTTGGGTTACGCTTCCGCGATTCCAGTTCCCGACGTTTTGCTTTCTGTTTAAAATATATTTCATAGTTTCAACTCCTTATCAAGTCTTCCCTCAAAAAAAATTGCCAACTGTGAAATTGTTAAAGACCAGTTCTGGATTGGCATTGTCCATTTTTTACTTGCGTTCTGAATGCCCATGTAAAGCAGTTTTAACAGGCTGTTCTGGTTTGGAAATGCACCTTTTGTTTTTGTAAGCTTTCGAAACTGACGATGTACACCTTCGATGATGTTTGTTGTATATATAATGCGTCTGATTTCTTCCGGATATTTAAAATACTGGCTCAGACGTTCCCAGTTGCTGCGCCATGATTTAATTACAATCGGATATTTCTCTCCCCACTTGTTTTCAAGCATATCAAGTTCAACCTCTGCCTGATTTTTATTGACGGCTTTGTACACAAGCTTAAGATCTGCCATGAATTCTTTTTTATGTTTAGACCCTACATACTTTAGAGAATTTCGAATCTGATGAACTACACACAGCTGAACTTCCGCCTCCGGGAAGATGGCTTCAATTGCTTCTGGAAAGCCTTTTAGCCCATCTACACAGGCTATGAGAATATCTTTCACGCCTCTGTTTGACATTTCTGTCAACACCTGGAGCCAGAAATTTGCTCCCTCATTTTCTGAAATATAAAGACCAAGAACTTCTTTTTTACCTTCAAGGTTAACACCCAGAATTGTATAAACAGCTTTACTTGTAACCTTGCCGTTTTCTTTGATTTT
>CAYPNO010000244.1:0-3499 GCA_964411865.1 uncultured Desulfuromonas sp. | reverse complement strand
CTCGGCCCGATCCGCGAGCATTTTCCTCGCAGATCCCCATCTTTTTAATCCCTTTTGTAGCGCCCTATAAGACGATTCATTCCAATAAGGTGTGACTCCGCTTTTTCCAGCACACGCCAAAGGCTCAGTCCCGGCTCCAACTCCACGGCCTTATCCAATGCCAGTATCCAGAAATAATAATTGTGCAGGCCGTGTCCGTTAGGTGGCATGGGGCCATTATAGCCCGTTTTCCCCAAATCATTGATGCCAGTAGTATACAAATCAGTACCTTCCTCAAGATGCATCACATCTTCGGGAATGTTATACAGCACCCAATGAACAAAACCGTAGGTGCCATTGCTACTTACCAACGGGGCATCCGGGTCGTGACAGATAACGGCAAAGGCTTTTGTGCCTTGGGGCGGATTTTCCCATGCCAAGGACGGTGAAACATCTTCACCCTCTCCAGTAAACCTGGACGGCATAAGAGTATCTTGCTCAAATGCATCGCTTTTTAACTGCATTGTTGTCAGTGCAAAGCCCATGATGAGACCTCCTTTTATTGTTTTTTGTACGCACTATACGCACTATACGGGTCAGGGGGTCAGGCCTGAAAGATTGTAACTTCAAGTTCCCCTTTTAACTTCTCCACCTTCCGTGCAAGTTCCAGTTCGTTTTTGAGCCGCACTTCGAATCGCCTGATCGCTGCGCTCAAGGTCAAGGAGTCTCTCTTCACCCACTCAGCTAGCTCGGTCAGCGTCGCATTGGCCAACTCCCAGACGGCCCACGCTGCCAGGCTTCGGGACTCCGATGGCAATTTCTTCTGGCCGGCGCCCCACAAATCCTCTCCGCGCAAGCCTGACACCATAGGTTTTCCTATAGATTTTCCAGATATCTAGATTCCAGCATACGCGAGAATGACGGAGTAGAGTTGCACTTTGCGAGTTGAATTCAGCCCATTTTTTTCAACTACGGATGTGCTCAGACTCCTTCCAAAACCTCTGAGCTGTTTGCAATACTACTTCCGGTGCAACATGCACCGATACTGGGATGTTGATATCAAGTCCCATGCTCAACCATTGTAAATGGGATTTTTTCACCTGTTCATGGAATGAGCCCGGCCGAAGGCCAATGCGTAGCCAGGGTGGCAATCGAGGACCGCTATAGAAGAGATCCATACGAGCAACATCATTCCAGGGAATTAAATCTACGCCATGTTGTGCTTTCATACTCCCATAACATATCCCCAAACGATTAATGACAATTTTCTGTGGCCAGTTTCTGGAGTGTCGTTTCGAAAGCCAGAAACCCAACAACAGAAATACCGAGAATGCCACAGTAAAAGCTAACCTTATCTGTAGCGAGTCTAAAAAAAACAACTGCACAAAAATGAAAAATCCACCTGAAATGAGCGCTACATGCTGAACGCTTACTCCGCGATGATCAGGAAGGAATACTGTTTCATCTTGCATGATAAAGTCCTGCGTGAGAAGAAAAGGGGTCAGGTCTTGCATTGAAACATTTTAGCTAGTTTCCATCCGGTACCCCAGGATTATTGGGATCAGAAAGTAAAAAAATATCCTGCCATAAATCTTGAGATAGGCAGGTTGCACAAAATGGCCGACAATAGCGCATAAATTTTCTGTTTCTGCCGTATTTTAGACGCAATTATGCCGTAAGTCTCTATTTTTATATTACTTTCTTGCTGTGTCAGGCTCTGGCTAAAGAGATTCGTGCCAGAACCAGTAGATTGTAGGAGACAACATTGCTCCAGATGTAGCGCCGGAATCCGCGCCAACCGCTCCAGGGGCAGCGGCTTAAACCGAAGCGGCGCTGCAATAACGGAATATAGGTGTCACTGTCAGCCGGATTGCCCCGGGTGATCATGCAGTCAAGAATAAGATTTGAAGCTCCGCCAGAGAAAAAGACCTTGTGGCCACAAACCTCACCTCTGCGTGATTTTACTATCAGATCGGAATGGCTTTCAAATAAGGACAGTAACTGTTTCGCTGGTTGGCACTTTTTCACCCTTGAATACGCGGCGTCTGGTTTGGTCGATTGCCTTTTCCAGAATACGTACGGCTCGCTCGAGTTTTTGTGCCAGCAGATGCGCACTGCAGCAATCTGCGCTACTTGAACCTTGGTAGGCACCCAATACGGGTATCGCCTCATGCGCATAAGAACAAACCTTCTGCGCAACATTTACCAGATCCCGGTAGGCGCTTACTCTGATCTCCTGCTTGCGGGTGTTGAGAATTTTAAGCGCGCGCTTTTTAGCTACGCGCCTATGGTCACTGAAACGGTAGTCAGGTTTAGGTGGCAGGAGATCGGACATTTTAGGCTTGTTAAAGGCTGGTTTTACACAAACGCGGGAAGGATCTATATGCCTTCCCGCGTGCATCGCTATTAAGCGTTAAAATCTACCAAATTCATTATCATCAAGAACAATTTGGGACCTTGCAGACTTATTTCTTAGCTCAGAGGGACTGCCCCAGTCGCTGGAATTGCCCTGCGGAAGTACGGCCTGGCGCTTTGGGGGTGCTTGTTGCTGCTGTGGTGCGCGCAACCGGTTTTTAAGTTTAAACTGCTTCAACATTTCCTGCATCTGTAAAGCCTGACTTGAAAGCTCTTCTGACGCAGCCGCACTTTGTTCGGCGCTAGCAGTATTTTGCTGCGTCACTTCATCAATTTGGGATACTCCTATATTTATCTGATTAACCCCTTCTGACTGCTCTTTGCTCGCAATTGAAATGTCTTCTACCAGATCCTTGACTTTGCTTACGTCAGCAACAATTTCCTGCAGCGCCTTGGCAGTCCGAGAGGCGATCTGACTACCGTTATTGGTTTTTGCTATCGAGCCTTCAATTAGGTCAGATGTTTCCTCTGCAGCTTTAGCACTGCGTGCGGCTAAACTTCTCACCTCTTCAGCCACTACAGCAAAACCTTTACCATGTTGACCAGCGCGCGCGGCCTCCACTGCAGCATTCAGTGCCAGCAAATTCGTTTGAAAGGCGATCTCATCTATAGTTTTGATAATGCGAGAAATACTTAAGCTCGCTGCGTTGATCTCTTCCATCGCTGCTACCATGCTGTACATTTGATCATTACCATTTTGCGCAGATTCAGCGGCAGCATTCGCCAGACTATCTGCCTGAGCTGAATTTTCAGCATTGATTTTAGTTTGAGATGCAAGCTCATTGAGGGATGACGAGATCTCTTCCAGCGAGCTGGCTGACTCTGTAGCACCTTGGGATAATGACTGACTTGAATCGGAAATTTCACTGGCAGCAACATTGATCTGCTCACTAGCTATCTGAACTTGCCCCAAACTGGAATTCAAACCATCTACCATCTGCTGCAGTGCAAGTCCTAGTTCGTCCTTATCTGACGCCAAGCGCACATCTACATTTAGATTGCCCAGTGCTATTTGTTTAGCTGCTTTGGCATTTTGGGCCAAGCTGTCTGCCATATTATCTAGCTCCCGAGTCAGCAGACCAATTTCATCAAGCCTATCCATATT
>CAYPNO010000243.1:0-3500 GCA_964411865.1 uncultured Desulfuromonas sp. | reverse complement strand
AAGAGAAGATTAAAGGGACCTCCATTGCCAGCGTGGCGGAATTTATTCACTTTGCGTGCACTTCTGAAGATATTAACAACCTTTCTCATGCGCTGATGCTTAAAGATGGCCTAGAAGTGATCGGGGCTAAACAAGAGGAAGTTGTTGATGTGTTATGGCACCAGGCAGAGGAATTCAAAGATGTCTCGATGCTTGCGCGCACCCACGGTCAAACCGCATCACCCACCACCGTTGGTAAGGAGCTCGCGGTTTTTGTTGCGCGCTTGCGTCAGCAGAAACGCAAGATAGATGAAGTGGAGTTGCTGGGCAAACTCAACGGTGCAGTGGGCAATTTTAATGCCCATATGGCGGCATATCCAGATATTGACTGGCTAGAAATGTCTCGCAAACTTATTGAAGATGATTTAAAACTGGTGCAAAATATTTTCACAACTCAGATCGAGCCACATGACTACATGGCGGAATTGTTTGATGCTATATCTCGATGGAATACCGTGCTTATCGATTTGAACCGAGATGTTTGGAGCTATATCTCAATGGGTTATTTCGGGCAGTTAACCTTAAAAGGTGAAATTGGATCATCTACCATGCCCCATAAAGTTAATCCCATCGATTTTGAGAATTCCGAAGGAAACTGCGGGCTAGCGAATGCAGTTTTTCAACATCTGGCGGCGAAACTTCCCGTGTCGCGTTTACAGCGAGACTTGACTGATTCTACGGTGTTGCGCAATATGGGGGTTGGGTTTGGTTATAGTTTAATAGCCTATCAAGCCACCCTGAAAGGGCTAAGCAAACTCAAGCTCAACCGGAGTGTTCTAGAGCGTGATCTGGACAATGCTTGGGAGGTGCTGGCAGAGCCGATTCAGACCGTGATGCGTAAGGCGGGGATAGAAAACCCATACGAGAAACTAAAAGATCTAACTCGCGGGCGACAGATTACCTCGGAGGTTATAACTGCGTTCGTTGCGGAGCTAGATCTGCCTGAGGGGGATAAGAATTACCTTAAAGGCTTGACCCCAGCTACGTATGTGGGCATCGCAAACATCATTGTTGGTAAGCTTAAAACCATGTGATTCTACAAGTATTATATCTGATTTTGTGCGCTGCGCATGGTTTGGTAGTATGCGGCTTTTCCCTTGACAGCTTGGGGCGTACTGTATACTGTATACAATGCTGAAATCTAGACGAAACGCCAGCATGAGTCTAGTTGGCTAGTTGTATAAAGCTTAATCAAATAGAAGAAGTAACTATTAATGTTTCTGGTTGCCTACAGAAATTATTGGTAGTTTTGTTGCTGGATCATATATCTGTTCGGGTGTGCACGCATAGCCTTTTAGATGTGGTCCATTGGTAATTTGATGGTTTAACACAATTAAGGAGAGAACATGTCGAAGATTGTCTGGTCAGAAATTGACGAAGCACCTGCGTTGGCAACGTACTCGTTGTTGCCCATTGTACGAGGATTCACCAATGATGCCGGTATCGAGGTAGATACTAGTGATATTTCACTTGCTGGTCGCGTTCTTGCCAATTTCCCTGAGAAATTGACCGAAGATCAGAAGGTTGCAGATAATCTAGCTCAGTTGGGTGCGTGGACTCAGAATCCTGAAGCCAACATTATCAAGCTGCCAAACATCAGTGCTTCCGTACCGCAACTGCAAGCTTGCATCAAAGAACTGCAGGAAAAGGGTTATGATATACCCGATTACCCTGAAGAGCCTAAAAATGAAGCAGAAGAAACTCTGCAAGGGCGTTATGCCAAGTGTCTCGGTTCCGCGGTAAACCCGGTTTTGCGTGAAGGAAACTCCGACCGCCGTGCGGCATTGTCAGTCAAGAAAAATGCGCAGAAAAATCCGCACAGAATGATGAAAGCATGGCCAGAGAAATCTCAGTGCCGTGTTGCTCACATGGAAACTGGCGACTTCTACGCCACTGAGAAGTCCGTGACTCTGGATAAGGCAGACACTGTTAAATATGAATTTGTCGATGCTAGTGGAAAAGTAACTGTGCTTAAAGAAGGCTTAAAACTGCTCGCAGGTGAAGTTTTAGATACATCCACTATGCAGGTAGCTGAGTTACGTAAGTTTTTTACCCAAACAAACAAAGAGGCTAAAGAAAAGGGGGTACTTCTTTCACTTCACCTCAAGGCAACCATGATGAAGGTCTCTGACCCTGTCATGTTTGGTCACGCAGTTTCTATTTATTTTGCTGATGCATTGAATAAATACGAAACTGAGCTCAAGGAGATTGGCGCCAATATTAATTACGGACTCGGTGACGTTCTTTCCAAGCTTGACCGTCTCCCTGCAGCTAAAAAGGCACAGATCGAAGCAGATATCAACGCCTGCTATGAGAAGAACGCCGCTCTGGCCATGGTTGATTCCAGTCGTGGAATCACCAACCTGCACGCGCCCAACGATATTATCGTTGATGCATCTATGCCAAACGTAGTACGTGACGGTGGCAAAATGTGGAACCGTGATGATGCGTTGCAGGATACCATCGCCATGATTCCCGACCGTTGCTACGCCACTATGTATCGTGAGATCATCGAAGACTGCCAGCGCAACGGTCAGTTCGACCCAGCTACCATGGGTAGTGTATCAAACGTTGGGCTTATGGCGCAGAAAGCTGAAGAATACGGTTCCCACGATAAAACCTTTATCGCATCAGGTGCCGGTACTATCCGTGTGGTAAATTCCGCCGGTGAAACCCTGATGGAGCAAAAGGTGAGTGAAGGTGATATCTACCGCTCCTGCCAAGCAAAAGATATTCCCATCAAAGACTGGATCAAACTGGCGGTAAACCGTGCCAAGGATTCCGGTGAGCCTGCAGTATTCTGGTTAGACGAAAACCGCGCGCACGATGCGGAGATCATCAAAAAAGTTAACAAATATCTGCCTGAATTCGACACCGCCGGGCTGGACATCCGCATCCTCGATCCGGTTGCGGCGCAGAAATTCTCCATTGAGCGCGTTCGGCGCGGCGTAAACACCATCTCTGTTACTGGTAACGCACTGCGTGATTACCTCACCGACCTGTTCCCAATTCTGGAACTCGGCACTAGTGCTAAAATGCTCTCGATCGTTCCCCTTATTCAAGGCGGTGGAATGTTTGAAACAGGTGCTGGCGGTTCTGCACCTAAACATGTGCAACAGTTCTTGAAAGAAGGTCATCTGCGCTGGGATTCACTGGGTGAATTCTGCGCCCTTGTCCCTTCTTTGCAACAGGTTGCAAAGGCGTTCAAGAATGAAAAAGCAGCGCTTTTGGCGGAAACGCTGGATCAAGCTGTAGAGAAATTTCTTGATAATGAAAAGAGCCCTTCACGTAAAGTCAATGAAATTGACAACCGTGGCAGCCATTTTTACCTGGCTCTGTACTGGGCGGAAGCACTGGCAGCTCAGAGCAAGGACTCTGGCCTGAAAGAGAAGTTCACCAAGGTAGCCAAAGAGCTGCATACAAATGAAGACAAGATCAACACAGAACTTCTGGCTGCTCAG
>CAYPNO010000242.1:0-3508 GCA_964411865.1 uncultured Desulfuromonas sp. | reverse complement strand
TCATTCCAACTCCTCAAGATATCTTCTCTCTAATTCCACCACCGAATGATCACCCATGCTCATGTTCTGCGCCGCACCTACCAGGCGCACGCTGTCTCCAAGGATACTGCGTCTAAACACCACATTTTTCACTTCGCTGTCGGCGTTGATAATGGAGTCGCTTATAATTGCGCGCTCCACCACCGAGCCGTGGGCAATGGATACATATGGTCCGATTACACTATTACTCACCTTCGCGCCCCTGCCGATATGCACCGGCTCGATAATAACCGAGTTTACACATTCACCGGCGCAGGTATTGTGCCCGCGTAGCAAGTGCCTGTTGGTCTCGAGCAGATTTTCCGGCTTACCACAGTCGAGCCAGGCATCGAGAAGAGGTGCGCGCAATTTTTTGCCCGCCTGAATCATCCGCATGAACACTGCAGGCAGATAAAATTCACCCTTTTCCTTTTCGTTCGCGTGGATGCTCTGCCACAGATACTGCATGAACGCCACTCCATCCTTCAGATAGTAGAGTCCAACCTGCGCCAAACGGGAAATAGGAGTGTCCGGTTTTTCCACCATCTCGACAACAAAATCATCCCGCACCACATTGACGCCGTAGTGCTGATAGTCTTCAACTTCATACGAATACACGAGCCCGTCACAATCTCCGCATAGCTCTGTTATCTTATCCAAGGCGGTGATAAAGATGGTGTCGTTGAATACCACCAGCACATCGTCACCGGTCATAATCCGCTCAGCAGCTAGAAACACCGCGTGGGCTGGCCCGAGTTTTTCGCGCTGCTGAATATAGGTACATGGAAGAGATGGGAAAGTTTGGCGCATAAAATCTTCAATCTGGGTACCATTATCGTCAACAATGAAGATATACTCTGCAACATCTATCGCTTCAAGCCTGGTAATGATATGCTCAAGCACAGTTTTTCCCGCTACTCTAACGAGAGATTTCGCTTTTGCATGGGTATGGGGGCGTAGACGGGCACCTCGACCGGCAACAGGCAGAATGACTTTCATACAAGAAACTCCTCAAGCTGGGAACTATATGCTTTCAATGCTACTACGTACTAGTCTAACGCTGCAAAGCCAATTTGCATCTGCGCCTGCTCCGCAGCAGAACAATAGCTCCTTTGCAGCATCCTTTCTCGCTCCACCTCTATCCAGCGCTACTGAGTATCGCGGCTGATTACATACATGACACAGAATCACAAAAATTCGACCTTACTGCCCCTGCTCCTGTTCATAATTCTGTCGTTGCTGCTGCATGCGTTGTTGCTCATTCTCACCCCTGAACATCAGCTCCCAAAAGAAGAACTCCCATCAGAACCGACGTATGTGGAGATTCAGCCCATAGAAGAGGTGCGTGAAACCATCCGGGTGCAAAAAACAGAAGAACAAGAGGTCGATACCCATCGGTTGGGGGAAGCCGACCAGCAGGTTGCACAGGAACAGGCGCCCGAAGGCTACGATTTTGAGGATAGCGCCCCGAGCGTGGCGCAGGTGGAAGCCCCGGAAGCTGAGGTGGAAGTTGAACCCACCCCGCTGGAAACAGCGCAACAGCCTGAACCTGAACCAGCTATCGAACAACCTGCGGACGATGCTTTTAGGCCGAAGCCACAACCGGAAACAAAACCGTTGCCCGACCTGCAGAAGTTATTGCAGTCAAGCACCCATGCCGCTGCCGATATTGCACGCGAAACCCGGGTAAAGCACCGCCCCGATGTAGCCCGGGGTGAGGCAGTGTGGCTCAACATGAAGGAAGATCGCCTATTTTCTTTCTTCAATCGCTTCAGCAATGGGATATATGGGGTATGGAACTACCCACAGGAGTCCATTGAACGCAGGGAACAGGGAACCGCTCTGTTGGAGGTCATTATCAATCGCGATGGGAGTGTGGAGGATGTAAATCTACTGTCGGGCAGTGAATTTGAGCGCTTGAACCGCGAAGCTATTGCCGCAGTATTTAAGGCATCGCCCTACGGTAAGCTGCCGGACAGTTACCCGGAAGAGCAACTGCGTATCAAGGCATATTTTCACTACCAACTCGGCAGTGGTCTGAGAATCTTTGGCCAGTAAAAAAGGGTGACAGAAATCTCCGCCACCCTTTTGAATGTACAGCTTTAAGGTTACCCCACCCGTTGCCGTGCGCTCTGCACCGTGTTTTCCAGCAACATGGTGATGGTCATGGGGCCAACCCCGCCGGGAACCGGAGTGATATAGCTGGCACGGGCCGCTGCGGCTTTAAACTCCACATCCCCGAGCAGCTTTCCATCCTTCTGACGGTTGATCCCGACATCGATCACCACCGCGCCTTCCTTGATCCACTCCCCCTTAATCATTTCGGTACGCCCCACTGCAGCTATAATGACATCTGCTCGTCTGACGTGCGCGGCTAAATCACGGGTGCGAGAGTGGCATATGGTCACCGTAGCGTTCTCGGCCAGACACATCAGCGCCACCGGCTTACCGACAATATTGGAGCGCCCTACCACCACTACTTCCTTACCGCTAAGGTCATATTCAATCGAATCAAGCATCTTCATCACCCCGTATGGGGTGCAAGATTTAAAGGTTGGATTGCCCGTAACCAGGCGCCCAACATTTACCGGATGAAAACCATCCACATCTTTTTCCGGGGCGATAGCGGTGAGCACCGCATCCTCATCGATATGGGGGGGCAGCGGCAACTGCACCAGGATGCCATCAATGCGTGAATCGTTATTGAGCTTATCCACCAACGCCAAGAGGTCTTCCTGCGTAGTTTCAGCAGAGAGGCGATGCTCATCGGAAAAAATTCCAACCTTGGCGCAGGCCTTCTCTTTCATGGATACGTAGACGCGACTGGCCGGATCATCGCCAACCAGCACTACCGCCAGTCCAGGCACAACACTCTTGCTTTTTAGTTCTGCTACACTTTCAGCCAACTGTTCGCGCATACTGGCCGCCAAAGCCTTCCCATCGATAAGTGTTGCTGCCATCGAGAACCTCCGTGAAGAGTTATTTCGTTTTAGATTTTATTATTTTACGACAGCCAACGGCTGCCACTTAAATAGGCTTACGCTCAACCAGCTTCTCTACACTCGCCCACCTTAGCCTTACTGCAGGCAGATGGTGCAACACTACTGTAACCCTCTTCGTACCAACCGCCACCTTTTAGGGTAAAAGCCGTAGACGAAATAAGCTTCTTAACCTCGCCATCACATTCTTTACATTGTTGCAGGGGCGCATCGGAAAACTTCTGGCGTGCTTCAAACACCAGACCACACTTATTGCATTTATATTCGTAGATAGGCATGGCTCAGTCCTTCTTGTTTAGTATAGTATTTACGGGAGAGATAATAACACAATTTAAAACAGGATGTAAGGTAGTCACGTCGCTGAATTTTGTCAAGGAAGCGCATCCGTTCTACTGGGACTGACTCAGGCAAACACCCCCATGTTCACAAACTTACACACGAACCCGCTCACTTCGTTCAGTACACATTTCAACCAATCCGGTCGACACATA
>CAYPNO010000241.1:1230-3531 GCA_964411865.1 uncultured Desulfuromonas sp. | reverse complement strand
CAACCCCTTGGCCACGCTCAATCAGCAAGCGCATACAGTCTCGCCCTGTGCCAGAATCGCGGGTCAGGTGGATCTGATATTCGCTTCCTAGTCCCGGTACCGCTGAAAGGATGGTGTCGATGCTGCTGGGATAGATGTTGACCCCGCGGAATTTGATGGTGTCGTCGGAGCGCCCCTTGATGCGCGAATGACGCGGCAAAGGACTACCGCAGGTGCATGCTCCGGGAATTTTGCGGGTAATATCGTGGGTGCGGTAGCGCAGCATGGGCGCACCCTCTTTGCACAGACTGGTTACCACCATCTCTCCCCATTCACCTTCTGCTACTGGCTTTAAGGTGTCCGGGTCAATGATTTCGAGGATAAAGTAATCCGCCCAGTAGTGGATGCAGTCATGGTCGGAGCACTCGATTCCGGTGCCGGGGCCGTAGAGCTCCGTAAGCCCGGTGATGTCGAACAGTTCCGCTCCGCCGAACAGTTCCGAAATTTTGCGCCGCATGGAGACCGAGGAGCGTTCAGAGCCGTAGATGATTTTGGTGACGGCGATCTTATCCGCGACGCCGCGCCGATGAATCTCTTCAGCCATCAGCAGAGCCATGGATGCGGTGGAACAGAACACGGTGGACTGAAAGTCGATTAGAAACTGAATCTGCAGGTCGATATTGCCGGGCCCGACCGGTACAGCCATAGCGCCGATTTGTTCGCACCCGGCCTGGAATCCTGCTCCGGCGGTCCAGACTCCATAGCCTACAGCTATCTGAACGCGATCCAGCGGGGTTATCCCAGCCATCTGATAGCAGCGCGCAAATAAGTATTTCCAGTCGTCCAGATCTTTTTGGGTGTAGCACAGCACCTTGCGCTTCCCGGTGGTGCCGGAGCTGGCGTGGATGCGCACAACCTGCTCGAACGGGACGGCGCGTAGCGGGAAGGGGTAGCCAGCGCGCAGGTCGTGGGCGTCGGTGAAGGGGAGGCGCTGCAGGTCGTCGAGGCTGGTTATACTCTCGGCGTTAATACCGGCGGCATCGAGCTTCTCCCGATAGGCGCTGGAACCTTCATAGGCGTGGCGCACACTCCATTGCAGCCCTTTAAGCTGGTGTTGGCGCAGTTCATCTTCATTTTCAAAAGCGGGCATAAAATTCTGTTGACGCATATCGGGTTTCTCCAAGCGGATATTGGTCAGGCCGGCTGCTCCCAGGCGACTGGCCTGTGGGCTGGCGTGGCTTGCGGCACCGAGAAAAGCGGCGCGCAGATCGGGGTTGTTTAGCAGTTCAGCGCTGCGTCCCTGCTGCGCCAGCTTTCCGTTGGCAAGTAGGTAAGCGCGCGTTGACGCCGACAGTGCACGGGCGGCGTTCTGTTCCACCAGCAGAATGGTGGTTCCCGCGCGGGCCAGCTGATGGATAATGGCAAAAATTTCATCGGTAATTTTGGGTGCGATTCCCAGGCTGGGTTCATCAAGCAGCAGCAGACGGGGTTTTGCCATCAGGGCGCGCCCGATGGCGAGCATCTGCTGTTCCCCGCCGGAGAGGGTGCCGGCCAGCTGAGTGCGGCGTTCTTGCAGGCGCGCAAAACGCTGGTAGATCTCCTGCAGGCGGGCCTGTTCCTGGTGGCGTTTGAGTTTCAGAGCCATGGCGCCAAGGAGGAGGTTTTCCTCTACACTCAGATGGGCGAACACCTCGCGCCCTTCAGGTGACAGCGCCAGACCGTGGCGCACCATGGCGGCGGGGCTGGCAGTAGTCACCTCTTTATCATCTAAGTAGATGTGGCCACCGCTGGGTTTCAGTAGTCCCATGATACATTTGAGCAGGGTGCTCTTCCCGGCGCCGTTGGCTCCGATGAGGGCGATGGTTTCCCCTGCCTTAATGTGCAGATCGACCCCGAACAGCGCCTGCGCTGCCCCATAATGGGCGCTGAGATTTTCTACCCGCAATAAGGAGGTAGGTTCAAATGGCGATGTTGATTCTTGCGTGGCTGCGTGCGAATTCATGCCGTGGCCTCCATACTGCCCAGATAGGCTTCCAGCACCCGCGGGTTGCACTGCACTGCGGCTGGGGTGCCGCGCGCGATTACGCTGCCGCTGTCCAGCACCACCACTTGATCTGCCAGCTCCATCACCAATTCCATGTCGTGCTCAACTAAAAGGATGGTTTGTCCTTGGGTGCGCAGACGACGCAGCTGCGTCGCTATTGCTGCAGTCTCGGTGGCATTGAGCCCGGCCACCGGTTCATCGAGCAGCAACAGCTTCGGTTTACTGGAGGTGGCACGCGCTAACTCCAGACGCTTTTTATCCCCGTAAGCCAGAACCCC
>CAYPNO010000241.1:0-1130 GCA_964411865.1 uncultured Desulfuromonas sp. | reverse complement strand
ATGCAGTTGATGAGGGTGCTTTTCCCCGCGCCATTGGGGCCGATAAGGGCGGTGATCTGTCCGGCGGGGACTTTGAAACTGACAGCGTTGAGCGCGGGGAGGCCGCCGAAGTTTTTGCAAACATTCTCAAGAAGAAGCATGTCGCCTCCTTCGCAAGACCAGCCGCTTCTTGCCCAGATCGAGCACTCCAGTGACAAAACCCTGAGGCAGGAACAGCAGCACCAGTACCAGAATGCCACCGTGGACAAAATCCTTGTACGCTTCAAACATCTCAATCCATTCCGGCAGCAGGGTTATAAGGGCGGCGCCGAAGATTGAGCCCCAAATAGAACCCATGCCGCCGATCACCACCATTATCACCATATCGGTAGAGACGAAAATATCGAAAGAGCCCGGGCTGATATAACCATAGCAGTGGGCATACAGACTCCCGGCGATGGAAGCGAGCACGGCGGAGAGGACAAATACCTTGATTTTACTTGTACGTACGTCCACCCCCAAGGCGGCAGCTGCGGTTTCATCTCCGGCCAGGGCGGCTAGCCCACGCCCGACACCGCTGCGCACCAGGTTGAGGCAGAGCAGCAGCGCCAGTAGCGCCACTGACCAGACCAGATAGTGAAATCTAGCTTCATCATCAAAATGGATATTGCCGAGGCTTAAGGAGGGGATGCCGTAAAAGCCACTCACCCCACCAGTAACATCATCCCACTGGACGAAAACCCGATGAATTACGATGTTGAACCCTAAGGTGGCCATGGCGAGGTAGTGCCCCGATAGGCGCAGGGTAGGGATGCCGAGGAGTAGGGCGAAAAGGGCCACCAGCGCTGCGACCCCGAACATGGCAAGCCAAGGCTGAATCTCGAAGGTAACGGTGCTGATGGCGGAGCCGTATGCCCCAAGGCCGAAGAACGCTGCGTGTCCGAGGGATATCTGCCCAGCATAGCCGATAAACAGGTTGAGACCGAGGACCACGATCGCATAAATCGCTACCAAGTTGGAGAGCCCCAGGGTGTAGGGGTTGTCCTGCACCAATGGATACAGCAGCAGGATCAGCCCCAGCAGGGTTACCCACAACCCGGTGCGGTGGAGGCGGATGAAGTAGATGATTTTATCCGTGGTGCGCATATGCA
>CAYPNO010000240.1:0-3551 GCA_964411865.1 uncultured Desulfuromonas sp. | reverse complement strand
CTGCCCTTGAGTTTGTTGCTCTTTTTCGGCCATCTGGTTACCTCCTGTGCAGATGTTTTACAATCCGCACCGCTTTTTTATTATCGCGCAAACCGGCATAAGCACTGAACTTAGGCTGTCCTTCCACCAACAGACGTACGTTGCTTTGCGGGGTACAGTCGAGGGAGATTATATCTCCGATACGCAAATTAAGAATTTCGCGTACATTCAATTTAACCCTGGCCAATTCTGCTGTGACCACAACCTCCATCTGGCTGACTTCCTCAATCATATAGTCGCGCCACTGCCCAGAAGGTCCAGCCATACCCAATTCGGCCTTCAGCTTTTCTCGCATTGGTTCCAGCGAACTATACGGAATCACCAAGCGGATATTACCCTCAGTCTCCTCGATTTTGGCTTTAAAAGTGGCCACCATCATGTCTGTATCCGAGGGGACGATATTAACTAGGCGGGGGTTTGTCTCTACATGAATTAGAGATGAGTTGAGGGGCTCTATGACACTAAATGCCTTGTTGAGTTCTGAGCATGTTTCTGAAAAAACATCCTTAGATAAATTCAGTTCTATAGCAGTCAAACTGCGCTTCGGCGACTGCGCATTTACACCCGAACCACCACCAAGAATAATCTCAATTTGCGCGAAGGCAAGATTGCTATCAAAAACAAGCAAACCATTTTTCTTCAGTGGCTCTATACCCAGAACCCCAAAGAGCTCGTGATTCATGCACTCCTCAATAAGGGTTCCAAACTCTACATCCAGGATACTGTCGCGTACAACAGAGACGGTGCGTTGCACACGGTTTGAAATAGAAAAGGCTAGGTTGCGCGCAAACGAATCGAGTAAAATATCAAAATTGGGCAGACGCGTACCGCTCTGGCTCCTCGTCTGCACCAAACTGAAGCTGCTTACCTTTTTCGGCTTCTCAGCGTAGTCAGCCTCTTGTGTTTCCAGCTCAGCGCTGAGCGTTCCCTCACGAACTGCCGAAAGAAGTTCGGATATCTCTTCCTTGGATAAAATGCGTTCCAACGCGAACCCCTATTGCACCACAAATTCGGTGAAGTAAATCCCCTTTACCTTGCCCTTGGTCAATATTTTATTGAGACGGGCGATAATTTCAGCACGCAGTTGCAACTTCCCCTGCAGATCACTCAGCTCCGCATAGGTCTTATTTCCAATGAGTAACAAAATAGCATCGCGAATTTGAGCCATTCGCTCCGTGATTTCGACGGCCGTTTCTGGGTTATGAACCTCAATGGTTATAGCCGCTTTCAGATAGCGGGTTTCATTTTTATCCAGGATGTTTATGATGAAATCATTTATATTCACCATCGGACCTATGGCGACTTGCTCTTGACTCTGGGTCAGACTGTCGCTACTAACACTTTCTGCCTGCCCCCCAGATTTGCTTGCCCCAACTAAATAAGCGGCAACTCCAACAGCAAGGAGCAGAACCACCACTCCGAGCACAAGGAGGATAAGCTTTAACTTGCCACCGCCACCGCTGTTCTTTTCTTCTCCCTCAGCCATTTATTCATCTCCTGCTTAATATTGGCGACCAAAACTTGTTGGCTGAAATTTCGGTTTTCTCACAGTGGGGTGCCCACTTTACGGCCTCCCTCCCAAACCCGCAAAACCATTTCGCTAAAACGGCAGCTGTTCATTCGCATCTATAAGGTATGGAAGTTGTTCACGATAATCTCCTGTGCTCTCAAGGACAAACTCCACCCGTCTATTTTTTGCTCGATTTTCTGGTGTGTCGTTAAGCGCTATCGGGTGCTGATCTCCGTAACCAACTGCAGACATACGATCAAGAGGCAACAGATTCTGTTGTTGGAAGAATCTCAGTACCGCAATAGAACGCATCACTGAAAGCTCCCAGTTTGTCGTATCGCTACGCGCAAAAGGGATGTTGTCGGTATGCCCCTCTATCCTTGCCTGAAGGGGTAAAGGTTCAATCAAACCAGCAACTTTGGTCAGCACTGGGTGAGCATCTTCTTTTAACTGATCTGAACCGGGTGCAAACAGAATAGCCTCGTTAATACGCAATATCACCGCGCCGCGATCTTTAACCAGTTCGATAGAGCGGTCAAGACGCATTCTATTCATCTGGGTCTTGATCCGCGTGTAGGTGCGTTGCACCATATCATCCTGAATAGGAGCTATCTCAACAATGGTCGCCTGGGAAATCTTCTGCTCATCTTGTCCACCAAAGACACCAAACGCACCTCGCAGCGACCCGGCAGCTTTATCGAACTTAATTTTATCCAAACTCGCCATGGAAAGGAGCAGCACAAAAAAAGTCAGCAGCAGCGTAACCATGTCGCTGTAGGTAACCATCCATTCCGGAGCACCTGCTTTTTTTTTCTTCTCTCTTTTTGCCACTTAAGCTCTACTCCGGCAGCACAATCTGCTTACGCAGCTGTTGCACAAAAATTCTATTTTTTATTAAAATTACTCACGCGCAGCTTTGGCGCCACAAAGGCATGTAGGCGCTGTTCCATAACCCGCGGATTCTCCCCGGCAAGAATGGAATTCATCCCTTCTGCAATGATGGTCTTACACAACACTTCCGACGCAGAGCGGTGTTTCAGCTTCCCAGATAAGGGGGTAAACAAGATATTGGCGGAGACAGCACCATAAAAGGTTGTCAACAA
The DNA here is from genome assembly GCA_964411865.1 of uncultured Desulfuromonas sp. Classification (GTDB taxonomy): domain Bacteria; phylum Desulfobacterota; class Desulfuromonadia; order Desulfuromonadales; family Desulfuromonadaceae; genus JAIVHC01. Next base: position 899 of record CAYPNO010000240.1, on the reverse strand, counting down.
CGCTACCGCCATTGCAGGGCCGATAGTGGCAGGGTCATCCATGGTCTGAAGCATCTGCACTAGGCCAATCAGGGTGCCAATCATCCCGAGAGCCGGAGCATACGCCGCCATGGTTTCAAAAATTGCCGCTCCACTCTCATGGCGCTCCTGAATGTAGTCAATCTCATGTTCAAGCATCTGCTTAAGCGATTCTGGCTCCTGCCCATCAACAGCCATCTGCAACCCCTTAAGAAAAAACGGATCATCAATCTGCGCCATCACCGACTGAAGGGACAAAATCCCCTCTTTACGTGCCTTAGTCGCAAAATCAATCAACTGGCCAATAATATCCGCCGGATTCTGCTCTTTAACAAACAGAGTCTTTTTAGCAATACTGACCGCACGAAATAATTCTTTGAAGGGATAGTGTACTAGGGTAGAACCCAAGGTTCCCCCACCAACGATCATCATTGACGCCGGATCTATAAATAATAGTACCGATCCGCCGGTCATGATTGCCGCAAGCATGAGGCCAAATGCGGCTACGACACCAAAAATTGTGGAAAGATCCATGTGCTACACCCTGGAACGCTGATTCACGCCAATGGAAACCTGTTTCGCAGATTCCGCATACTAACAAAATTCCTGTCACCTTACTACGGTGGATCTGAAGATTAAACACCTAAACGTACACCTTAAAACCACAAACGGCGCCGGTTCAAAATAACCCGACGCCGCTTATACCCTTGCTGCGCACTTCAATGGCTTTACAACGATATCGTTACGCTCATATCCTTGCCAGGAGTTATATCCGCCCTAGCGTTTGAGATTGATCAGTTCACCCAAAAGCTCATCGGTAGTGGTTATAATCTTGGAGTTCGCCTGAAAACCACGCTGGGTTGTGATCATCTTGACAAACT
>CAYPNO010000239.1:0-3557 GCA_964411865.1 uncultured Desulfuromonas sp. | reverse complement strand
GTCAGTTTTTTATCTGATATTAAAAGTGTTCCCAGTATGAATGGAGGTAACATGGCTATAAAGCAGTTTAAAAAAATTATGGCGGCTAATCGTGGTGAAATCGCCATAAGAATCTTTCGCGCATGTACTGAGTTAGGGATTAGCACCCTGGCGATTTATTCCAAGGAAGATAAGGTAGCTCTGCACCGCTACAAGGCTGATGAAGCCTATATGGTCGGGAAGGGTAAGGGTCCGATTGATGCTTACCTGGGTATTGATGAAATCATAGAGTTGGCGCGGGCTAAAGGGGTGGATGCTATTCACCCAGGATATGGGTTTTTGTCAGAAAATCCTGAGTTTGCAGAAGCATGTGAGCGGGCCGGTATTGCCTTTATTGGCCCCACTGCCGATATTCAGCGTCGCCTCGGAAATAAGGTGGCAGCGCGTGAAGTAGCTATAGCGGCAGGGGTGCCGATAGTTATGGGGACAAAAAACCCGGTAAAGACAGAAGAGGAAGCTCTGCTGTTTGCCAAGGAGTGCGGATATCCGATTATTGTCAAGGCGGCCTCCGGAGGCGGTGGGCGTGGGATGCGTGTAGTTCGCAAGCGCGAAGAACTCGTCGAAAGTATTAAATCGGCGTCATCTGAGGCTAAGGCTGCTTTCGGTGACGGGACCGTGTTTCTGGAGAAGTATATAGAGGGTCCTAAACATATCGAAGTGCAGGTTATGGGGGATCAGCATGGTAATTTAGTCCATTATTTTGAACGTGATTGCTCCATCCAACGCCGACATCAGAAGGTTATTGAACTGGCACCTTCACCATCTCTGAGCCAGGAAAAACGCGAAGAGGTGTGTAAGTACGCTATGCAGATAGTACGCGAGGTCGGCTATATCAATGCTGGCACCGTTGAATTTCTCATGGATAAGGAAGGTAAGTTTTACTTTATTGAAACCAATCCGCGTATTCAGGTGGAGCATACCGTGACCGAGTTGGTCACCATGCGAAATCTGGTGCAGACACAGATTTTGGTAGCGCAGGGGTACAAACTTTCCGATCCGCAGATCGGGATTAAACAACAAAGTGATATAGAATTGCGCGGATACGCCATACAGTGCCGTGTCACCACCGAAGATCCCGCTAACAATTTCGCCCCCGACTTTGGAACCATAAAAGCGTATCGTACCGCCGTTGGTTTTGGTGTCCGTCTGGATGCGGCTAACGGCTTTGCCGGTTCTGAAATTACCCCCTACTACGATTCACTGTTGGTCAAGGTCTCTACCTGGGGGATCAACTTTGTCGATGCTTGTCGCACTATGAACCGTGCATTGAAGGAGTTCAGGGTTAGAGGCGTTAAAACAAATATCGGTTTTCTGGAAAATGTAATTAATCATGAACCCTTTATAAGCGGACAATGTGACACCTCATATCTAGATAATAATCCGGAGTTGTTTAATATCCCGGTGAAAAAAGACCGAGCTAACAAGTTGTTGCAGTATATAGGTCATGTTTCTGTCAACGGTTATCCAAACATTAAAAAACGCCTGCGTCTTAAGGATCTGCGTGAGGCTAACGTACCTGAAATCGCCAATTCAGCTACTTGCCTACGTGGCACCAGAGATATTCTGTTGGATAAAGGGCCCGAAGGATTGGCGAAGTGGGTAAAAGATCAGAAACACTTGCTCATCACCGATACCACTATGCGCGATGCACATCAATCGTTGCTGGCAACCAGAGTGCGTACTTATGATCTGGAGAAAATAGCCGAGGCGACTAGCCACCTTGCAGGGGGGTTATTTTCTCTTGAAATGTGGGGCGGTGCAACCTTCGATGTGTCTATGCGGTTTTTAACCGAAGATCCGTGGGAACGCTTAGATCGTCTGCGCGCCAAGGTGCCCAATACCCTGTTCCAGATGCTGTTACGCGGCTCTAATGCAGTAGGTTACACTAACTACGCCGACAACGTGGTGGAAGATTTTGTAACCAAGGCGGCCAAAGGTGGTATTGATGTTTTCCGCATCTTCGACTCTCTCAACTGGACCAAAGGGATGAAGGTTGCCATGGAGGCGGTGCAAAAAGAGGATGCTATTTGTGAAGCGGCCATATGCTACACCGGCGATATCTCCGATCCAAAGCGGGACAAGTATCCCCTTGAATACTATGTAGGGATGGCCAAAGAGTTGGAAAAGATGGGGGCGCATATTCTTGGAATCAAGGATATGGCCGGATTGCTGAAACCGTTTGCGGCAGAAAAACTTATCAAGGCCCTTAAGGAAGAGATCCGTATCCCCATCCATCTGCATACCCATGATACCTCAGGTAACGGGGGAACCATGCTGTTAATGGCCGCCAAGGCTGGGGTTGATATCGTCGACACGGCGCTGTCCTCTATCTCTGGACTTACCTCACAACCGAGTATGAACGCTTTGCTCGCTACCCTTGAAGGCACCATCTGGGACCCGCAGTTGGATAAAGATCGGATGCAGGAACTGGCTAATTACTGGGAGACGGTGAGAACTTATTATGAGCCCTTTGAATCAGAGCTGCGCGCCAGCACGGCGCAGGTGTATTACCATGAAATCCCCGGCGGGCAGTATTCCAACTATAAGCCCCAAGTAGAGGGGCTTGGCCTTGGCGATCGATGGGAAGAATGTAAGCATATGTACCGCAAGGTTAACGATATGTTCGGAGATCTGGTGAAGGTTACGCCATCCTCCAAGATAGTTGGAGACATGGCGATGTTCATGGTGCAGAACAATCTCGAGCCCGATGACGTTATGCAGCGCGGTGATGAGCTAGCCTTCCCTCAGGGTGTGGTGGATTTCTTCAAGGGAATGTTAGGACAACCCTATGGAGGGTTTCCGCTTGAGCTGCAGAAGATTATTCTCAAGGATGAAGTGCCCTTTACCCATCGCCCGGGTGAGTTTCTGGAGCCGGTAAATTTTGGCGTAGTTAAGCAGGAACTTGAGAAAAAGCTTGGACACGAAGTGAAAGACCGCGATGTTTCTTCCGCTGTCCTTTATCCAGGTGTGTTTGAGGAATTTGACCGTCATCGCCAGCTGTATAGCGATACATCAGTCCTTTCCACTCCGCTATATTTTTACGGGTTGGAGCCTGGAGATGAAGTAAGTATAGAAATTGAGGCAGGTAAAACGCTGATCGTAAAGCTTACAGCTATCGGGGAGGTCAGCAAGGATGGCTCCCGCAGTATTTTCTTTGAACTCAACGGAGAACCGCGTCAGGTTAGTGTAAAAGATCTTGCGGTGGATACCGACATGGCTGAAATTGTCCTGGCAGATGCGGACAATGACAAACATGTAGGTGCCCCGATGCCGGGTAAAATATTTAAAATGAATGTATCTGTTGGAGATGAAGTGAAGGCTGGCGATACTCTTTTGGTCACCGAGGCGATGAAGATGGAAACTAACGTTCGAGCTAAGGTTGATGGTGTCGTCAAGGAGATCCTTGTGGGAGAAGGTGCCCAAGTTCAGCAGGATATCCTTATAATGGTGCTAGAATAGAAGTTGAAACTTATAGGTAGATGAAGTTTGTGGCCGTCCTCTTAACCAGAGGGCGGCCT
>CAYPNO010000238.1:0-3661 GCA_964411865.1 uncultured Desulfuromonas sp. | reverse complement strand
AGGAATAGACACAGGCGAAGAACTTAAAGAGGCATTGAGGAAAGAGAGGGAGGAGCGGGCGCTAGCAAAAAAGAAATTGCAGCAACTGGAAGAAGAGCGCAAGCAGATTGAGGAAGAACGCCAGAAGGAAAAGGGCGAGTTTAAGGAACTCTACGAAAAGACTCAGGCAGAACTCGAAAAGGAAAGGCGCGAGGCGGCGAGCTTCAAGCAGACGATACAGGAAAAGGAGCGCGAGTCTCTTGCATCCAGTATCGCTGCAAAACTGACTACAGACGAAAAGCGAGCCAAGATTCTGAAACAAGAAGCAATGGCGGCTATCAAATACGACCCGGAGAAAGGCGCTTACATCGAAGTAGGCGGCGTTCCGGTGGATAAAGATAAGCTGGTGAGTCAAATGAAGGAAGAATATCCCTTCCTCGTTGACGCACCGGGCGCATCGGGTGGCGGAGCCGGGGGCTCTGGTACAGGTAGCGGGGCTACGAAGAAGTTTAACGAATATAACGGATCTGAGCTTGTCGAGTTGAAGAGAAAAGACCCGGACACATATCAGCGAATACGAGACGATTACTACAACAGCGAAAGGTAATAAATCATGGCAACCACACAGCTTTCAGACATCATTGATGTCACGGTGTTTCGCGACCTTCCTCCGGTTAATGGCCCGGAGAAGACCGCATTTTTCCAGTCCGGCATTGTAACCCGCAATGCCCTGCTTGACGAACTTGCTAACTCAGCGGGCAAAACTGCAGAGCTTCCGTTCTGGAAAGATTTGGATGCTACATCAGCACCTAACCTGTCCAATGACGACCCCGCATCAATGGCCACACCTGACAAGATCGCACAGGGCGATCAGATCGCCCGCAAAGCCTTCCTTAACAAAGGGTGGTCTGTTGCAGATTTGGCCTCGGAGCTGGCGATGGGGCCGAAGGCGATGGATCGTATTCGCGAACGTACCGACGCTTACTGGATGCGTCAGTGGCAGCGCCGCCTGATCTCTACTGCTAACGGCGTCTTGGCGTCTAACGTAGCAGCGAATGACGGCGACATGGTGCATTCAGTGGCGGCTAACACTGCGACCGCTACAAGCGTGTTCACCCGTGCAAACTTCACAAGTGCGGTTATTGGTACAACGGGCGATGCTTACGGCCAGTTGAGCGCTATTGCTGTGCATTCGATTGTCTACAAGCGCATGGTCGACAATGATGACATCGATTTCGTCCCTGACTCTCAGGGTAATCTGACTATCCCGACATTCTTGGGCAATCGCGTTATCGTTGACGACTCTCTGCCGGTTGACCCGAACGGCTCCAACGCCGCCAAGTACACATCAGTCATCTTTGGTGCTGGTGCGTTCGGGTACGGTGAAGGTTCGCCAGAAGTGCCGGTTGAGATCGAGCGCGGAGCCCGTCAGGGTAACGGCGGCGGTGTTGAAACCCTGTGGACGCGTAAGACTTGGGTTCTACACCCGTTCGGTTTTGCACAGAAACCCAGCGGATCTGGATCCACTGCTGTACCGGCTGCGGATAGCTACTCAATCGCTGAGCTGGCACTTGCTGCAAGCTGGGAGCGTGTTGTTGAGCGCAAGAACGTGCCGATGGCGTTCTTGATTACCAACTGATACCGAGTCGGCGTGAACCTAAGCCCCTGAGATAGTATCAATGGGGCTTTTGTAAGGAGTTTATATGGCCACCCTGAAAGAGCTTATGAATAAATACCCGACCTTTGATGAGGACGGGTCACCGATCAGTCATGATCCGGAGGTCAACGCAGAATTAAAAAAGCCTACAGCCGGAAGCTCCGAGTCGCATTCAACGACCCAGAGCAAGAACCGGCGCGGACGCTCGTAAACTGGCTCAAAAACAAAGGCCACCGCGTCTACGACTACACAGCCAGTGAAGCGGACATTGCCGTTGTCAGAGGCTGGCGACAAGATCACCGAGACCTTGCCGCGAAGCACAAACACGCGATGATCCGAGAGTGGGGCTACTTCGACCGGATCAATAAGAAGGGCAACCCGAACGTAGGCCATTGGCAGCTATCGCCAGATCATCTGAACAATCTGCCAATTGGCGATTTCCCACCGGATCGATTCAACGCGGTGGGTTTAGGCCTCCACGAGCGCGACCCTGTACCGGATGGCTATGTGCTACTGTGCGGCCAGGTTCCAGAGGATGCCGCCGTGTTAGATGTAGATTATCCGGCATGGCTAAAGGACAAGTGGGACTACTACACGGCGCGAGGTGAGCGGGTGCTGTTCAGGCCACACCCTAGGGCTGTTACGCAGCCGTTCAATTCGCCGCCTGAGCTAACCAATCGGGGGGATCTTAAGACCGCATTCGCGGGTGCAAAGTTCGCGGTATGCTACAATAGCAATACCGGCCACGATGCACTGTTGGCCGGGGTGCCTGTAGTGTGCGACCCCGTTGCGCCATATGCTGAGTTAAGTGGCGAGACATGCCCGAGCGTTGAGCGCAGGCAGCACTATTTTAGCCGTGCGGCTTATGGGCAGTGGCGGCATTCTGAGATTGTGATAGGGTTCACTGAAACGCTAAAAAGGATGGGCTATGGTGACCGAGTCTGAGCAGAAATACGCGCAGCCGGGAGTGCCGAATACATCATGCACTTGCAGCAGAAGCGCAAGAAAGCAATATCTGATGGCGTATAAAATAGTACAAGACGGGGGGTTAAATGGCTGAAGAATACATAGACACCACATATCTCGAAGCATACGCCCTTGAGCGCGGGCGCGACATATCGGCAGAGACCGGGATTGGTGAACTCATTGCGCAGGGATGCGATTATGTAGACATGCAAAGCCCTTTTAAGGGCGGGCGCGTCACCGTTGACCAGTTGCGCCAATTCCCCCGCGCCGGATTAGTTGTGGATGGCTTTTCCTACGACACCGACGTTATCCCCGAGCAAGTGAAAGCAGCAGCTGCTGAAGCGGCATTGCTTGCCCTCGATGGTGAAGACCTCACAGCGTCTCAGACAGTAGGCGTAACACGTGAAAAGGTGGACGTTATCGAAACAGAGTATGCGGAGAATCAGCGCAAGGCAGGACAGACGGTGTTCCCTCGCATTCATTCGCTATTACTGCCCTTCAAGCGTTCGGGGCTGAGGTTGGCGCGATGAATTACAACCGGTATGTCAAGACCGCTAAAAAGCTGATTCAGAAGTACGGCATACCCGTAGCGTTTGAGATCCCCGGCGCAACGGGCGGTACCGACCCTGTGACGGGTGAGTACACAGAGCCGGAGTCATCGCAATATCTAAGGCCATTCGGTGTGTTGACAAAATACTCCAATAGCTCTATTGATGGAACAATTATCCAGCAGGGGGACCAGCTCTTACTTGTTGAGCCGAGCATTACGCTTCCAGAGACAATCCAAAATGTTGAAGTTGACAGCGAGGTGTTTCAGGTTGTGAATATCGAAACAATCAAGCCGGGTGGCACAGCGGTGCTCTACAAAGTGCAAGTGAGGCGATAATGCCAACATTCGAGCAGCAGATGGAAAAGATTATTAAAGACCGCGAAGAGAAGGCGCTTAATATCTTCCGCGCTATTGCTCTACAACTGTTTGATCGCGTCATACGTCGCACTCCAGTAGACACCGGACGAGCAAGAGTAAACTGGAACGCTACCATCGATAATCCAGACATG
>CAYPNO010000237.1:0-3666 GCA_964411865.1 uncultured Desulfuromonas sp. | reverse complement strand
GGGTTCCGTCGGGGGACAATAAAGTATTCCGGTCAAAACCAAAGCGAGTAAAAATAATCTCCGGAATGATGCGTGCATAAATCGCCTCTTTAGCGTTTTGCTCCAGCTCGTTAATCTCCATAAGGGTAAACAACGGCAGCCCGTGTGGGTCCAGCAGATGTTCAACGCCCGCGCCTGTAAGTTCTGAATTCACGGTATCTTCCATAGCTCGACTCATAGCATTGTTCAGGGACGGATTTGGTGTAGAGGGAATATTCTGCGTTCCAAAAAAGCTATATTTTCATCCAGCGCTTTCTGCGCCCGGGCAAAATCATCCGGATTGGCCAGATGCGGCGGATCGCGCAGTAGAGTTTGGTCATACCCCAGTTCGCGTACAATTGTCTGGAAGTCAGGGGGCAGAGCATAGGGCACGTCGGCTCCAAGCATGGCAGCCCACAGCAGTGTCCAGGCGCGCGCAACATTGATGCTATGGTAACCGCCGCCCCCGACCGCCACCCATGGTAACCCAGTTTGCATAAAACAGCGCGCGGCATATTCCATGAACGCCGTGGTCCCCTCTAGGCGGGTAAGAGGATCGGTACGCATGAAATCTGCGCCCATCTGGGTGATAAGCAAGTCTGGCTTGTAGGCTTCGATCAGAGGAAGGACAATGCGCTGCATGGCCTGTTCCAAAATCAGATCATCTGAATGGGGGATAAGGGGGATATTGACACTGTACCCGTAGCCCTGCCCTGTCCCCAATTCCCGCACAAAACCAGAATATGGATAAAAATCTTTGCCACTTTCGTGCATCGATATAGTAAGGACTTGATCAGTCTCATAAAAAGCCTGCTGCACTCCGTCACCGTGGTGGGCATCCAGATCGACATACACGATGCGCTTGCCCTGCCGCAGCAGAGGTTGAAGCGCCACCACCACATCATTTAAGTAACAGAACCCCGAAGCGCGTGCAGCATGCCCATGATGCCAACCGCCCGCCATGCTGAATGCCGCGCGGCGGCCATGTTGTATAACTTCTCGTACTGCGGTAGTGGTTGCACCGCACATAAGGCTGATCCATGAATACAGTCCCTCGAAGACTGGATTTTCCATATCACCCAGACCGTACTTGAAGTTCGCGCAACCCTGATTGTTCTGGCTGTAACGCTCCAGAATATCCAGATAATCAGAGCGATGGAAACTCAGCAGCTCTTCCTTCGTCGCTGCAATCGCTTCAACCACCCCAGCCTTGGGATGTTGAAGCAGCCCACACGCATCCATAAGATCATAGCTCAGGCGGTAGCGCTCAACTTTCATAGGATGCAAAGAGCCATATGTGTATGAGTTGAAACGACTTGAGTATATTAAAGCCAGATTATTATACATTTGCTTCTCATGGTTCAGTATCTCTTGAATTGGTGCTTAGAATATTTAGATAGTACACATGTCAGCCACGGTTACACAAGTTTGGTTTTAAATATATGCATTGTTGCCACCCGTACCAGCAAGGGTGTATAAGGGAAGCTTTTGGAAGAGTCTTTTAGGAAAGATCGTTGGGCATTGTCTGGGTATGTCTTCAGGCGCACCATTGCCCTCACGCACCATTGAATTGAATCTCTGGCACACCGCAGTTCGGTCTGCACTGCCACACATCAACTGAAGTAAAGGAATAGTTTACATGTTAACAGGCAAGCAAATCAGGTATCTGCGTGGCCTCGGCCACCATCTGCAACCGGTGGTAATGGTGGGTAAAGAAGAGGTTAGCGCCCAGATTGTCGCTTCCGTTGAAGAGGCCTTGACCACCCATGAGCTCATTAAGATAAAACTGCAGGAAGGCTGTATAACCCCGCGCAAAGAAGTGGCTGACACGCTGGCACAGACCTGCGCCGCTGAAATTGCCCAGATACTCGGACGTACCATTCTGCTCTACCGAACTTCAGACAATAAACTGATAGAGTTACCAAAAGCCAAGTAAATCATTATGCGTATTATCAGCGGCAGTGCACGGGGTAAACACCTGCAAACATTTAAAAGTAACGCTATCCGCCCCACCAGCGATCGGGTGCGCGAGGCGCTGTTCAGCATCCTCACCAGTAAAATAGGCACACTGGAGGGGTTGAAAGTGCTGGATATCTGCGCTGGCACCGGCGCACTAGGTCTCGAAGCCCTGAGCCGTGGGGCAACTGCGGCGGTGTTTATCGACAGCAGCCACCAGGCTACCGGGGTTATTGCACGCAATTGTACGGCATGCCGTTTCAATTCAGGCGTCACCATCATCAAAGACTCATACGTAAAAGCCCTGCCCCGCCTTTCAGGACAACATTTTGACCTGATTTTTATCGACCCACCCTATGCTATCAACCTGCTTCCCCAAATCATCGAAGCTGTTAGTACACTGACCCTACTTGCGCATGGTGGGTTTATTTGCGCCGAAGAGAGCTCTAGCATCGAAATCGCCTCTATAATTGGAGCTTATACCTGTATCGACACCCGCACCTACGGTGATACAGCTATCTACCTGTTTAACTCTGACACCATCTCAGGGGAGAACTTAGAAGGAGAAAAGTAACCATGCTTAAGACCATAGCGGTGTATCCCGGTTCGTTCGACCCGGTGACCAACGGTCACCTCGATATTATCTGTCGCGGCCTGAAGGTGTTTGACAATATTATCGTAGGCGTGGCTCGGAACTCGGCTAAAAAGGGGATGTTCAGCGTGGAAGAGCGGGTAGCAATGCTGCATGAATCTCTGGGGGAGAACGAACGCATCCGTGTCGATGTAATTGATGGGTTGTTGATCGACTATGTTAGAAGCCAAGGTTCCAATATCATCATCCGCGGGCTACGGGCCGTTTCCGACTTCGAGTACGAATTTCAGTTGGCGCAGGTTAACCATACCGTAGAGAAAAATATCGAGACACTTTTTATGATGACCTCGGTACGCTATGGCTATCTAAGTTCTTCCATTGTAAAAGAGATGGGATCACTTGGAGGAGAAATAGAAGATTTTGTGCCGGAATGTGTGGTGCGGCGTATACGGGAAAAATTCCCCATCAACAAATAGGTCAACCTCGGGCAGGTTGTCGTTAGCAGCCTGCCGAGTTCAAGCATCAACGCCCTAGACAAGGGCGACTACGCTTGCTACGTCTGGATGGCTGCTTATTACAGCAGCTGCATAAAACAGTGGGTCTGAGGGATAACCCTTACATCCAAACCGTATCCGGCGAGGATATCCTGCTGTTGCAACAGACTTCGCCCCGATACGCTACACTGACCGTTAATCGTCCTTGGTTGCAGCACCACATCGAAATGCTTAGGTGGTGTAGAGGTAGTTAAACTCTGCAACAATTTGGCGGTCCGGTGCAACTCCTCCCCTGGAGTTGAATTGCCCACCACTAGTTTGACACAACATTGAACCTGAAGTGCAAGCTCAATAAACTCCCGATGCAAGTCCCACGGAGTTGGCTCACCAGTCTGCGATTCTAGCTTTATATCCACGCTTATCCAGTCCAGCCATGGCAGCACCTGCCGCAACGCCTCAGGCAAAGTCCCGTTGGTCTCCACCTGCACCGGCAACAGGGTGCGCAAGCGGGGCAACCACTCTTTCAGTAACGCCGCATGCAACAAAGGCTCCCCCCCAGTAAGGGCAAAGGAGTGGTGCGAACGGTGGCACAGACTACCAGGGTCG
>CAYPNO010000236.1:0-3676 GCA_964411865.1 uncultured Desulfuromonas sp. | reverse complement strand
GCAGGAGACCCGGAATGGGCGGGGGGAAGTATGTTTGAAGATGCGCGCCGCGTAGTGCTGCGTGCCACCCCCGAACAGATATGGCCGTCAATCACTTCTCTAGGAGGTGAGGTAGGCTACTACTACGCCAACTGGCTGTGGAAAATACGCGGTTTCATGGATCAACTCGTGGGCGGGTTTGGCTTGCGTCGAGGGCGACGCAGCTCAAAAACGCTGTATCCAGGAGACGCTATCGACTTTTGGCGTGTCATCAAAGTCCACCGCCACCAAGCCCTAGTGCTGTCAGCGGAGATGAAGTTGCCCGGCGAAGCCGTACTGGTCTTTCAGCTCAAGCCCATTGATACCGAACGCACTGAGGTGCAACAGATTGCGCGCTTTTTACCCAAGGGATTACTCGGCCTGGCATACTGGTATGCGGTGATGCCGTTTCACCATTATGTATTCAACGGTATGCTCCGCGGCATTGCAAAATCAACTCAAGCCCCCATCTTGAAGGGGCCAGATCATTTCGACACCTCCGCACAGGAGTAAACTAAAGACCCTCCAGACCGAGAATATAAAACCACTGCTGAGGTGTAACCGGCATGACTGACAAACGATTGCCCTTTTGCAGCAGCTGCATCCCGGCGATTTCGTCGTGTTCTTTGAGCTCTGTGAGGGAAATAACCCTGCTGGTATGGCGGATATACTTTACATCTACCATCATCCAGCGTGGTTTATCCGGGTCGCTTTTGGGGTCAAAATGGTTCGACTCTGGGTCAAACGCCGTGTGATCGGGATAGCCTTCCCGCACAACTTCCATAACCCCAACAATCCCTGGCACCTTACAGTTGGAATGGTAGAAAAATACCTGATCCCCAACCTTCATTGCATCACGCAGCATGTTGCGTGCTTGGTAGTTGCGCACCCCATCCCAATGTTCAGTCTGATTGGGCATATCCCGCAGAGCGCCAATACTGAATTCTCCCGGTTCAGATTTCATGAGCCAATACTGCATGGATATAAGCCTCCAATGTTTTAAGGTTCTTAGCGTGGAGCCCCTTTAAGGCGCACCAGAGAAAAACCAATCCCGAACGTGCACAACCCACTAAATATCAGCAGCGTTATGTGCATACTGCGCAAAAAAGTATCTAAGGTCTCTGCCGATACGGCAACCCCTGGCATTATGCGGGTAAACACCAGGGTGATGATCATCATACTGCTGAGCATGCCAAAGGTGCGCATACTCGCATTTAACCCAGACGCAACCCCTAGATATTTGGCCGAAACGCTGCCCATGATGGTGCTGATATTCGGAGACGAAAACAGGGCGAAGCCAATACCGAGCAGAACCAGGAGTGCATAGATCAGCGGCATGGTTGAGCTTTTGTCCAGCGTGGCCGCAACAGCAATAGCCAGCGCACAGAAAAACATCCCCGTAGTGGCAACCCACGCCGCCGGAACTCGGTCGGCAAGACGCCCGCACAGCGGGGAAAACAGGGCCTGTACCACCGGCGAGGTTATCAGCACCAACCCCGCCTGTTGTGGCCCCATCCCTTTGGCATACTGCAGATACAAGCTCATGAAAAAAGTAACCCCAAAGGTTGCAGCATAATTGAACAACGCCGCGAAATTACTGAAGGCAAAAACCCGATTGCGGGTAAAGAGCTCTACGTTGAGCAGGGGGAACTTGCTCCGTGACTCAAACCACAAAAAGGCGATCAATCCAGCATTACCTGCACCGATCAATCCCCAGGCCCACCACCCTTGGTTGACATTTACCACTCCGGAGAACAGCAGCAACACGGAAGCAGCGTAAATTATGGCTCCGCTTAAATCGAAGGGCTCCCCTCGCGCTTCGGCCCAGTCATGCCGAATTCTGGTGCGGGTGAGCAGATAGGTGAGCAATCCTAGAGGAAGTACCATATAGAACAACGAACGCCAGCCAAAATTCTCCGCCATAAAACCGCCCACCAGCGGCCCAAACGAGATACCAGCGTATACACTCGCCACCACGATACCAAGGGCTCTGCCCCGCTGTTCCGGTGGGAAAGCTGACACCACCATAGCCATGGTAGTAGCCATCACCATGGCACCACCGATTCCTTGGAGAAAACGCAGCACAATTACCGCTTCAATACTTTGGCTTAAGGAGATTATCCCCCCGAGAAACGAAAACACCAGCAGCCCGTTTAAAAAAACACGTTTACGCCCGTGGATATCTCCCAGCCGCCCCATAGTCAGGAGAAATACAGCCGCTGCCAAAGCGTAGGTGGTCTCAACCAGCCCAAGCTGTAGCGCGCTGGCGCCAAGGTCGTGCCCCATTGCTGGCAGAGCCACCCCGACAGCCGACAGCATGAAGGGCATCATGAAGTGCGCGATGCACACCGCAAGCAACAGGGTTGAGCGGGATACCTCATCCAGGAGAGTTTCGCTATGTTCGCACATACACCTATTATCTCTGCGCGCCACTACCATGCAGATATTCTGCCACGCAGTGGCGCATGATCAAATTACCTCTTTTTCTTTCTGCTCTGCTGCGCTTTGAGCAGTTCACCCAAGGTTCCAAGGCCACTGCCAGATGGTTCAGGATCGGCATAACTTTTCACCTCGGCTCCACGCACTTCTTGATCCGCTGGCACCAGAGAGATGCGCCGTTCATCCAGATCTATTTTCTCAATCTTAACTTCGAGCTTCTGCCCGGGCTGTAACACCTCTTGCGGATGGGCAATACGCTTGCCCTCTCCCAAGCGGGAAATATGAACTAAACCATCAACCCCATCCTCAAGGGTTACAAAGGCTCCAAAAGGGGCTAGGCGGCTGACTTTACCGGAATATTGTTCCCCTTCTTTATAAATACCGCCCACCTTCTTCCACGGGTCAGCTTGAGTGTCACGTAAGCTGAAGGAGAACTTATTGTTCTTCCAGTCCAGCTTTTTAACCGCTACCTCTAGTTCCTGATCTAGGCTCAACACCTGATTGATATCTTCAATCCGGCCATAGCTCACCTCAGAGATGGGTAACAATCCTTCAATCCCGCCGATATCCACAAAGGCCCCGAAATCACGAATATTGGTGATCCGCCCCTTTACTATCGCCCCCTCTGTAAGGGTTGTACGCAACTCTTCGCGCATGCGCTTGCGCTCTTCTTCCTGCACAGCACGGTGCGAAACCACGATGTTGCGCCCGCGTTCACCAAACTGGGTTATCTTAAATGCCACGCTGCGCCCCAGCAAACTCTCCCCCTCAGCTTGACGAAAACCGGACTGCGAAAACGGGCAGAACGCGCGCGTATTGCCCGCCAACTTCACACTGAACCCACCTTTAACCTCAGCTTCAAACGTCCCCTCAACCGGAATGCCGCTGCTGTGCGCACTTTCATACTGCTCCAGACTAGAACGACCACCCCCAATTTTAGTGGTAAAGCGTAATTCACCCTGAGCACGAGAAATGAAATATACCGGAATTTTATCCCCAGCAGCACGGGTGGGATTACCTTCATCATCTATAATTTCAGCGCTGGCCAGCACCCCTTCCCCTTTTTGCCCTACATCGAGAAAGGTCCATTCGGGACCGATCTGCAAAATGGTGCCCTCAATCTGCATCCCAGGCTCCAACTTCGTCCCCATACGCGCAATACTTTGCTCAAACATGGAGGCAAAATCTTCATCTTCATTCAGTTCCTGTGTGTCGTTCA
>CAYPNO010000235.1:0-3712 GCA_964411865.1 uncultured Desulfuromonas sp. | reverse complement strand
GACGTCTGAAAGGAGTTGAAACACATATGTTCTATGGGTTTGAGACATCAGATGAAAACGCGGCGATTGGCGCACTTCTGGTATACGGAATCTACCGCAGCAGGGACTACAAACGATTCAAGGTCACGCCCGACATGTGGGGCATGATTGAGAGAGCGGTTAAATCAGCAGCAAAGAGGGCCATGGATCTCAATGACTTCATCGAGAAGCTGAAGCCAAAACTTTATTGCAGCACAATCAAGCCGCAATATATGAAAGTCCAGGAAACCATCAACATGTTTAAGAACCCAGAGACAGGTGAGATTATTCAGCTAAACGAGGAAGGAAAGCGAGAGTTTTGGGTCCGCTTGTTGGAAGAAGCCGACCATGAGACAGTTTTAAAAAGACTTTATGAGAGGACAAGCCTTATCGTTGCATTGGTTCGGGACAGGTTGGAACGTGAAAAGCCACTTGAAGTGGCCGGAATCCTGAAATATGAGGAAGAAGAAAGCGAGGAAACGGAGGATTGAAACTATGAATTTGAAGCGAATCAATGGATATCTGGAAGGAATCTACACCCTAAAATCACCCCTAAGCCATATTGGTGATAGCCATGGACCAGACAGCTATCTGGCCACCCAGGATATCATAGGGCCTAACGGGAAGCCCGTTGAAGCATTCACCTTCTCCGGAAATGCCATCCGAGGCATGCTCCGTGATTGTGGCGCAAAATATATGTTGGATAGGCTGGCTGGAGATCTCTCACGTTTGCAAATACCGCTGGATATTTTCTACCTCCTGTTTTCCGGCGGAAGTATCGGAGGAAATCAGAAAGTAGATATTGATATGGCGAGAAAAATTCGCCAGAATTTGCCGGTGCTCTCGGTGTTCGGCGGGGGCGTAGGGAATCAGATCCTGGCCGGGAAACTTTGCTGCAATGACGCATACCCGATCTGTATCGAATGCGCTCATATCGTGCCGCAAGAGTATATTACCGACACTCTTATATCCTGGCGGCAGATGACTGGAGAGCGATCCTACACCAGGACCGACGATGCCAAAGATGAAAACAAGCGCGAATACCTGAAGTTAGAACCCGGAGAGGTCCTCATGCTGGAGCCCGGGGAACAGGTTGATATGTTCGAGGGTCAGCAAAAGAAGAAGAAGAAGGAAAATCCGCAGCAGATGAGGTACACCATAGAAGTTATGCAAGTAGGTACAAGGCTCTGGCACCGAATGGATGTCAAAGAGATGACCGAATTGGAATTCGGCGCCCTGATATCCTGTATCGTTGAGTGGGGAAAACACCCGTACATAGGGGGCCAGTCTCGTATAGGAATGGGCCATTGTTCGGTAGCTTACAACTGGCACCCGATTGACGGTGAGGTTGTCAAGGATTTCATGCGGATAGGCGAGCAGGCACTTCTAAGTCCGCCGGCGCTGGAAGCGAAGGCAAAGTATGATGATTTCCTGGACACATACAAGGCCTACCTGGACGAACACAAAGAAAAGGCGGTGAAGCTCCTTGATGCGGACATTTCAAAATCTTAGGATAACCGCATATCTGCTGGATGGGAGGATAGCCACATACGATGGCTATCTCCCTCTGGACTCCATGCTGGCATATGCAAAAATCCGCTCCGAACATCCGGAATGGATGGAAGCAGGTATATGTCCTGAGGATATAAGCAACAGGTTTATCCAGCTTCCGTTAGCAAGGGTAAACGCCGGAACGAAATATTGGTACTGGGCATGCTCGTTCGCATGCTTCAAGCCACTGAAGGAATCCAGCCGTTATTGGCATAAAAGATTTGACCAGGAACTAGCAGAGGAATATGTGAATTTCGGCAAGCGACGCGGGACAGTCAATGTTAAATCGGCGCGATACAAAAACTACCGCATGCCTCTCAACATCATCCTGACACCAAAAATTGATTGGTACTGCGTGGGGGATGCCAGAGAAATTGCCAAACTACTGCCGCTCATAACCCACATTGGCAAGAAGCCCGCGCAGGGTCTGGGAGCGGTGAAAAAATGGGAGATTGCAGCCATTGAAGAGGACCTCAGTTGGCTGCGGCCGATCCCGGATGAGAACGGGGACGATGAGATAGGTATTCGTCCTCCATATTGGTGGAGAGAGAATATTGTCCGTGTGAGGTGGCCCGAGGATGAAAGACTGGGAACATTTTGTTTACGGTGAGAAAAAATACAATTATCTAGAGACTGGGCTGTCGTTAGCAGCGGCTTGGGCATGGGGAGTTTCAATTATAGTCGGTATACAAGTCGCACAGCAAAGAGGGACATTGGCGTTTGCAATTTGGGCAATAGCGAATTCACTGGCTCTAACCCTATTTGGATTAGTAGCCAGCAAGATGGATATAAATGTTTTAAATAGCACAGAAAGAAAAATATACAAAGCGTTAATGATTGCAATTCAGTTCTTTTCTGTGTTAGTTAATATAACAGCAATTAAGACAGCAATAATAATGCTTAACTTGCCAGAATGGGTATGGATAGTGCCGGTAGGGATATTGTTTATTACTGTTTTTCTGGGAGGACATGATATAAGCATAAAAGGCGATATATTACAAATAATATGCTGGATGGGCATAATGCTAGCAACAATTATTTTATCTCCAAAAACAAAAGCAATGTTGCCGGTATCGAAAAGAGAAGATATATTATGGGCTTTATGGGGCAGCCTTATACTCTTTAGTGGGCCTATTGTAGATAAACAAATGTGGCAGAGAAAAGCTGCTATGGTTATGAAAAACAATTTTAGTGTAAAGTCGTATATAGCAGGCTCAATAATATTCGGATTATATATGTTATTCGTATATATGTTTGCAGAATATAATATAAATTCTGCTATGGCAACAGGGTTAGTGATAATTCTAGTGGCAGGTTCAACACTTCAAAGTGCGTTATCTGCATTATCCACTTATAGCAAGAACATAAAGCAAGGGAGATTAATAATGTTAAGCTTTTTTATACTAGCAATTATATGCCTCATTTTTAATGCTTCTGTTCTAACTATATGGACGCTATATGGTTCAATCCGTATACCATTTGCAATTTATCTGGTTTGGAGGGGGGTTAAAAAGTGGACGAGCTTACAAAAGAAAAATTCATGCTAATTTATGAAAGTGGAAGGTACGGAAAACATTTGAAAGAAGCGACCGAAGCCATACAAACAGCTATCGAAAATTGCAAAAATCCAGCAGTTTGTTTTAGTTTCGGGAAGGATAGCCTTGTATGTTTGGATATAGCAGCAAAAATCAAACCGGATATTCTTATTATAAACATAGACAGAGGTAAGGGCGGGGATATTGAGGAGGCAGTAAAAATGTATGATGAATATGCAAAAGAACGTAACCTAAATTACCACAGGGTTAAGACGCCAAAGGAAATCTTTGAAATATACAAAGAAGCAGGGAGTATAGAGAAATTAAGCAGAAAAAATATAAGAGCTAATTTATTACGTGGTATTAAAAAAGCAAGAGAAATATATAACATAGATTGTGAAATAATGGGGCTACGTGCCGAAGAAAGCAGGGGGCGTTCATATTTAAACAGATATGGTATGTTTCATTATTCGGAGAATGAGAAAATATATAAATGCAAGCCAGTATTACATTGGAAAGGTGATGAAATATGGGCGCATATAGTAGGCAACAATCTTCCATATATATCCTGGTATGATAAAGAAGCAGAATTTGATAGTTATGAAAAA
>CAYPNO010000234.1:0-3720 GCA_964411865.1 uncultured Desulfuromonas sp. | reverse complement strand
GTGACTGGATTAGAAATGATTCGTCGTACTGTTGGATTCGCTCATGTAAAAGATCTAGATGGTATTGAAAATGATGACAAACGTATTAAAGCTAAAAAATCTAATATCTTATTAGCTATTGAACTCATTAAAAATCGATACGAAACGATTGATGGAAAAACATATGTTGATCGTTTAAAAAAATACGAGAAATAGGAGTAGGACATGAAAACAATCGTACCAGCTCACTTAAATGAAACCAAAGATCGACTCATCATACTCGATCAAACATTATTACCAAATATCGAAGAGTTTTTAGAACTACACAAAGTCGAAGATGTTTGGGAAGCCATCAAAAAATTAAGAGTACGCGGCGCACCTGCAATTGGGGTTGCTGCTGGATTTGGAATCTATCTTGCAGTTAAGGATAGTAAAGCCAAAACTTATGATGAATTTGAAGAAGAATTTTTACGACATAAAAATTATCTTGCTTCATCTAGACCAACTGCTGTGAATTTATTTTGGGCACTTGATCGTATGGAAGCAAAATTGAAAAATTTGAAACATTTATCAATTGATAAAATTAAACAAAGTCTTTTAAAAGAAAGTGAAGCCATATTTGTGGAAGATCAACAAATGGGAATCAAGATTGGAGAATATGGGCTATCTCTTTTAAAGCCTAACATGGGATTGTTGACCCATTGTAATGCGGGTGGCATTGCGACAAGTGGCTATGGCACTGCACTTGCTCCAATGTATCTAGGTCATGAGAAAGGCTATAATTTTAAAGTTTTTGCTGATGAAACTAGACCCTTACTACAAGGTTCTAGACTTACCGCATGGGAACTTGATCAAGCAGGAGTTGATGTTACAGTTATTACAGATAATATGGCATCCTTTGTCATGAAACAAGGCAAGATCGATGCTGTTTTAGTTGGTTGTGATCGTATTGCAGCGAATGGTGACACTGCAAATAAGATTGGAACTAGTGGAGTTGCAATTTTAGCAAAAGAATATGGGATTCCATTTTATGTTTTAGGACCCACATCAACAATTGATTTAGATACAAAAACTGGCGATGATATTGAAATTGAATTTCGTGATCCAGAAGAAATTGGTAATGGATTTGGTAGACGTACAGCTCCTAAATCAGTTAAAGGATATAATCCTGCATTTGATGTAACTGATGCAAAATATATTACTGCAATTATTACAGAAAAGGGAATTATCAAACCACCATTTGATACAAATATTAAAAAAATATTCAAATGATAATTGGAGGCAACATAAATGAATAAAACATATATCAGTGAGGCGTTAATTCGCAAACAAATTTGTGAAATTGGTGACAAGATTTACGCTAAAGGATTTGTTGCAGCCAATGATGGAAACATCTCTGTGCGTTTAGATGATAAACATATCATTGTAACACCTACAGGAGTAAGTAAAGGTGGTATGCGTCCAGAACAACTTGTTAAAATGACACTTGATGGAGAAGTGATTGGTAAAAACAAGCCATCAAGTGAAGTTAAAATGCATTTAATGGCATATAATCAAAATCCAAAAATACGTGCTGTTGTCCATGCTCATCCACCAATTGCAACGGCATTTGCTGTGGTACAAAAACCCATGGATCAGCCAATTTTAGCAGAAGCTGTCGTAAGCCTTGGCATTGTACCTGTAGCACCATATGCAACACCAGGTACAGTAGAAGTTCCAAATTCGATTAAAGGATTTGTAAACGAATATAATGCCGTGTTACTTGCAAACCATGGATTACTCACCTGGGGTGAAACGCTTGAACAAGCTTATTTCAGAATGGAGACAGCAGAACATTACGGAAAAATTTTGCTTTACGTGAATCAAATTGGTCAACCTAAAGAGTTTTCATGCAATGAGCTTAATACCTTATTAGAAATTAGAAAAAATATGGGTGTTGAACAAGGTGGAACTCCTACATGTAAACGTGAAACTAAAGAAACGAAATCCTTAGATGATCATATTACAGAGATCACGAAAAAAGTATTAAGGGAGTTGAAAAAATAATGCAATATTCCGAACAAGAATTAGAAAAACTTATTCGTGAAGTTGTCACGAACACGTTAAAACAATCAACTCCGGCTTCGAAACATGACGACAATAAATTCTCATCAAGCGATGGTATCTTTGATAATATTAATGATGCTATTGAAGCAGCATTTAGCGCGCAAATCATTTTGCAGAGAGATTATAGTTTAGAAGACCGTAGTCGCTTCATTAAAGCCATTAAAAATTTTTCTCTTGAAGAAAAAACTAAACTTGCAAGAATGATTGTCGAAGAGACTAATTTAGGGAATTATGAAGATAAAGTCTTGAAACATGAACTCGCAGCGAGAACCGCTGGTGTTGAAGATTTGGAGCAGTATGTTAAAACAGGAGATACAGGTTTGGCTTTGACAGAAATGGCACCTTTTGGAGTCATTGGTGCAACGACACCGGTTACAAATCCAACCGAAACTATTATTTCAAATGGGATAGCGATGCTAGCAGCTGGTAATACAATCGTATTTAATGTGCATCCTTCATCGAAAAATGTTTGTGCATATGCGGTAAGTAAGATAAACCAAGCGATACAAACAGTTGGTGGACCTAAAAATCTGATGACGATGGTTAAAGTGCCAACGATGGAAACGTTAGAAAGTTTAGCACAACATCCTAAAGTCAATCTACTGATGGGAACTGGCGGACCGGGGTTAGTAAGAAGTTTATTAAAATCTGGTAAAAAAGCAATCGGTGCTGGAGCAGGTAATCCACCAGTGATTGTTGATGAAACTGCAATTATTGATAAAGCTGCAAAAGACATTATAACCGGAAATAGTTTTGATAACAATATTGTCTGCATTTTAGAAAAAGAAGTCTTTGTCATTGATAAAGTCGCTAATCAATTGATTCAGTCGATGCAATCACATGGAGCATTCTATTTAAAATCAGATCAAGTTGAAGCACTCATGAACCTGGTTTTGGAAAAGCATCACTCAGATAAGCCTGTGGGATGTAGTTATCGTCAAAGTCGATATGTCACGAAAAAAGAATGGGTAGGGCAAGATCCGTATAAGTATTTAGATGCAATTGGAATAAGTTATAAACAAAAGCCAAAAAACTTAATTTGTGAAACAGATAAAGATCATCCTTTTGTCCAATTAGAATTATTAATGCCCATCTTACCGATTGTGCGAACAACAAATCTTGAACAAGCAATTACATATGCAGTAGAAGCAGAACATAACAATAAACATACAGCGATGATTCACTCACAAAACATTCAAAATATCACAAAGTTTGCAAAAGCAATTAATACGACAATTTTTGTTAAAAATGCACCATCGTTAGCAGGTATAGGTGTAAATAGTGAAGGTATTGTGAGTTATTCCATCGCAGGGCCAACTGGAGAAGGAATTACAACAGCAAGAACTTTTACACGCAAACGTCATTGTGTATTAGTGGATGGATTTAGGATCATCTAATGAAGTCTTTAGGGTTATTAGAGGTTTGTGGATATGGTGCTGCATTACTATGTGCAGATGCTATGGATAAAGCAGCATCTATTGAAATTGTCACCATTGATTTTGACAAACCAGCAGTTGCGGATCTTGATCGTATTCCCCTACTTGCTCAAGTAAAGATTAGAGGATCTGTCTCTGCTGTAAAAGAGGCACTCAGGATTGGTTACCAGAACTCGCACTTCACCAGAGGCAAGATTGG
>CAYPNO010000233.1:0-3738 GCA_964411865.1 uncultured Desulfuromonas sp. | reverse complement strand
AACCTCTTCAATAAAGCTAACGCGTTTGTAGTTGCGTTTTTCCTCCATCACTTTCTCCTTATACCGATTCGGTACATCTATTACTTTATACAGCTATTGTAGTTACTTTGTGCAGGCAACTACATAAGTAGCGCATATTAGCGTGCAGGGAAAACAAAAATAGGACCAGCGGGGGCATTTAAACAGAAACTTACGGTTTCGGCCTCACTGAAGCCTTCAGAACCGTAAGCTTCTGCATAAAAATCATCTGCCCTCACTTCGGCTTTGGGAGAAGTTCCCATCACTATTTTCCTTCTTCATCTTCGATAAAATACGTACCATTGGGCAGGACATGCTTGTAGGGCAATAGCGAGATATGAGCCAGTGTTTTCCCCCTGTTCCCTCAAGCCGTCCACAATTTAGCTGATTTTTGAGGTATTCTAATACAAAATGGCGTTGGATATCAGACTCAGGTCGCTTGCCTTATTCATGATCTCTTCATAATCGCCGGTCGTAAATTCACCCTGATTGGCAAAGAATATCCAGCGGGGCAGTTTGTGCCGGTACTCACCTTTGTTGAGCTGTAGCTGCACGGTCCGGCGTAAGTCCTTGTCGGAGAGGTATCTTAAAATGTATTCAGTTTTGATGATACGACCCAGGTTGGCAAAGGCTGTTGACAGCCGATCGGATGGATAACTGTTTGTCAGTCAGCCGCTCAACGATGACATGGGCTGGAGCGGTTCGTTCTTTGAGAGATTGGGCGACCCGGACCATCGACTCCCATTGTTCTTCGATAATATCGAGGTCCACAGTTTTATTCAAAAGCGGCGGAAAAACACTGTCATTCGCATTACGGTCAACTCGGTAAAGCTGCTGATCTTTAAGGTCGCGGATACGCGGCATGAAGTAATAGCCGAGCAGATAGCACAGGGCAAAAGATGATTTCCGTGTAGCCGTGGGTGTCAGTGGTGTGCTGCCGGATTTTCAGGATGGTATTGTTTTCCAGCAGTCCATCCAATACATACATAGCCTCCCTTGGGTTGCAGGAGATCACTTTGGTGCTGTACACCGAATATTGCTCTGAAACGTGGGTGTAAATACCTATCGCCTTTTCATAATAACCGTAATATCTCGGATAGTAGGCTGCCAACAAGCTGTCCGCCCGTATTTTGAAGCGCTGCGCATCCGATGACGACAAAGAACCGGTTCCATGGATATCGCTAAAGGGCAACCGATGGTCCTGGCAGCACCACCCGTTCTACGAGCAAAAATTGCTCGCCCCGAAAGAACAAATCGTTTGGCAATAATCCTTGCTGGGCCTGGTTCTCCAGCCAGCTCTCTAGTTTACCTTGAGCCCTTGGGTCGAACTTGGGAAAGCCCAAATAGTTGAGCACGCTTTTCCGCTGCTCAGACACGGTTGCCTCCCGTTCTGGGACAACTATGGTTAAAGAGGGAGGCAAATCGAGTTGGCTGTTGAGATAACTGATGATACGCGGGGAGAGATTTTTGACTTCCAGCAAGAAGAGCCCGTATAGGCGGAGTGCACAAAGCTGCGTGGCAAGATATGTTTTGGTCCACCGTGAATTGGAGAATCCCGTCGTTTGAGTTAGTCTACAGCAACGGAGGAATTCACCGATTAATGAGCAATAGATCTGCCCGGTGACAGTATCACTGGCCTACGACATAAAGGTTGTGACGTTGGTTATTCTGCTACTGCTCCCCGCACTAATAATGGTTTATACTGATGTGGCAAGGGGATTGGCAACCGGTAAACAGAGGTTTTTTCCTAAAAAAGGGCAACAACAGATATGTTAAACGTACTTCTGGTCGAAGATGATTTCGATCTCGCAGAGACGGTCGTACAGTATTTGGAGCTGGAAGGGATCCGCTGTGACCATGGTTCTAACGGCATGGCCGGACTCCAGCTGGCAAAGGCGGGGGGATATCAGGCGCTGTTGCTTGATATCATCATGCCACGTCTTGATGGCCTAAGCTTGTGTGAGCAACTACGAGACTCTGGCGATGACACGCCGATCCTGATGCTGACCTCCCGGGATGGCTTGGATGACAAGCTAGCGGGGTTTCAGGCCGGAACGGATGATTATCTGGTGAAACCCTTTGCCCTGGAAGAACTGGTGGTGCGACTGGAAGCCTTAGCGCGCAGGCGTAGCGGGCAGGTACGGAAATTTTCCTGTGCTGATCTTGAGATGAATCTCAGTGACAAAACCGTTACCAGAGATGGCGTCATATTAAAACTATCGCCCATAGGCTGGCGACTGCTGGAAGCGTTGCTGCAGGCATCCCCCGGAGTTGTCTCCAGACAGCAGTTGGAAGATACCGTCTGGGGAGATGATCCCCGACAGCAATAGCCTGAAAGTGCACATATTCCATCTGCGCCAAGCAATCGATGCCCCGTTTTCCAGCCCTTTGTTGCAGACGGTACCCGGGCACGGGTTCTCAATAAGAGAGCATTTTTCTTAATGAAGCAGCAAATCAGCCTGAGACTGTTTGTTACCCTGGCCTTTATATTGCTCGCAGTGGTGCTCGTCACCGGCTATTCCATGCTCAGTAGCTATTATTATCTCCTGGGGATGCGCAATATCACCGCCAGCACTATGGAAGAGGTGGCCCGCAGTTATGTTGAGTTGGTTCCGCCTGCCGAACGGACCCAGTTTGACAATTTCAGAGGCTACCAGATTTCCGAAAAATGGAACCACATACCCCAGACGATTCAGAATGTCTTTAGTGCCCCTCCCGCTGAACCCGGTATCACGATAAAAGAAGATCGTAGCAAATGGTTCGGGCCTCCGGATTTCACTTATTTTGTTTATCGGTATCAGGATAAAGATGAATCCTTCTTTGTTACTCGACACGGATCTATCGCCACAGCTCCACCTCTGATTGCTCTTAATGTTGCAAAAAGTAGAAATATATTAATCGCCATCAGTGCCTTAATAGCAGCGATTCTGGGGGGGACACTCTGGTTCTTATTGCGACGTGTTTCAAAACCCGTAGCGTCCCTGGGGCAATGGGCCCGGTCGCTAAACTCTGAAAACCTGAGCAATCCACCGCCAGATTTTTCTTACCCAGAACTCAATGATCTTGCTGATTTGATTAGAACCAGTCTCTCGTCAGTCCAGGAGGGTCTGGACCGCGAACACAATTACCTTCGTTATGCCAGTCATGAACTTCGCACCCCGATTGCCGTTATCCGTAACAATGTTGAATTGCAACACAAAATCAAAGGCATTCCCTCGCCTGAGCAGGCGATCCAACAGGCTAAAACAATCGATCGGATTGATCGAGCCAGCACAAATATGCACCATCTAACCGAGACGCTTTTATGGTTGAGTAAAAAAGAGGTGGAAACTCTTCCGGCTAAAGAGCTTGAGCTGGACAGAAAAGAGATCGATCTAAAGATAGAAACAAGCCCGTACACAATCAGCCTACCGGAAACCCCAGCGCAGATTATCCTGGGGAACTTGATTCGCAATGCATTTCAACATACCTGGGAAGGTTGCATAAACATCCAACAACAGGGTAACCGGGTTGTCGTAACCAATTCTCAATCACCGGCAAGCTCAGGTCAACAAGACTTGGGGTTCGGACTCGGCTTACAACTGACAAGCCAATTGGCAAAAAGATTGAAATGGATGTATGTCGATGAATCGATTGCCGATATTCACAAGGCATCAATCACATTCAGTAACGAATGCCCCTGAAATATTCAGGGGCACTTCTTTTCAAAATAAGCAAATC
>CAYPNO010000232.1:0-3763 GCA_964411865.1 uncultured Desulfuromonas sp. | reverse complement strand
ACCGAAAAACGAAACCTTCAAATGTCCTATTGTCTTATTTTTTACAAAATATGCTTTCCCTTCGGCTGTACTCCAGCTTTTATCAGCCACTGAATACCCGCGATTAATAACCTTAACACCACCATCATCATTTAAAGAATAAATAGCACTAATATTGTCTAAACCGCGCTCAAATGTATGGTCTAACCTTGCTATTTCATACCACTTACCAAGATACTTATTCAGCTCAAAATCTTCTATGGGAGTCACATTTTGAGGCATCCCCATACAGCCAGCTAAAACAAGCAAAACTAGTCCAGCAAGTATTCTATTCATGGCATATCCTACTTATATAGCAAAGAATAAAGCTCCTACGCGGTGGATCTCTATGCAACCCACAACCATATTTATTGCAGCACCGTAGCTTGCCTTTCCCATCCTCACAACAAAAATCCGCTTGTGAGATTATGTCCCTCAAGCGGATTTATTGCAGTGGATATCCACGGTCTGCTTGTCCATATACGGCTCCAAGGCATCACTAGCACAGGGAAGCGCCGACAAGGCGAAAGGTTCTGCCAAGCAGGTTCCGGACATAACTGCAAGGGTGCAGAACAGAGCCAGAATTAAAACTGAAAGTCTTTTGAACATTATGGAGCCTCCTTAGCTGTATGGGTGGGTGTCGTTACCTTGGCATTCAGTTAAGCAGAAAGTGGGGAAAACGCAGAATAGCGGGCAGATACCTAATTTTACGCGAACTGACGATCGATACGCCCCATCAATTCGAAGGTGCAAAATATTAGGATTTTGCGTCAACGGTCGCGGTCTGGAACCGAATGCAGGACACAACAGTAACGACTCCTACAACTCCATACACTGGAGCAAAATGCACAAACAGTCGCATACGGAACGACAAGTCCCCAGCTTATAGCCAGAAACGGTAAGGATCCCAAAACACTATCAACCAATAATGCACAACAAAACCCGTCACCTTTGGGCTTTTCTTTTGCGCGGCTTGTGTGCATAGATGTGTACATGAAACCAAAAAGCACCCAACCAATTAAGGTTAAGTGCTTGATTTTAATGGCGACCCCGGCGGGATTCGAACCTGCGGCCTATCGCTTAGGAGGCGATCGCTCTATCCAGCTGAGCTACGGGGTCTGAACTTGGGTTTATAGCGCATCCATCAATGAGTGGGCAAGTTTTTTTAAAAATGGAGCAAACTAAACACTTCTACATCGGTTAATTTGTCACGCCCCTTGAGAAAATCTAACTCTGCTAGAAAAGTACACTCGACTATTTCGGCCTCAAGTTCTCTGACTAAATCAATCGTTGCAGCAATAGTACCGCCAGTTGCCAGTAGATCATCTGCGATAAGGACCCGTTCACCCGGTTTGAATGCGTCTGCATGGATCTCCAAGGTATCAGTACCGTATTCTAGCGCATAGGTTTTCTGGATAGTCTTATGTGGTAATTTGCCTGGCTTGCGTACCAGAGTTATGCCGGTTCCAAGTTTATATGCCAAAGCTGAACCCAAAATAAAGCCGCGCGCTTCTATGCCAACTATCATGTCGATATGCTGCCCTAGATAGCGGTGTGCCATTAGATCTATGGTTCGATGAAAATGGCGCCCATGTGCCAGCAGAGTAGTTATGTCTTTGAATACAATCCCTTTTTGGGGGAAATCGATAATGTCACGAATGCTGTTTTTAAGTTCTTGCACGCTGCATGTACTCCTGAGATGATTTAAGTATGAATGCACAAGGCATATCTATGGTGATGTTAGTCGGTATGCAGCTCTTCCTGCATAATTTTACGTAATTTGTCCAGACTCTTAGCTTCTATCTGGCGGATTCTCTCGCGGGTCACACCGTAACGCCTACCAATCGTATCCAGGGTTTCTGGTTCACAATCGTTAAGCCCAAAGCGATATTGCAGAATTTCTGCTTCTTTCTTTTTAAGACTTTTAAGCCACTTTTCGACGTACCCGTACTTGTCAATATTTTCAAGTATCTCTGCCGGATTGGGAGTATGTACATCTTCAATGGTATCAATAAGGGTATAGTTGCCTTCTTCACCCAAAGGGTGCTCGATGGAATAGGTCTTGCGAATCAACTGCTGCAGGCGTGCAACTTCTGCTTGTTCAACACCCATAAGGGCGGCTATCTCTTGGGTAGAGGGTTCCTCACTTTTGTGGTGTAAGATATCTTTGGTTATTTTGAACATCTTATTTACCTGCTCGGCGACATGCACCGGCAAGCGAATCGTTCTGCTCTGATTTACTAGGGCACGTTCTATGGATTGACGAATCCACCATGTTGCGTAGGTGGAAAAACGACATTCTTTATCAGTTCTAAAACGTTCCACCGCCTTGATTAGCCCAATATTTCCCTCTTCTATAAGGTCAAGAAAGGGTAACCCTCGGTTTGAGTAACGCTTTGCAATTTTAACCACCAAGCGCAGGTTTGACTCAATCATCTGAGCACGTGCATCTGCATTTCCTTGTGCAATTTTATCGGCAAGCACTTTTTCCTGATCCGCAGTTAATAGTTTGGATTTTGCAATGTCACGCATATAGCTTTTAATAGCATCTTCGCCCCCAGAATCTATCTCTTGAGGGCTTTTTTTTACTTCAGTTGTTTCTTCATCCACGTTTTTAGCTCCTCAAGTCTCTAAATACCTAATTTGTCCAAACGATAACGTAAAGACCTGAAACTTAAATGCAGTAATCTTGCAGCTTTCTTTTTGACTCCGTTGCTGCGTTCCAGCGCCAGCGTCAGCAATTGCGTCTCCACCTCGAGGAGATATGCTTCAATGTCCAAGCCCTCTTCTGGCAGGGATACTGTCGTCAAGACAGGTCGGTTGGTGTTGGCCGTCAGGGACGCCGGTAAAGATGTAGGTTCAAGCATATCTTTTTCACTTAGAATTATGCTGCGCTCAAGAATATTTTCTAGTTCACGTACATTTCCGGGCCAAGGGTAATCAAGCAGAATCCGCATCATAGATGGGGAAATCTTTAATGCGCGCTGTGGTGCGATTATTTTGCATATGTCCTCAACCAGTAACGGGATATCCTCCCGACGGTGGCGCAAAGCAGGCAGGTGCAAATGCACCACATTGAGTCGATAAAATAAATCCTGCCTGAATCCGTGCTCCTGAGTGAGTGCATAGAGGTCACGATTGGTGGCCGCGATTATGCGTACATCGACTTGATGATCTTTGCTCCCGCCTATTGGTCGAATCTCTTTTTCTTGCAGAGCTCGCAGCAGCTTAACCTGCATCTGCAACGGTAATTCCGCAATTTCATCGAGAAAGAGCGTGCCACCATCAGCCAGATCAAACAGCCCATCTTTGCGCTGATCAGCTCCAGTAAAAGCACCTTTTTCATGCCCAAACAGCTCATTCTCAAGTAAGTTTTCCGGCACGGCGCCGCAATTCAGGGCGATAAAAGGTTTGTCTGCACGCAAACTATTAAGATGAATCGCTTTCGCTACAAGTTCCTTACCTGTGCCAGATTCTCCGCTGATCAAAACACTTGCTGTTGTAGGCGCAACTTTTTCAATCAAAGTGTAAAGCTGCTGCATAGCCGAACTTTTGCCAGTCAGACGTTCAAAACTGTTGCGGCGGTCAAGTGCGGAGCGAAGTTGTTTATTTTCATGCTTTAAACTAGAAAAATCCAATGCTTTTTTAACGGTAAGGCGGATATCTTCGGTGTCGAACGGTTTGACTATATAGTCATAAGCGCCCAGTTTCATGGCTTCCACAGCCTGGGCTGTTGTTGAATACG
>CAYPNO010000231.1:0-3768 GCA_964411865.1 uncultured Desulfuromonas sp. | reverse complement strand
ATCAGGAGAAAGGTTCTTCTGTAATCATCTCCTGCCTAGATATGTTACAGTTACTAGATTGTGTTGCCTCTGGTTATTTAAAGGGTGCGGATGCAGAGCCGAATCCATGGATACTCAGGAGGGTGCTGTGCGGGTAATTAGTTAGGTAGCGTTGCGGGAAGTGTTTTTAAGTAGGCAAAAAGTTAACAGAGGAAGGGGTAACGTTAGTGGCATCCAGGGTTGATTTACATGTCCACAGTTCTTGCTCTGATGGCAGATATCCTCCGGCACAGTTGGTTAGCCTGGCTGTAGAGCATGGAGTGGATGTGCTTGCACTGTGCGATCATGACTGTATAGATGGCATCGCCGAAGCTCAAAATGCTGGAAGTGACCTTGGGGTAACCTTGGTTCCTGGGGTGGAGTTTTCCTGTGCGTGGGAAGCTGATTCAATAAGCTACGCGGACATTCATCTGCTCGGATACTTCTTTAATCTAGAAGATGTGCCTTTGCAGAGTGCATTGCGCGAATTTCAGACTTATCGTGCTCTGCGTAATGAGCGCATAGTTGCCAATGTTAATGAGATGTTGGAGCGCGCTGGTTTCCCAGCATTAGATTTTGAGGCGGTACAGCGTCGTGCCGGAGGCAGTATAGGACGCCCACATATAGCTATGGAGCTGATAGCACAGGGATATGTGGCCAATGTCGAGGAAGCCTTCAGGCGCTACTTGGTGCCGAGTAATGTAGCTAAGTGTTTCTTCCCTGTGCAGGAGGCAATAGCCATGGTGCGTGCCGCTGGTGGTGTGGCTGTTTTGGCCCATCCTCCCTATATAACGTCATCTCGTGCTGAGATGGGTAACCTGCTCGATGCACTAACAGATATTGGTCTGCATGGAGTTGAGGTTTACAACAACGGTGCAACTCGCGCCGATATTAATTGGTATCTGGCACAGACTCGTTACCGTGGTCTTATCGCGACCGGAGGTTCAGATTTTCATGGTTTAGAAGAGGGTGGAGCTGAATTTGGGCGTGTTCGCGCCTGTGGAGATATTCCGCGAAGTTGTTACACGCAGTTGCTAGATTTATTGTAACCCAAACACAGCAAAGGCAGTATGTTTATGACACAGGTTAAGAAGATAAATACAGGAGTACAGGTAAGGGTTCATTATACAGGAGCCTTTGACGATGGTACCGAGTTTGATAGTTCCGTGGGGAAACAACCTCTTGAGTTCACCTGTGGAGAGAGTCAGGTTATTTTGGGTTTTGAAGAGGCGGTTACGGGAATGCACGTGGGGGAGAAAAAGAATTTTCGCGTTGAACCGCAGCAGGCATATGGCGAGTATGATGCCCAGCAACAGATTGTAGTGGAGCGCTCCATGCTCCCTGCTGATCTTGAACTTGAGGAAGGGGGGCAGCTTCAGATTGAAATGGAGTCAGGTTCACCTATTCTGGTTCAGATTGTCGATATCAGTGCAGAAAAAGTTACCCTCGATGCGAACCACCCGCTGGCGGGGCAAGCCCTGAATTTTTCCATTGAAGTAGTAGGAGCAGATTGAAAAACGTGAACAATGATCATTCAGAGTCTAGATTGCAGCTTTTTGTCACTGCGCCCAAGGGGTTGGAGCCGCTTCTTCACGAGGAGATTACTGCCCTTGGTGGTGTTGATCCACGTCCGACCCGTGGGGGCGTTTCCTGCAGCGGTTCTTTGGAGTTGGTATATGCTATCTGCATGTGGTCGCGCTTTGGCGGGCGGGTATTACTGCCCCTTGCCCAAGAGCAGGTTACTGATGAGGAGCAGCTCTACACTTTAGTGCGCAGCATTGACTGGGAGAAGCATTTCCCCTGCAGTGCTACCTTTGCGGTGGACTGCAATGCACAGCAATCGCGCCTACACCACTCCCAGTTCTTGGCTCTTAAAGCCAAGGATGCGGTGGTTGATTATTACCGCGAACGCTGTGGTCAGCGCCCTGATGTTGATGTGTCTAATCCAGACTGGCGGCTAAATCTTCATCTGTATCGTGATCAACTCATTGTTAGCCTTGATCTCTCGGGGACTAGTTTGCACCGGCGTGGTTATCGCATTGATACATGGAAGGCGCCACTGAAAGAACATCTTGCTGCAGCGTTGTTGCAGCGTGCCGGCTGGCCTGATATCGCAAAGCGCGGTGGCGCGTTAATTGACCCCATGTGCGGTTCAGGCACTTTGGTGCTCGAAGCGGCGCTTATGGCTGCTGATTTTGCTCCTGGGCTTCTGCGCCAACACTTTGGTTTTTTTGCCTGGGAAAAACACGATGAGAAGGTGTGGCAGCAGATACGACAACAGGCTGAAGCACGCCGTGGCGCCGGTATGGTCTCCCTCCCTCCGTTGTTTGGATACGACAGTGACCCGCGTGCTATCGCTGCCGCAGAGTACAATATGCGCCGTGCTGGTTTTGAGGGCGCAGTCGTGTTCCAGTGTAAGGAGCTGCAATATCTAGATCAAAGCGACCTGGCTATCCAGCCAGAGCGCAGTTCAGGGCTGATAATAGCCAACCCTCCCTATGGGGAACGTATGGGAGAGGTGGAGGAACTGCGCCAGCTCTACCAACAGCTCGGTGAGCGGCTACGCACCCAGTTTGATGGCTGGAGCGCTGCAATTTTTACTGGTACCCCCGAGCTTGGTCCTGAACTTGGCCTGCGCGCGCGGCGGAAGCATCACTTTTATAATGGTGCGCTGAAGTGTGAGCTACTGCACTTTGATATAAATTCACAGACCCATTTCCGTCCTCCGGTAGAGGCCGCACACGGGCTGGCTCCGGTTGAGGAAATATCCGCTGCAGCACAGATGTTTGGCAATCGGGTGCAGAAAAATCTCAAACAGCTGCGCCGCTGGGCCAAACGCGAGGGAATTGAGTGTTACCGTGTTTATGACGCCGACCTGCCGGATTACGCAGTTGCTATCGATATCTACGGGAATCAGGTGCATGTACAGGAATATCAGGCACCTGCGGAGGTTGACCCACGCACCGCGCGCCGCCGACTGCGAGAGGTGATTACGGTCCTTCCAGCCATTTTAGATGTAGACGGCACTTCAGTCCACGTCAAGGTACGTCAGCGCCAGCGTGGAAACATGCAATATGAAAAGCAGGATGCTAAGAATGAATTTTTTACGGTAAATGAATATGGGCTTAAATTTAAAATAAATCTAAGTGACTATCTGGATAGCGGACTGTTTCTTGATCATCGTCCCCTTCGTAAAATATTACGCCAGAAGGCTGCCGGACAAGACGTGCTCAACTTGTTTGCCTATACTGGCAGTGCCAGTGTGGCCGCTGCCGCTGGAGGTGCGACTTCAACGACAACTGTTGACATGTCAGCGACCTATCTTGGCTGGGCGCGAGACAATATGCGAAACAATGGCTTTGTAGGTTCAGAGCACACCTTCGTGCAGGCTGACTGCCTGCAGTGGCTTGGTGGATGTACGTCAACCTTTGGCCTAATCTTTCTCGACCCCCCGAGTTTTTCCAATTCCAAACGCATGCAGGATACCTTTGATGTGCAGCGGGATCACGCCAAGCTCATTCAACAGGTAAGCACACTGTTGCGCGTGGGTGGCGAGCTGATTTTTTCCACTAATTTACGCCGATTTAAATTTGAGGTGCAGGCTCTTACGCAACAAGGTCTTGCGTGCGAAGATATTACGCGCTCCACCATCCCGCCTGATTTTGCGCGCAATCCGCGTATCCACACTTGTTGGAGTATTCGGGTATTAGGTCCAAAGCCAGGAGCGTAATGGACTAATTTGTGCCACCG
>CAYPNO010000230.1:2456-3786 GCA_964411865.1 uncultured Desulfuromonas sp. | reverse complement strand
ATTCAGGAAGAAGAAGAGGCTAATAGTTTTTTTAATAAAAGATTAAAAACAATGGTGTTAAGTGCCACGTTAGATTGACTTGATGAAGGCCTAAATTTTCAAAATGTGTTGACCTATTCGAAATATTATCAGATTAAATGGCCCTGGCAAGGGCCATTTTTTATGCAAAAAATTAGGCGGAGAGAGTTAGCCGCTCTCATCCGCCCATAAAACAAGAGGGCTATTCGCCCTCCCAAGACATAAATATGATACAATTTGTAGCAGTTATACTCAAGGATATTTTTGAGCAAGAACGTAATTTTTTGTGGGAACGACCTTCAAACTGTCCCCAATGTGGGGCATATAAAGTCTGGGGGCATGGCTTTGTTCGAGCCCTCTTTGAGGGTTTTGCTGTTCCCCTGTTTCTAAAGCGTTATCGTTGCCCCGACTGTGGTTGTGTGATTACAATGCGACCAGAAAGTCATTTCACACGTTTTCAATCTTCCCGAACTGTCATTCGTTCTGCCCTGGAACACCGCATAAACGACAAAAAGTGGCCGCCTGACCTGATTCCTGGCCGGATGCGCCACTGGATGGTGAACCTGCGTCGCCAAATCAAGGCGTATTTACCCCAAAACTGGAAAGCCAGTTTGATGGAGTCCTATGACCATCTTCTAAATATGGGTAAGGTGCCTGTGAGCAGGACCATTTAATCTGCCATGAAAACGGTTTAAAGCTGGCCCTACCAATGGCTTCCTTTGAAATGGGATTTGATAGGTTGTATTTAGGATCAAACCTATTTCAGAGGAGGATTTATGGAAGAAAAACAGAAAATTGATGTATCTGTATTCAGATACACTGTAATTCAAGACTTTGTATGCGGTATGACGCTCGATCATGGGGAACGAGAGCGATTACTAAGGGAGAAGTGCGCCCGCAAATGGCTGATCCCCCACTCTTGCAAAACAAGTATCAGCCGTAGCACCATTCAACGATGGATATACCTTTATGAATCAAGCGGTAAACAGGTTGATTCTCTGCGTCCCTTGGGTCGGAAAGATAAAGGGGAGACCCGTGTTCTGGATGAAGAAACTTGCCTGATACTAAGAGGGTTGAGACAAGAACTACCAGATGTGACGGTTCCCTTTATCATGAAAACTATTAAAAAGCGTGGGCTTGCTCCCATCGGTCTGTCCCAATCAACTGTGTATCGTTTTTTTCACCAGGAGAATCTTATGAAATACCGCACTCCACCTGAAGACTGTCGTAAATTTGAAGAGGCGCACCCGAATGAGACCTGGCAAAGCGATGTCATGCACGGTCCCCATGTGGAAATCGATGGTAAACAACG
>CAYPNO010000230.1:0-2356 GCA_964411865.1 uncultured Desulfuromonas sp. | reverse complement strand
TTCCGGAACCTCCTTGGATGAGATCAATGTAAAATTTCAAGAATGGCTGGATGATGATTACAATGTGCGCAAGCATTCCGGCACCGGCCAAAAACCGTTAGAACGCTTTATTGACGGTATTGAGTGCATTCGTTCCACTCCAGCCAATCTCAAGGAGCATTTTAGAAAGACTGTTCGACGAAAAATGAATAGGGATCGAACCATTATTCTTGACAAACGGTTGTATGAGGGGCCGGTGGAGCTTATTGGCAAACAGGTGGAATTGCTTTTCCATGAAAATGAATATGACCGAGTGGAACTCAGACACCAGCAAAAATCCTGGGGCTTTTTAAAACAAGTGGATCTTAATGTTAACTGTCGCGTAAAGCGTGGGAAAAATAATGATTCAATCGTTTCAGTTCAAGAAACTACCACTACTAAAACCGGTCAAATGTGGGGAGGTAAGTGATGAACACCTCCCATCGTATTTTTTTTCAGCTCCACAGAGAGCCCTTTATTGCCGATATATCCCACAAAGAAATTCTGGTAACTCCAGATATCAAGGGAGTGGAAGATCGTATTTCCTATGCCGTCAGCCTTGGAAGCGTGGCGTTGATCACCGGAGAAATCGGCAGCGGCAAATCCACTGCCTTGAGATATGTCTCAGGCAAATTTCATCCTTCAGAGTATCGCATCATACATGTCACAGCCTCTAATGGCTCTATCCTGGAGTTGTACCGCAACATTCTGGGAGAACTTGATCTGGATCCTGTGGGCAGTTCAAGGACCCGCATGACCCGACAAATAAAACAACAAGTCATAGATACCGTCATCGGCAAAAAAATGAAAATGATCCTGGTAATTGATGAAGCCTCTTTGCTACGGGTAGACGTTTTTTCAGAACTTCACACCCTGACCCAGTTTGACAATGACTCAAAACCTTTTTTACCCATTATCCTTGCAGGTCAAGGCAATCTGGTGGACAACCTAAAATATAGATATTCCATGCCTCTGGCATCACGGGTAGTGGCCAGATGCCACCTTCAGGGTGTTGATCAACAGGGAATGAAGGATTATCTCCTTCACCATCTCTCTATTGCAGGAAAACATGAAGACGTGTTTGAGCCAGCAGCGATAACTGCCATACATCAGGGCTCAGGCGGGTTGTTCAGAAAGGCTAATCACTTGGCAAGGGGATCCATCATTGTGGCTGCCCAGGCGAAATCACCCCTGGTTTTGGCAGAGCATGTTCGCATTGCAGCTACTGAAATTTTCTAATTCTTAATTAAACAAATAACTGTAATAGCAGGCAAAGGCGATCGCCTTTGTCTGCTGAGTTTTTTATGGAAAAACTTTTTTATAAACTGCATCGTTATTTTAAGGCAGATTACCATCTGGCTGTGCTGGACATGGATGCTGGCAAACGTTGGGTGGTAAAACCTGAAGCCTCTAACATCGCTTACCTAAAAGCTGAAAATGCACAGGGAAAACACATCCTCATTCAGCCTGCTGTCCAGGGGTGTTATTTGATGGCCGACGATATCGCAGTTCAGCTATTGCATCTTCATCACCAGTTTAACAATGGCAGTTGGAAACCCGGTAGAATGGTCATTGAGACATCTCCAGGCAACTATCAGGTGTGGATACATGCAAGCAGAGCACTGAACTTGGATGAAAAACGTTACTGGCTCAAAAAAATGCACTCAGATCCCGGCGCTGATCCTTATAATCGCTGGGGCCGGTGCCCCGGCTTCAGGAATACAAAACAAAAATATTGTGATACCTCCGGTAAATATCCACTGGCAAAGCTCATCTGGATTGACTGGAAACTACAAACCCTTATTCCAAAAATTAACCTGCCAACACCGCCAACCGAAAACTTACCCTTTTCCCCTCTACCCCTGGAGGGGGGCGTGTGCCATGCTCTTAAAGTCCATAGGCATCATTATGACCGTGGAGATGAGTCTGCTACCGATTTTGCCTATACCTTGGCTTTGTTCAGAAGAGGAGTTTCCCAAGAGGAAGTCCGAAACAGGATTCTTGAGCAAAGAAATGATTGGACAAATCATTCTGGTAAAAGAAGTAAAGAGGCATACCTAAAAAGGACAATTCAACGAGCGAAACACCTAATTGAGTCGACCCCAAAATAGTTGCCAGCCACCCACTAAAATCTGATTTTTTGAAATGAGCAATTTAATTTGGAAATTTTTTGAGTTGTTCAAATTAATCAGACAATTTGCTCCAAGAGAATTTAGCAATCAACAGCTGTTTCTCGTCAAGATATCTGGCGACCCGATTAAGAACGGTCTCCCTGATACGAATCCTTTTATCATTGTCCGCCATTTTGACAAGGGTCATGATCTCGGAGATATCATCG
>CAYPNO010000229.1:0-3824 GCA_964411865.1 uncultured Desulfuromonas sp. | reverse complement strand
AAAATAAGTATCACAGGACAGTCTTTCGGCGATTAGTTCGTGACCGGTAAACTCTTTGCCATCATCAAAAGTTATCGTTTGAACAAACTTTTAAAAAGGATGAAGCAGCTTAATCATTGCTCTGTCACAAGCTGTGCTTTTTTGCCCTGCAGTGGAGCTGCCAGGCGTAATTTAGATTTCCTTTCGTCTAGCGTTACGATAGCTCCTTTATGGTTCTTACCGATAATAGTATCGGCTTCCCAGTCGCCA
This sequence comes from uncultured Desulfuromonas sp., assembly GCA_964411865.1. Lineage (GTDB taxonomy): Bacteria > Desulfobacterota > Desulfuromonadia > Desulfuromonadales > Desulfuromonadaceae > JAIVHC01. Next base: position 3,575 of record CAYPNO010000229.1, on the reverse strand, counting down.
AAACGACCACGTTGATTGGCGATTTCTGGGCGATTTTCAATATCAACCCACCCCGATATCTGTTCAGGGTTCCAATCTTGACTTATAAGAGAGATAATCTGATCCTTGACAGTCTCAGTTAGCTTAATCTGTTTGGGCTTCAAGGCATGACGTTCTTGAGCTAAACGCATTGCCTGCTTGTGACGGTACCCTCTTTCCCCAGTGTTACGAGTCAGTTCTCGGGATAGTGTGCTTTGAGAGCGCCCCATATCTTGTGCGATCTCAGTTAATGTATTACCTGCCTTTTTTGCTGTTTCAAGGAATATCGTTATTCAAGGCTCAGGTGTTTGTAGCTCATAGCCAACCTCCGCAAATAGTGTGGTAACTGCTTGCGTAGTTTACACCTGAGCCTTCTTTATTGTCTCATATGTAATAGCTTGCATTTACCACCTGCGGGGCTATGCACTTATTATACGAATTCAGGGTAATCTCTTTTCATGTAGCTTCTAGTTTACCATATCTGCACAGGCCCCCTGCTGGCATGCCGCATTTTCTAGGGGGATAGATATTTTACAGGCGCATTTCTATGTAGGCGCTTTCGCGAAGATCCTTGCGCCATTCCTCGTATTTTTCTTCCATTTTATCGCGCTGTAGTTGAGTTTTTATTTCATCTTTTACCTCTTCGAATGCAGCTACACGCCCTATGGTACTCTCTTCCACCCGAAGGATATGCAGGACCTCAGCACTCTGGATGATATCTGTAGTTTCTCCGGCTTTCAAATCAGCTAGGGCTTCATTAAACATTGGACTGAGTTCACCGGGTTTAAAGTAACCCATATCACCTCCGTCAACCTGAAGCGCTGGGGGTTGTGCTGTGACTATCTCTTCTACCAAGCCCCCCGCTGCGAGCTCTTTACGCATTTTTTCAGCCTGAGTATAGGTGGCATTTCCCTCCGGACCCAAAGGTAATGAAATCCGACTTAAACGCATCAACGCTGGGCGCTGGTAATCATTCATATGCGCTGTGTAGTATTCACGTATTTCGCGATTGGTTACATCGGCCTTACTTTTAACTTCAATACCGGTGATTTTAAAACGCAAAATCTGACTTCTCAGCTGCTCACGGTATTGCTGCATGCTCATCCCTTGAGCCTCCAGCGCCTGCTGCAGCTGTTCAAGAGTGATGCCGTTTTGCTGTTCAACATCCTGCACCGCGCGGTCGATATCCGCCGCCGACACATCTATACCGATCTGCTCAGCGCGTTGCTCAATGAGGATGTCATTGATCATGTTTTCAAGCATCTGCTCTTGCGTAAGGGATATTTCTGCAGGCTGCTCCTGTAGACGTTGTTGTAACTGCCGAGTGGTGATAATTTCGTCGTTCACAACTGCGGCTATTCTACTGATAACTTCGCTACGGTTATCGGCTTCACTTCCAGCCAATACCGTGACACATAACAGTAGGACATACGCAGGTACGCATACGAGGAGGGTTGTTATTTTTGACATGAGGTATCCCACTAGTATTCAAGGGGTTATAGTGACATCTATCTGTTATCTTGTTTTGAGGTGCGAAGCTACCATGCTCAGCTGAAATTCTGCAATTGCTTTCTGGCCGCTGCAATCATCTCCATATCAGCAGCACGCGGCATAACTATGCGCAGGCGATAGTCTGGTGCCAGGCTATAAATCTTAGGATTTTGTTGAATGAGGTGCAATAATTTATCTGGGCTGACGGTGGTGGTGGGATGAAACCCAAACACAAGGGCTCGACCGTCATGCTCAGCCAAATCAATACGCAAATGCTTCAAATCGATACGCAACTTCATCATCTCCAGCAAGATTTGGCCTGGTTGCGGCAGAGAACCGTAGCGGTCCTGTAACTCGTCCACAATATCGTAAAGTTCTGTATCATCAACAGCGGAAGCCATTTTTTTATAGAACACTAGACGCTGATTGGGGTCTTCCACATAGATATCTGGCAAAAAGGCATTGAGCCCAAGCCGAATTTCTGGGTCGATCCGCCCCTGCTTTTCCGCTCCTTTAAGTTCCTGAATCGTCTCATCAAGCAGTTCTGAGTACATTTCAAAGCCAATAGCAGCTATCTGCCCAGCCTGACGTCCACCGAGCAAGTCCCCGGCACCGCGAATCTCCAAGTCATGGCTGGCAACGCGAAAACCAGCGCCGAGTTCGGTCTGATCCTGCAACACTTGCAGGCGCGCCCGGGCATCACGAGTCAGGGTAGTTTCTCCCGGTATCAGTAAATAGGCGTAACCACGCTCTTTAGACCGCCCCACCCGCCCACGAATCTGATATAGCTGCGCTAGACCGAAACAGTCAGCTCGATTGATTATAATGGTGTTGGCGCGTGAAATATCCAGGCCATTCTCTATGATGGTACTTGTAACCAGCACTTGAGTTTCCCCTTCAATAAAGGAGATAAGGGCCTGTTCCAGATCTTTTTCTGCCAACTGCCCATGTCCAATCCCAACCTTCGCTTCGGGGACAAGGCTCTGGATAAATTCGGCCATGGCGTCGATGGATTTAACCCGATTATGCACAAAATAGACCTGTCCACCGCGCTTCAACTCACGCATTATAGCCTCGCGGATGAGATCATCGTCAAAGCGGGTCACATAGGTGCGGATGGCCAAGCGGTCAACCGGAGGAGTGTCAATCACGGACAGATCGCGCAGACCAAGCATCCCCATATTCAGGGTTCTGGGGATGGGGGTTGCGCTCAGGGTGAGCATCGCCACTTCGGCACGCATTTTCTTCAGGTGTTCTTTGTGTTTAACCCCAAAGCGCTGCTCTTCATCAATGATTACTAACCCTAGATCGCTAAAGTGAACATCGCGCTGTATCAGGCGGTGGGTGCCGATCACTATATCAACCTTGCCCGCTTTTACCTGCTCCAGGGTCTCTCTATTCTGCGCTGGGGTACAAAAGCGCGACACCATTCTTATATTTACCGGATAGCCGCTGCAACGCTCGCAAAAGGTAGAATAGTGTTGGCGCGCCAGAATAGTGGTTGGTACCACCACCGCAACTTGACGACTATCGAGCACAGCTTTGAATGCAGCACGGATGGCGACCTCGGTTTTGCCGTAACCCACATCGCCACAAATGAGGCGATCCATCGGGATTTCCGACTGCATATCCGCTAAAACATCTTGGATAGCCGCCATCTGATCTGGGGTCTCTTCGTAGGGGAACGCTGCCTCAAAGGCACGGAACATCTCATCTGGAGCGGAGAAGGGGCGTCCTTTGCGCATCTTGCGCCGGGCGTAAATATTCAGCAACTCGCGCGCCATTTCCTCAACTGCGGCGCGGGCACGTTGACAGGTCTTGGCCCAGCCCTGTCCCCCCATTTTATCCAGTTTTACATTCTGCCCCGTTGCGTCTGCGTATTTCTGTACTTTTTCAATACGTTCGATGGGCAGATATAATTTGTCTCCTCCGGCGTACTCTAGCTGAAGGAAATCCCCTTCGATGTTTCCGCTACGCACCTGTTCGAGCCCGCGATAAATACCCACGCCATGATCGGCGTGCACTACGTAGTCGCCATCATGCAATTGCGCCAGTGACGAGAGCGA
>CAYPNO010000228.1:0-3831 GCA_964411865.1 uncultured Desulfuromonas sp. | reverse complement strand
CCATTCATCGTGGCCGGCCGCGCGGGATTATCGTCAAGAATTGCGTGGTCGAATCATCGGGAGCACCGCACTCGAGAGCGGAATTATCCGTATCCTCGCCTGTCTCTGAGCAGGTATCCGAAGGTTATCTCGACGGACACGCGAGGCCGCCCGTGGTCTCGATATCAATGAACTGCCCCACGTGATCAATTTCGACCTGCCGAAGGTTGCTGAAGACTACATCCACCGTATCGGTCGCACCGGTCGCGCCGGTTTGCCAGGTGAAGGAATTTCACTGGTCAGCGCCGACGAGGTAAAGCTCCTAACCGCCATCGAAACGCTGATCAAACAAACCCTGGTGCGCGAAGTTGAGACCGGCTTTATCCCGGTTCATACAGTCCCACTGACCCGCCAGACGGAGGCGCGACCAAAGAAACCGAAAAAACTTAAGCCGAAACAAAATATCGCAGTGGGGCAAACGCGCCGAGACGGCAAGTTACAGAGCGCAGACAGTCAAAAGGGCGAAAAACGGACAGGGCGAGAACGAAACGCCGCCGCAACAAAACCGCGCACAGCGACAAAGGCAAAGCGGAGTAGTGGCCGGAACAACAAGCCAGACGGCTTCCGTTAGGAAACAGACAGTCTGAAGGATAAACCTGGGGCTGACCTAACAGGTCATGCCGCTGATGCTGCGTCTTACTAACAGCTAGTTACTGCATCTGTAATGGTGAAGAATCAATCCTGCAGTTAACGGAAATGAGCGGAAATCAGGCGATGGAAACTGCCTGCAAATTGCGATAAATAAATTCCACCTGTATCGCTGGTAAGATTCCCAATCATCCCGCTTCCAACAAACACTCTCACTTTTTCCCGAAAAGCATCAGAGCTGGCGTAGAAAGTATATACTTATTCGTGGCGCTATCGATTTGCATTCCGTTATCTTCGTGACAAAATTAAGCGGTACGCCTCCAAACAAAACATTTGGCAACGATTTTACCTTGGCGCTTATAATGACTCTTTCTTCCTCCTGATCCTAATGGAGCCATTGATGGCCAACTTCCCTCTACCTGACAATCCTCATGCCTTGGCGGTTCTTGCCCTTGCGCTACTGGCGTTGTTGCTTTTCACCCGAGAAAAACTACCTCTGGAAACATCTAGCCTGTTCATTCTGGCTGCTCTTTCTGTCGGGTTTGAGCTGTTTCCGTTTCAGGTGGATGGCAAGGTTTTACATGCGGTTGATTTTTTTCAGGGGTTTGGACATGAGGCGCTGGTTGCAGTCTGTGCTCTGATGGTCGCAGGTCAGGGAATCGTACGGACTGGTGGGCTGGAACCTATTGGGCGGGGACTGGCGCGACTATGGAAGAGTAGCCCAAGTGTTTCTCTGCTGGTCACGCTGCTCATTGGTGCCTTTATCAGCGCCTTTGTCAATAACGTGCCGGTAGTTGTGCTGCTGTTACCGATCCTTATCAGTGTCTCTGCCCGCACCGGCGCTAAGTCTTCAGGCGTGCTGATGCCGATGGGCTTTGCAACCCTGCTGGGGGGAACCTGCACCACCATCGGTACTTCAACAAACCTGCTGGTGGTCTCCGTTGCTGCGGACATGGGATTGCAACGCATGGAGATGTTTGATTTTTTGCTCCCGGCTAGCATTGCCGCCGGGGTCGGAATAATTTACCTGTGGCTTGCGGTTCCGCGAATTATCCCTGAACGGAAACTGGCTCTGGCCGATACCTCCCCAAGGGTTTTTTCTGCCCACCTTGCGCTAAAGGCCGATAGTGCCAGTGTAGGGAAAACATTGGCAGAAGTGATGAAGCAAATGGATGGCAGCATGAGGATTCGCAGCATCAGGCGCGGCCCAAACAATTTCACCATGCCCCTCCCGAGCGTTGTACTCAGAGAAGGTGACCAGCTGATTATCCGGGATACGCCTACACGCTTAAAGGAGTTAGAACAGGTACTGGAGGGGGTTCTGTATGCGGACGAATCGTTGGGGGTGCCGATCGACGCCGACCACCCATTCATGGCCGAAGACCAACAGGTGGCACAGATTGCCATAATTCAAGGTTCGCGCTTGCAGGGACGAACCCTTAAAGGTCTTCATGTAACTGAGCGCTACGGCATCATCATTCTAGCAATCCATCGAGCAGGAAAATTACTGCCTAAAACAATCAATCAAAGTAGCGAACTTCGACTCCGGGCTGGGGATATTTTTTTAGTACAGGGATCACGCACCCAAATAGCCGAGCTTAAAAAAGAACAGGACTTCCTGGTACTGGATGCCACCACTGATCTCCCCTACACAAAAAAAGCATCGCTGGCACTTGGAATCATGCTGGCGATTATCGTTTCTGCCGCTGCGGGCCTGCTACCGATATCCATCAGCGCGGTCTGCGGCGCTCTGCTTATGATCGTCACTGGATGCTTGAGCTGGCGTGATGCCACCACTGCATTAAGTTCACAGGTTATATTGATCGTCACGGCCAGTTTGGCTCTCGGCTCGGCATTGCTGAAAACCGGAGGTGCCGATTATCTTGCGCAGTTGTTTTTACACGCTGCAGGTGATGCTTCTCCGGCATTCATGCTCAGTGGCCTGATGCTGCTGATGGCTGTGTTGACCAATATTGTCTCCAATAACGCCACCGCCGTCATCGGAACTCCGATCGCGGTCGCAATCGCCATTCAGATGGCGCAGCCCACAGAGCCTTTTGTACTCGCAGTGTTGTTCGGCGCCAATATGAGCTTTGCTACGCCAATGGCCTACAAAACCAACCTGTTGATTATGAATGCCGGAGAGTACACGTTTAATGACTTCTTACGGATTGGGGTTCCGCTGGTTTTAATTCTTTGGGGCACGCTATCTTTGGTTCTACCCAAAATTTATGGCTTATAGCTGTTATTATCGATAAACTGCCAATGGGCGCGATAGTTTTCTTGCCCACGATGGGCTTTAACTTCCACGATTAGTGCTAGACTTTACGTGGCATCACATGGCACTACGCGTGGCAGATTCGATGTATCTGGTTTTAACCATCGCCCTCTTTGGAGCATCTATGCCCCTGTCCGGCCGCGAACTTTTTTTTGCTGTACGACCACGCCTTATCGGGCATTATTTGGGCCAATTTTTCCTGATTATTGCCGGGCTGAATGTCGTTACGCTGGGAGTCGCGCTATTTACGGCCTCATGGCAAATTTCATTGAGCCATCTGCTGATCATTATCGCTTTAGTGCTGGTCTGGCTGTGGTTACGACGAATCCAGGTCGGCGCACGCATCCAGAGAAATGAAACCTTGGTGTTGATGGCGCTGGTGTTTTTGATCGTACCGTTCATGATGACCATTCCGCTGGTGGTCGCCGGCACTCCGTTCATGGATGCGCTGTTTGAAACCGTCTCAGCGGTCACCACTACCGGTCTCAGCACCCTGCCCGGCCCGGAGAGCCAACCGCTAATTTTCAGTTTTTCTCGTGCCTGGATGCAATGGTATGGCGGCTTGGGCATTGTGGTGTTTTCACTGGCGCTGGTGATTCGCCCCGGTCAGTCGGCTCTGGGACTGGCCGGAACTGATGAGCCGGATGATCTGGTCGGCGGCACTCGTGCCCATGCCAGGCGGGTGCTGAAGGTGTATAGTCTGATTACTCTGGCGGGGATCGTTCTCTGGCTGCTGCTCGGCGGGTCGCTGCGCGACGCAGTGCTCTACACCTTATCTGCCGTCTCCACCGGAGGCTTTGCCCCAACCTCCGGCAGCTTTGCCGATCTGCCTCATGTGCGGCTGGCCTGGGTTGTCACTCTCACCACCTTGGCCGGAGCGCTCCCGCTGGTGCTATATCATCAGGTATGGCGCGAGGGTCTGCGCC
>CAYPNO010000227.1:0-3833 GCA_964411865.1 uncultured Desulfuromonas sp. | reverse complement strand
AATGCTCAAAACTGTAGCCCACGTTGCTCCCCTGCCCTGCGGTATTTTCTACCACAGCAATCACCGTATCGCTCGCGCGCATGGCCATGTTTACCGATGCGGCAATGGTGCTCAGGCAGGTGCTTTCATCCACCTGTTTCAGGTGGCTTCCGGGATGAAAATTCAGATACATCAGCCCCAACTGTTCACAGCGCTGCATTTCATCTATAAACGCAGTGCGTGAACGCTCAAGCTTCTCCTCTTCGGGATGGCCGAGATTAATCAGGTAGCTGTCGTGCGGGAGAATCTGCTGCGGAGTAAATCCAAGCTCTGCACACCGCTCCTTGAATTTAGTTATTTCAGCACTACTAAAATCCTTGGCGTGCCAGCGTTTCTGATTTTTGGTAAACAACGCAAACGCGTTGGCACCGATCTGTGCTGCATGTTCCGGCGCATTAAATACGCCACCTGCTGCACTTACGTGCGCACCTATGTATTTCATATCTAGTTGATATCCTTGAATAATATTCTTTTAGGTTGTTAACTCAACTTTCGCAGGTTGAAAAAGCTCTGCTTTACGCTGTTTTTCGAAAATGCTCTGATCTGTTTTTTAGTCAGAATCTCTTCAGGTGCAAGATAAAATCATCACTGTTAATACTGCGATTGATCACATGATGGCAAACATCCGCATCTATTCGAAGTTTTCTTGACATGGCTAACTCTTTAATTTCGTGATCGCGTTACACAACATAAGGTTACACTTAGGATGACCTTATGCAGACAGTAAACATCTGCCCCCTAATTTGATCCTGACTGTTTAAGTAGAACCTACAACATAACGATATACCTGCGAGTAATACACCTCAAAATCGTCGAGATGATGCTCAATGATCGACCTTACTATCTCTGTGTTAACCGCCTGATATTCATGAACTGAAACATTTCTAAAACCCACCATTTTTTTTAATATTTTAGCAATATCCCTATCGATAATCTGATGGCTGGCCAGAAGGTCAAATGACTGCCCATAATCACTGGGTAACCCCAGTCCATATTTTGCAATTATCACATGAGCTAGATCAATTGCGGCTTGAATGGCACGTTGAAGATTCAACACTGACAGATCTTCACTAATCCACTCCAGCAGCTCCAACCTGTTGATCTCATGAATGGTTGCCACACATTTTTTCATAATGGCAATTTTTGCCAAAACAATATCATCATCGCTGTCCATAATTAGGCCTTTGCAAAATATTATCTTCAATCACTTTCCGTGACTGCTTGAAATCGATATATTGGCTCACTACCTGTGCCTTATAACTAGTAAGCTGTGTTTTGGAATGCACAAAAACCTCTTCACCGGTAGTCACAACTTGATTCGCAATTATCATATCAGCGGTGTTCAAACAAATAATATCCAGTTTACGCCCTGTGTGCGCTTGAAACTGCTCAGGAAGATCAAAATAAAGCTCTTCGTCAGTAATGTTCTCCTTAAAAAAAACACCACAGTCAACATCGCTGTCTGGAGTAACACGCGACACATCTTTAGCCCAAGAGCCGAAAAGCAGAGCAAAATCGGCTTTATCGTGCAACAGCTCAGTCAGAGCATCTTTAATTTCAGCCTTACTAATCATAACTTTGATTCCCTGCTTTTAACCTTATATATTCCGCCTACTGATAAACGTGTTATCTATAATGCTCTCTAGATATACGCAAATATCAATTAAGAGTGTTCATACCCTGCCATCAAGCAAATCCTCAACTTGTGCCCAAACCATCTCAACAGTAATATCCTGAATACACCGACCGTTATCCACACACTTTGGTGTGGTACCAAAACGGGTACACGGAGAACAGGGTAAGCCCAAATTTACTACCCGATGCTTATCACATCCAGGTGCCCATTTCTCTTCTATGCCTGGGCCAAAGAGCGAGACGGTTGGACAACCGACACCTACAGCCAAATGCAACACCCCAGAATCACCGCTGACCAGCACTACGGCTTTTTCGAGTAGCGCTGCTGTCTCAGCCAGTGTTGTCTTACCCGCCAAATTCAAGCCATGCGGCACATCATGGTCAGCAATTATCTGCTCACCAAGCGCAACATCCTCGGCGCCACCAACAACAACTACGCTTAGACCATGCTTACAAAAACGCTGAGCTAAATCTTTAAACGACCGCACGCCCCAACGACGTTCCAAGATACTGGCACCTGCAAACAACACCACATAGGATTGCCCTGAAAGTGGTCGTAATAGTGCATCACAACGATGGCTCACCTCATCCTTCACCGACAAATAAGGTGACGCAGGAGGAATGAATTTATTTTCACTCAACCCATTGAGTAAAGAGATGAAACTATCCACCTCATAAGAGCGGTGACTGTAGGGCACAGAGTCGGTAAAAAGATATTTTCGGCTATTGGTAGCAAAACCACAGCGAATCGGGGCGCGCAATAAGCGGGCGATCACTGCGGAGAGATAGTGCCACTGCTCGGTATCAAAAATGAGATCGTAATTTCGTGAGAAAAACCGCGCCCAATCTTGCCAACAATCATAACAAAACACCTGTTTTACCTGAGGGCACAGCTCAAACACGCCAGCATTACGCTTTTCAGCCAATACCTCGATTTTTGCCTGTGGATACTGAGCACAAAAAGCATTAATCGCGGGTACGAGTAGCACCGCATCACCGATACCACCCGGGCGAATAAACAGCACCCGTCGCACAACAGACAAGTCAGCCTGATCTCCACCGCCACGGGTGGCTAAGACCCGCGCACACAATGGTCCAACCACAGCATCAAGTTTTTTTAAAAAGCAGATTCGATTCAAGACGAGACAACCGCACCGATTACAAGAATTTAAAAACTATGGAAAACGTTTTTCGCCTGAGTGGATAGGACAAAATGACGACAACACCGTATATTGACGTGGTCAAGTAAAAATTGACAGTTGTTTAAGCCGATTTCTTCATTGCCATCAATTTCTAAATGGATACGGGATAGGCCTTCTTCTCGGCATCAATTAATTGATATCGTTCCCAGATTCTTTTGCGAAGAAGGCCGCCGCTTTTTTTAAGACTTCTCGCTCCATTTTCAAGCGGCGATTCTCTTTTTTCAGCTGATTCAGTTCATCGCGTAAGTCTGCTGGAGTTTTTCCCGCTTCGTCAGGATTATTTCTCTCTTCTTCAGCTTTCTTCCAACGCCGCAGTTAGGTAGAATCAATCCCAAGATTCCCAGCTGCTTCTGATAATGAATAGCCTTGCTCGGTTACTAGTTTTACTGCGGAGTCCTTGAACTCCTGAGAAGAGTATCTTCTCTTTGCCATGTCACGCCTCCCTGCCTGGGTACTACCCCAGGCTTAGAAAAGTGTCCACTCTTTTATTACCACCTCAACAGTACTTGGTTCCACAGTGGCTACAGACAGTTGGAGTTCAGTTTGTAGCACCAAACGACTTAAAACAAGGATTTGTCATGAGTGAAGATAGTTCGAAAGGGTGTGACTGCTGCGCGACCCCAATTTCGCTGTCAGAACCGAAAACCACCGCCGCCAGCCCGGAGCGGGCACTCTACTATATCGACAATATGGATTGCCCGACTGAAGAAGCGTTGATTCGCACCAGGCTGTCGAAGCTGCCCGGCGTGGTCGGGCTGGAATTCAACTTGATGGAGCGCATCCTCACGGTGAATCACACGCTGGCGTCACTGACGCCTGTCGAAGCAGCGTTATCCGCCATTGGCATGCAGGCGGTGCGGACGGACGAGGAGCATGCAACCACACCCCAGACACCAGCGGACGCGCCAAAGCAAGCGCGCCAAAGCTGGTGGCCGCTGGCGCTGGCGGGTGTGGCGG
>CAYPNO010000226.1:0-3855 GCA_964411865.1 uncultured Desulfuromonas sp. | reverse complement strand
GATATAGATTTAATAGTAATGTCTACAAATACACAAAAAAAATACGATAAAATAACACCAGATAATTTTGGAGAGGAGATGAAAATGTTTTATGTCAAGAATGTATAATCAAATTAGAAGGGTAGAAATAGCATATGACACAACATCTACTCAAATAAATGAAACAGAACAATCTAATGATATAAGAGCTATTATAATTGATTATGATAACTTGGATATTGACTTTAATATCTCATTCCAAAACTCTAAAAATATAAACACTTGCAATCTTACCTTATACAATTTATCTCACGATACTTTAAGTAAAATTAAAGCAGAGGATGCTATTAGAATTAAAGCGGGGTATGAGGAGTTTAATGGATATATATTTACAGGAAAAATAGATTATGTCTCTACTAATAAAACAAATTTAGATGTAGAGACAAAAATAATTTGCACTCCAGATTCATCAAGTTGGAATATGGCTTTTATATCTCAAAGTTGGGCTAGAAATACTCTAGCCACAACTATAGTAAAACAAATTATAGAGTTAGCAAACTGGCAAGTGGGACATTTAGAAGTAAAGGATATTAAATATCAAGGTGGAAAAGTATTTAGAAATAATGCAAGATTTTGTTTAGAGGAAATAGCCGAAGATACAAATTCCTTATTATATTTTAATAATGGGTTAGTTTATATGTATCCAAAAGATAAAACTTTTAAAAAAACAATTACTCTTAAACCAACAGATGGATTAATTGAAACTCCTGTTGTAACTGTAAATAAATCTACAAAAATAACTTCTTATAAAATAAAAACAGCATTAAGATATGATTATCAATCTGATACTATTTTAAAAATAGAAGATTCAGATTATATATCTGCTGTTGATTTAAAAATCATACAAGGAAAACATGTTGCTAGTGATAGTGACTTCTTTTCTGAATTAGATTGTCAAAAAGTAGAGGAAATAACACAAAATAAAGATTCTGATTATATAGACCAAGAATAACACACTATTAATGGTTGTCGTTATTAATGTAAGGAGGAGAGTATGGTAGAAACTGGTTTGGGTGGTTTAGTAAAATCACTAATAAGAAAAGATAGAGAACAATTGCATACTTTTACATTGGGAATTATAGAATCTTTTGATGCTGAAAAAATGAGGGCTGAAGTCAAATTATTAGAAAATGTTTTTTTTAATGGGAATTACTATGAAAGCCCCATGATTGTAGATTGTTTAGTACAATTTCCTAAAACAAAAACATTCTATATTAGGATGCCTTATGAAGTTGGAGATAAAGTAGTAGTGGCTTTCTGTGAAAGTAATATATCTGAAATCATGGTAGGAGGAAAAACTACAAATCAGACACTTACAAGAAAACATAGCATGGATGATTTAGTTGTTATTGGTGGTTGGATATCTGAAAATGAAACAAAAACTACAAGTGATAATATAAAAGATATTGTTATTGTAAATACAAAACATAATTCAAAAATAAGTTTTACGGAAGATAACAATATTAATATTACTAATGTAAAAAATATTAATGTAGATTGCCAAACAGCAAATTTAACAGCAAATAACACAAACATAACAAGCACCACAACTATAAATGGCAGTACAACAGTTAATGGAACTCTGAATGTTAGTGAATCAGTAACAACACCAAGTATTATAGCAGAAAGTAGTTTGACTGTAAGTGGGACAGAAATGAAAGCTCATACTCATGGTGGAGTACAAAGCGGAAGTAGTTCAACAGACCCAGTATAGGAGGTTTAAATGGCAAGTGGAGAAATGTATTTTGTTGAAGACCCTAAGTCAACTTGTGATATTTTAATTAATAGTGATGGGACAGTGCCATTAGTGACTGGTAATCAAGAAATTATCCAATCATTAAAAGATGAATTAGAAAGTAATATGACCCAATGGTATTTAGGTTATGATTGGGGAATAAAATTATTGCAAAAAGATGGAAATGGTCTTTTGGATAAAAAAAGTACAAATGATGAAATACAAGAAGAAATACAAAGAGTTATTAGTAAAAATAAAAATATAACTCATTCAGAAATTTTAAGTATAAGTAATAAAGATACTGAAACATTAAAAACAAACACAATTGCAGATGGGGCTTTTATGGAAATTGAAAGTGATTTTCCATCTCCAATTGCAAAAAGAAAATCTAGAATAATAAGTGTAATTTCTAAATCAGAAAGAAGTGTATATATTTGGCTTATCATACAAACAATTTTTGATGATGAAGTGCATAAATTAAGCATATCAATATAAGGAGGGAATAATTGAAAATAGATGAAACTGGATATCACATTGAAACCTATGAAACAATTTTAGGAGAAATTAATGATGATATTAAATTACAAATACCAAATTTATCATTAGACGATAGCAATCCTCTAATAAAATTAAATAAAAAGAATGCAGATTTGTTCCACCAACTTAGCTTATTAGGGCAACAAGTATACAATTCATACTCTATAGAAGGGGCTACAGGGAGTGCTTTAGAAGATAGAGTGTTGTGGTTAGGCTTAACAAGAAATGGAGCTAATAAATCAAATGGTGAGGTGCAATTTACAGGAACACCAAATATCATTATTCCAAGTGAATTTAAAGTTGCAACAGAATCTAATAAAATTTATTACACTTTAAATAATACAATTTTAGATGGTTTAGGAAAAGGTTCTGCTTCTATAGAATCTGTTGATACTGGAGTAGATACAAAATCAGAAGTGGGAACTATTACCAAAATAGTTAATCCTCAAAGTGGAGTTTTAACAGTAAATAATGAAAGTGTTATTAGTGGAGGAACAAATATAGAGACCGATGACGCTTTAAGTATTAGATATTACAAAACTTTATTTGGATTGGGAGCTTCTACTAAAAGTGCAATGGAGGGTGGGTTATTATCTAATACAACAGCAAGTAGAGTTAAAGTTATTGAGAATGTCGGGGATACAACAGACCCAGAAACAACTTTACCCCCACATAGTTTTAAATGTTTTGTTTTAGGTGGAAATGAAAGTGATATTTTGGAAACTATTTATAGTACAAGACCTATGGGAATTCCATCTATAGGAGATATAGAAGAAACTTTTGATGGATATGTAGCTAGATTTTCAAGACCTAACTCTAAATCAATTTCATGTTCAGTAAATATATCTTTATCAACAACAGCTTTAAGTAACACTATTAATATTATAAAACAAAATATTATTGATGCTATAGATTTATTAGATATAGGAGGAAAAATAGATTATACATTATTTATTGCTTCTTTATATAAGAATACAGAAAGTTCTATTATAAGTTTTTCCGATTTGCAATTTTGGGAAGATGCATTAGACAAAAAAGGTTTAGGAGAATCTATTGATTTAAATATAGATGATTTTGCTTCTATATTAAAAAGTAATATTACAATCGGGGTGGTATAATGTTATATCAAAACGGGACAATTTCTATTGAAGAAATATTAAACTCTTTACCACATAAATTTAAAAATGGTAAAAATGTAAGAATTATTTTTGAAGCATATTTAAAACAATACAATAAAATAATGGCAACTTATATTAAAGCTATGAATGGTTTTGGATTGGAAAGTTCAGAAGGAGACCAACTAGACAAGATAGGGAATAATTTTTCTATTTATAGAAATGCAATGACTGATAGTGAGTATAGAGAACAAATAAAACTGTATTGGGCTGTTTATCAAGCTAGTGGAAATATACAAAGAATTTCAGATATATTTATTAGTTATTTTGATTTAAATAAAGATATTGTTTATATCAGAGAAAGTGGAAATGCTAATATTATTTTGGAGTTAAATGCAAATAATACAATTCCAAATATAACTACTAAAT
>CAYPNO010000225.1:0-3902 GCA_964411865.1 uncultured Desulfuromonas sp. | reverse complement strand
CAAGACGGCACTATCTTTTACTTCACGGGCCAAGTTATGAGCTACACCGCCAATGTTGGCAGCGTAGATCAGATTACCAGTGGCAGCGTTACTATCGAGATTGACAACGACATCATCGAAGTAGCGGCTACTCCCTAACTGATACCCCCTGACGGGCTAGGCTCCTAGGGCTGAAAGCGGACTCATCACCCGTTGCCCGTCTTTTTTTAAGATGTAAACCCTGATAAGGAGTACTACAACATGGATTTAAGCAAACTCAACACTCGCAACGCAGCAGACAAACCCGCAGAGATGCGACTCAAGAACCCCTACACCGGAGAGACTATCAAGGGTGACGACGATAAACCCGTCACTTTCTCGCTGCTCGGCTTTCAGTCCTCCACGGCCCGCAACCTGATGACCGCACAGAAGCGGCGCAAGGGTGAGCAAGATCAGGACGAGTTGGGCGCTGAACTTCTGGCGACAATCACGACCGGGTGGTCAAACAACTTTGAAGTTGACGGGGAAAAGCCCAAGTACAGTAAGAAAGCGGCTGAAAAGCTTTATCTCGGACAGGAGTGGATTGCTCTGCAATGCACGAGGTTTGCCGCTGAATTGGGAAACTACAACCCGGAGTTGTAAACCAGCTCCGGTTACATATCAAACATCAGGCGTGGCTTAGTGCTGCGCCTGATATGTCACCAAAAAAAGAAGAAAAGCCACGGAGCAAGACAAGATACGAGCTACTGACCCAGATGGATAGTGCATTGATTAAAATGCCTGACCCCGGAGACGCAGCTTATCTAATCGAGTTTCTGATGGAGATAGGCCCGGTCAATTCCGGGCAATCTGGGCCGATACCGGTATCATGGTCTGATATAAACGCATGGCAGCAGGCAACCGGGACGATACTGACCGGGCAGGAGTTGGTGCAAATACGTGAACTTTCAAAGTTGTACTGCTCCCAGTATCATGATAGCATGGACAGGAATTGTCCTGCACCATATGTTGACCCTGACGCAGTTGATCACAACAAGCTAGGTAATCATATTAAAAAAGTGTTCCGGGCGCGACAGGAAAACAAAAAGAAAAAGACAATGAAGCCCAAATAACAGAGGTGTAAAATGGATTTAGCCAGCATAGGTCTTGAGATAAAAAGCGACGGTTTGCGCCGTGGAGTTGGCGAGCTTGACAGGCTGAAACGCACGGGCCGCGAAGCCGAGCACACGACAAAGCGCCTTGAAACTCAGACCGGGCGGCTAAACAAAGCATTTCACACCCTTTCCAACACCATCAAGGCCGCAGGGGCTGCCCTTGCGGCTTTTGGCGTGGCGGGGATGGGGAAAGATCTGCTCGAAGTCAACAAAGAGTTCGACCGTCTGGAAGCCAGCCTGGAAACCGTCACCGGATCAGCCAGGGCAGCTGATGTTGCGTTTGAAGAAATCCAGGAGTTTGCCAAAGCAACCCCATACCAGCTGTCTGAAGTCACTGATGCGTTTATCAAGCTGAAAGCCTTGGGCCTTGATGGAGGGAAAGAGGCTTTACAGAGCTACGGGAACACCGCCAGCGCCATGGGTAAGAGCCTAAACCAGATGATTGAGGCTGTAGCTGATGCCGCTACAGGTGAGTTTGAACGCCTCAAAGAGTTCGGAATCAAGTCGAAGTCCGAAGGTGACAGAGTTACTTTCATCTTTCGTGGGGCATCAACTGAGGTCGGTAAAAACGCCGAAGAAATTGAAGGATATTTACGCCGGATCGGTGAGCTTGAGTTCGCCGGAGGCATGGAACGCCAGATGGAAACCCTGGGTGGTCGACTTTCTAATCTTGAAGACGCCTGGGACAGCCTGTTGCGCACCATCGGTAAATCAGGCTTTAACGAAGCCGCTGCTGCGGCACTGGATAATCTGGTATCCACGGTAGACAGCATCAACGCAGCCCTTGAAGGCGGTGGGCTTGAAGCCGAACTGAACGCAATAAAGACCGCTGCAGAATTGCTTGCCATAGCAATTGGCTCCCGCCTGGCCGGATCAGTAGCGACCGCAACCGCGCGTATGCTCGCCGCAAACATCGAGGCTGTACGCTACCAGGCAACTCTGGCGCAGATGGCCGGGGTCTCTCGCACTGCCGCTGCTGCTCAGACCGCCTTGTCCGGTGCTGTATCCGCTGCACGTGGTGTGATGGCTGCGCTGGGAGGCCCTGCAGGTGCGGCTATCATGGCTGCCACTGCCATCTACCAATTCCGTACCGAGCTGGGGCTGGTGGCGCCCCAGGCCACCCAAGCCGAAGACGCGGTTCGAGGCCTTACCGAAGGGATTGAAGAACTTACCCGCGCCCAGGCAGAGGCTCGCCTGGCAACAGCGCTGGATGAGTATGTCAAAGCTAAAGAATCTCTCGCCGAAGTCCGCACCGAGATAGAAGCGACCACCCGCGCCATTGCCGAAATGGAAAGCCAGCCGATGTCTACCATGGGCATTGGCATACAAGACATCGAGCGACTGAGCGCACTGCGCACCAAACTGATGGATTTGAACGCAGAGTATGACACTGCACAGCAAAAGATTGACAAGGTCAATGACATCATGGGGCAGCTGCAACAGATAATGAGCAACGCATCCAAAACAACATCTGGCGCCGCAAAGGAGGAGGAAAATCTCAATAATGCTATGGATGCGGTTGCCCGTGCGTTTGACCTCCGCATGGAGAAGATGCGGAACGAAAACCGCTATCGTGAAGAAATGCAAAAAGCCACCATGGCTTGGCTGAAAAAGGAGCGCGATGCAGTACAAGAAGCTGCCAATAGATACGCAGACCTGATGGAAGCCATCCGGGGCGTTGGCGGCGCATCTGGTGGCACTTCCGCAATGGGCGACCCGCTAACTGAGGGCATCTCAAAAGCCGTTGAAGCCATGAACAGGCTTAACGCAACCTACGCAGAGGAGCGCAGCAATCTTAACGACATAGCCGACCTGAGAGAGCGCATAAGAACCGAAACTGTAGCGGGTACCAAAGAGCGACAAGAGGCTATCGAGGCGCTTAACATCCGTGAGAAGGCATTGGCTGAACAAAGCCTTGAGACGCAGATTGGCGGGTATCGGGAGCTATTCGGAACTACCTCAAGACTGTTTGATGAGCACAGCAAAGAGCGTAAGAAGCTTAACCAACTGGAACAGGCGTTTGCAGCTATAGAAATTGCCCTGCAAATGCGTAAAGCAGTTGTATCCGCAACCGCTGCAATAGCAAATCAGGGAAGCGGTGACCCCTATACCGCTTTCGGGCGCATAGCTGCGATGGGTGCGCTGATGGCTGGTGTCCTTGCCTCCGCAGGCATTGCGTTCGGTGGTGGATCAGGCGGCGGCTCTGCACCTACTGCCAACCCATATAGCGGATCAGTTCTTGGCTCCGACGAAGCATCTCAATCAGCCAGCAAGGTGCTTGACTTGCTTGACGATATACACGCTAAGGAATATCGCGAGTTGCGCGGCATCCATACAAGCATGGAAAACCTGAACCGTAACATAACCGGGCTTGTGAGTAATATTGCTTTATCCACTAAGGGGCAAGGCGGCTTGGGTTTCTCCGGTGAAGGTACTAGCTTTGCTTTCTTCCGCGATTGGACACAACGGCAAATATCAGGGTCAAATAAGCTATTCCAGCCCCTACTCGACCCGCTCGGCTCAGTCGCCGGTAGCATCCCCATCATCGGTGAAGCATACGACCTGTTGGGCGACGTGCTTGGTACTGTAGGCGGATGGGTGGATGATATTGCTGGTGGCTTGTTTGGTGGAAAAACTAAAACCAGCATTGTAGAGGCCGGTTACGAGCTAGGACAGATAACCATCGGTCAGTTGCAAGACGGCATAAGCGCGGCAGTACAACAATATAACCACATCAAGATTAAAAAGGACGGCGGCGAAATGGTCTTC
>CAYPNO010000224.1:0-3917 GCA_964411865.1 uncultured Desulfuromonas sp. | reverse complement strand
GTCCATTACGGCGTTATAACTGGCGACAAAGTCCTGCACCTTCTCCTTCAATGCGGACGTATCTGGCTGGACGCTCATAAGCGAGGTACGATACTCCGGCTGCGCCGCCCCCTCGGGCGATATCACATCACTGACGGAATTCAGGTGCAGGTCGATCCCCGGCAAAACTCCGCTCAGGGTGTTGCTGGCGCTTGTTATCTCGATACCATCGATTTTCACTATCGCCTGCTGTGCGGGGCGCATCGTTTCAAACCCAATGCCCCCTCCACTCAGATCTGCAGCAGCTTCAAAACTTGTAGTTGCATCCTTCCCGGTCAACACCAGGCGATAAGGGGTAGCACCGCTGCCGTCGTTTATAATGGACGCCGTTACTCCAGTCACGTCCGCTACGGCATTGATCGATTCCTGCAGACCCAGCAGCGAATTGTTGCTTTCATCCACGTTAATAACCGTCGCACCAATACTGAAAGTGCCCTGTCCGAGGATCGCATCGGTGCGCGACGCCACCCCGCTGCCGACACTTTTCTGTACCTGCGCCAGTTGCACCACCGCAACATCGTAGCTACCACTCCCCCCTCCCTTACTGGTCGCGGTAAAAGGTGCCGACTCGCTTATATTTACACTGCTCTGACGTACCTCGCTGGTAATATTCATAGAACCAACGGTTTCACGCAGGCCATTCAGAAGATCATCAAACTGCTTAAACGCTTTGAGTCGCGTCGCTTCAGATTCTTTCTGCTGTTCCAACCGTGCAATAGGACGCCGTTCAATCTCCATCATCTGTTTAACAATAGAGTCGGTATCCATTCCGGTTGCCAAACCACTGAACGTTATATCTGCCATAATTATTCTCCTACGCCTCTATTCCGTTAGACCTTACCCTCGCGCGTCCGTACGCATTATATCTGGGATATCTTATCGGCACGCTTGGCACAATGGTTTAGAAAAGACTGGCAAGTTTTTTAGCTGCTAAACGATGGCATTTCGAAGCTTAGTTTACTTCAGAGCATTGTGCAGCTTTTTAGCTGCAACTTCGTGCAGATGTCCGCCTCTGAGCGCTAACTCAACGGCATGAGATGTCAGGATTCGGTACAGGGGAAGAACTGCAGGGCACGCACTTCTAATCTCTTCCAAATGCGCTGTAACAGTACCTACATCGGCACGCGCTACTGGACCGGTAAGCGCCAATGGCGCTCCAAGCTTTAAGGTATTGTGTACGGCTGTTTGGATTAAAGGGGCAAACGCAGCTGGAAATACTTCTGCCGAGGAGCAGGTTTGTGGGGTTGATGTTGATGAATTCGGCAGCACGGAAACCATCCCGCTACAAAGCTCGCACGCAGCATCTATGAGAGTAGTGACATAATTGGATACCATGCAAGCAGCGGCATGGTAGCGTACCTTGTCTTTGGCGCTAATTATAAAACTATGGCAGCTTAAGTCAGCCACAATTCTGCGCCCACGCTCAAGTGCTTTAACCTTACCTTGCAATGAACAATAGCTCCCAGGCAGGGCGGCGCGCCCTGCCGTAGGAGAAGCGAAAGTCTGCAGCGGATGAAGCGCTAACGTATGCAATTGGTTTTTCGCAGGACGCAGAGGAGAAAAAACCTCGGTAGTAAGTAGACCACTACAGTGAATCAGCAGAGCACTTGGGCGCAGCTTTATCAAACGCAGTTCTTCAATCAATGAAGCTAGACTATCATCCGGAACAGTGAGAAAAACAACTTCACTTGCGCAGCAACGCTCGAGGCTGGTGGTAGCCATCAACGCCGCTCCTATAAAGTCTGCAGCGCTGCGCGTCGCCTCATATTCATGCCCCACTACCGCGCTTATAGGATAGCCTGCGCTACGCAGCAAGCTGCCTATACTCTGCCCCACGCGCCCCGGCCCAACAATGGCGATGTCAGGTTTCACTGAACCTGCACCTCCAGCGCGCCGACACCTTCTATCCATGCACGGATGTGATCCCCTGGCACTACCCGTCCCACCCCAGCGGGTGTCCCGGTCAGGATGATATCACCAGGTTCGAGAGTGAAAATATCGCTTATAAACGCGATAATATCAGGAATACGGTGGATCATGCACGCACTGCTGCCTTCCTGACGCACCACGCCGTTGACTTCTAAGCCAATCTTAAGTTGATGCGGATCACTCACTGCAGCTGCGGGTACGAATTCAGACAGTGGGCAGGAAGTATCAAATCCCTTTGCCATATCCCAGGGATAACCCTTGCTTTTCAGCTGTGCCTGAACATCTCGCAGAGTCATATCAATAGCCACTGCGTAGCCGCACACCATCTCCATTGCTTGTGCAGAAGCAACATTTTTACCCACTGTACCGATAAGGACTGCGAGTTCTACCTCATGATGGCAATCCTGAGAACAAGCCGGTATAATGACGCTACCTCCATCTCCCACGATACTACTAGCAGGCTTACTAAACAGCACCGGCTCGGAGGGGATTTCATTGCCAAGCTCCACAGCATGCGCCACGTAATTGCGCGCTAGGCATAATATTTTACCGACACGGACAGGATCTAACTCCCCCTGTAAAACTATACTATGCATATTAAAGACTCTCCCGTTTTTTGAGTTATTTTGCGCGCGACATATTGCAGCATATCCGCCACTACTGTTTTGCTCCGTCTACTCCTTTTTAGCGTATGGCAGAGCCCAATTGTGCCGAATCGCAAGTATGCGCACCACAACCACCAGAGCGGCAGAAGCTAAGGCCGAGATGGCTGGGTTCACGGAAAACACATGCCCAGCATATAAAAACGCGCCCCCAGCGATACAAGGTGATGCATAAACTTCTCGGCGCAAGATTAAGGGGACCCTGTTCGAGAGCATGTCGCGGATCACTCCACCAGCAGTAGCAGTCATAACCCCCATTGCCACCGCAACTATAAAACTCGCTTCGAAATCGATCGCTTTTTGCGTACCAATAACTACAAAAGTCCCCAAACCGATGGCGTCCAGATACAAAAGAGGGTGGACAATATTTTCAAAGTGTCGGTAAAAAACAAAAACCCCCATAGCCACAGCTATGGAAAGGTATAGATAGGTATCATTCTGTAGGCAGAATGGGGGAGTATCACCAAGAAGGATATCCCGCAGGGTGCCGCCACCGATAGCGGTTACCACCCCGAGCACCAGAACACCGAGAAGATCCATCTGGCGGCGGATGCCGGCCCAAGCTCCTGATGCAGCAAAAGCTGCGGTCCCAAGCAAGTCAAAAGCGTATAGCAGATTCACCTCTGATCCTCTATAATTGGACAAATATGTTTTGGAAACAACCTTGTGGACTGCTCGGGCGACTATCTTCTCGATATCGGCATCACAACGCTGTTGCATAATTGGATCAGTACCACGCAAAATAGGCGGTGGAAAAATCTCCTCCAGAACCTTCCTGAATCCCCAAAAGCACACTAAACCAAGAAAGGATTACAGCATAAATGTTTTTTCCGTTTGCCGATACTCCCAATCCACCTGGTGCAAGTCCTGCTACCTTGGGGCTAATCATCATCAACGTATTAGTATTTATTACACTTACCCTGCCCCTGAGCACCACCGCACCCGATATCAACAATCCGTGGCTACTTGAATACTTGAAAAGCATCGGGGTTGACACCAATACCCAAATACGTCAAATCTGGAACCATCTAAGTGCCTACCAGGCGTTTGTGTACCAATACGGTTATCGTCCGGCAGCCCCTTCGATTCAGACCCTGCTCAGCTCCATGTTTCTGCATGGAGGCCTGCTCCACCTAGGGGGCAATATGCTGTTTTTGTGGATTTTCGGAAACAATGTGGAACACCGCCTTGGTAGCCTGCGCTTTCTGTTAGCCTATTTAGGTTGCGGCGTGCTTGCCACCCTATTCTTCTCCCTGTTCGCTACCGATTCCAACATCCCGCTAGTAG
>CAYPNO010000223.1:0-3934 GCA_964411865.1 uncultured Desulfuromonas sp. | reverse complement strand
CGCGCCAACGTACCTTACAGCGCGAGCTGGAGTGGATCCAGATGTCACCTAAGGGGCGCCACAGCAAGAGTAAGGCGCGTATATCTTCTTATGAGGAGTTGCTGAACGCGGGAACTAAAGAGCGTCAGAGGGATTTGGAGATTTTTATCCCATCCGGTCCGCGCCTGGGGGATGTCGTGATCGAAGCTGAGCATGTTCGTAAAGGCTATGCTGATCGTCTTTTGGTAGACGATATGAGTTTCATCCTGCCTCGTGGCGGTATCGTCGGGGTGATCGGCCCTAACGGGGCAGGGAAAACTACCTTATTTCGCATGTTAACCGGACAGGAGCAACCAGACAGCGGTATCCTTAAAACAGGTTCTACCGTCAAGCTTGCGTATGTGGATCAGAGCCGGGATAGTCTCAACAGCGAACATACCATTTGGGAAGAGATCAGCGGCGGGCAGGAGATTATGCTGCTTGGAGAGCGTGAAGTTAACTCGCGCGCCTATGTAAGTCATTTCAACTTTTCCGGCAGTGATCAGCAGAAAAAAGTTGGCAATCTCTCTGGTGGGGAGCGCAATCGCGTCCATCTGGCTAAAACCTTGAGCTCGGGGGCTAATGTTCTTCTGCTTGACGAGCCCACCAACGATCTGGATGTTAATACCATGCGTGCGTTGGAAGCGGCGCTGGAAAATTTTGCCGGTTGCGCCATGATTATAAGTCATGACCGCTGGTTTCTCGATCGGATCGTCACCCACATCCTTGCCTTTGAGGGGGATAGCCAGGTTAGCTGGTTTGAAGGAAATTACACTGAATATGAAGAAGACCGGAAAAAACGTCTGGGGCGTGATGCAGAGCAACCGCACCGCATTCGCTATCGCCAGCTGACACGTCAGTAATAAGAAGGCGTTATAGGGAGCATTCTTGCTTGTGTGCTAAAGCCCAGTCCCCTTTTTTCAAAGGTGGACTGGGCAGCATTGTGTCCTTAGTTATTGTGAAAGATGACGCCGGCGTTTGAATGGGCGCGGCCATCTGGAAATGCGGTAGGATTTTAGCAATGGGACCATGCGTAGCACTATGGCATAGGATATAGCAGCTGCCAGCACAGCGTAAATAAAGCTACCCAGACACAGAGGGATAATCAGGTTGGAGCCAAGTTGAGATATTGTTTCAAAGCTGAGTTCGGTCGGCAACAGAACATATTGAGTGTCAAGAATGAAGCGCCCAGTTCTGTATTCCGCCATATATATGAATGGGGCGGTGATCGGATTACTGATCCACACTGCCAAGGCTGCGGCTATTTTGTCTTGCCCTAGCACTGCAGCTATAAAAATGGCTAGAGGGGTTTGTAAGCCAATGGTTGGTGTCATACCAATAAAAATGCCAAGAGCAAAACCTTTGGCAATTTCATCAGGTTTAGCCTTAATGCGTAAAAATCTAAGTAAAAGCAGCTTAGACTGCCTGCTTATCCACCACTGTCGCCACATGAATCTTTAATTTATCTCCCAATTTCCTTCATCTCTGGATGCAATTTCAACATTTCTGTGCCCGCCTGTTCAAGTGGCCAGGTGCTGCAAGCGTTCAGATCCAAGTCTGAAGTTATCCCCTGGTTAAGATAGTATTCACCTGCGACCGCAAGCATAGCGGCATTATCCGCACACAACTTGGGCGCTGGAAAGAATACCTCCATCTCATCGCTTGCTGCAAATGCTTGGCGTAGGCCGCTGTTACATGCTACCCCTCCGGCGACTACAATGCGTTTAATTTTATATTCCTGTGCGGCACGTAGGGTTTTCTTGTGTAATACCTCTACCACTGCTGCTTGAAACGAAGCCGCTAATCCCGCCAGAACCTCAGCCTCAAGTGGGGATTCAATCTTTTTCAGCTGTGTCATTACTGCTGTTTTTATGCCGCTAAAACTGAAATTATAGCCTTTTTGGTGTAGCATCGGGCGCGGGAAATTAAACATTTGAGCATCACCCACGGCAGCCAATTGATCTATTTTTGCTCCACCAGGATAGCCGAGGCCACACATCTTTGCTACCTTGTCAAAAGCCTCGCCAGCGGCATCATCCAAGGTATGGCCAATCATTTCATAAACCCCTATGCGTCTGACAACATACAGATGTGTATGCCCTCCGGATACGGCCAGAGCTAGATAGGGGAATTCTATGTCGTTTTCCAGCAGGGGGGCCAGAATATGCCCTTCAATGTGATGAACCCCAACCAACGGTATCTCGCATGCAAAGGCCAGTGCCTTTGCGGCCGAGACTCCGACGAGTAGGGCGCCGATCAATCCTGGCCCCCTAGTCACACAAATTCCGTCTATCTGCTCCAGCGTAACCTCTGCCTTACGCAAAGCCTGATCAATCACCACCGGACAAGATTGTAAATGGTGGCGCGCTGCCAGCTCAGGAACGACACCGCCATATTCAGCATGTATATCGATCTGGGAGGCAACGATATTGCTCAATACAGTCTTACCGTCCCGCACTACAGCGGCAGAGGTTTCATCACATGAAGATTCCAAGGTCAACAGAAGCATGCTGAGTCCATACGCAAAAGTAGTATATTATAACAAATTAGCCGCAAGTTCAGCCAGCCCCGAGCGTTCCCCCTGATTCAAAGTGATATGCCCAGCGGCAGCCTCTCCTTTGAATTTTTCAACTACATAAGCAAGTCCGTTACTCGATGAGTCTACATATGGGTTGTCAATTTGGTACGGGTCGCCGGTCAGGACAATTTTGGTTCCTTCACCGGCGCGGGTAATGATGGTTTTAATTTCGTGCGGCGTCAAGTTCTGCGCCTCATCAACTATCATGTACTGGTTCGGGATAGAGCGTCCACGGATGTATGTAAGTGGTTCAATCTCCATGATCCCCATATCCACCAGTTCGCGGTAACCGCGTTTGCGCTTGCCACGGTCTTCAACTGAATTGAGAAGCAGATCGACGTTGTCAAAGATGGGTTGCATCCAAGGAGCGAGTTTTTGCTCTACATCACCGGGTAAAAAGCCTAGATCACGCCCCATGGGAAATACTGGGCGTGAAATCAACAGACGGCTGTATTTGTTATCATCGGCAACAAGTTGCAACCCTGCAGCTATGGCTAGCAAGGTTTTGCCAGTACCAGCTTTGCCAACTAACGTAACCAGTTGAATATCGCTATCTAATAGAACATCCAACACAAAGTGCTGTTCTCTATTACGCGCATGGATTCCCCAAACTCCCTCTTTGGTGGGTTTGTACAGAGGCAGTAGGCGTTTTGTGGCAGCGTGATATCTGCACAAGGCAGTATGGGATGGATTGCCAAGGTCGATCAGGGTGACGCATTCGTTGGGATACAAGCTGCGCTTTGTTTCAGTCGACTCATTTTCAAAATCAAGGTAACCCTGCCCATAAAACCGGTCAACCTCTGTAGCAGGAACCTCCAACTCAATATTGCCTGAATAGAGCTCGTCGATGGAGACCTTGTCAGATTCATAGTCCTGTGCTACGAGCCCCAAGGCATCGGCCTTTATGCGCAAGTTGGTATCTTTGGTGACAAAAATTACAGGATTAGTGCTGTTTTCTTTTTCAGCTACAGCGATGGCAAGGATACGGTTATCTTCGCGGTCGACTCTTAATCCAGGTGGGAGTTTATCTGCATAGTCTTTGGCAAACAGAACAACCCTCAAGTTGCCACCAGTTTCTAGGGGGACACCCTTAATAAGACTGCTGGTTTGGCGTAATTTATCCAGCTGGCGTGAAACTTGGCGTGCGTTTCGTCCAATTTCATTGAGGTCCTTTTTGAACGTATCTATTTCCTCAATGACAGTGATGGGGATAATGACCTCGTTATCATCAAACTTGTACATGGCTCGAGCGTCGTGCAAAAGAACGTTGGTGTCGAGAATGAATTTTTTTTGCATGCTCTCTCCTTGCTTTAGGTTGTTAAATGTCTATGAGGCGAT
>CAYPNO010000222.1:0-3952 GCA_964411865.1 uncultured Desulfuromonas sp. | reverse complement strand
CTCAGAATAGCGATGGGGGAACATCCATATTTTAATATTTGCCCTAATGACGCTATAATAATCTCTGCGCGCACAATCCCCGGCAATGAAGTCCAGGTCAACACCCTCTTGAACCAGTTGGCCCACCTTGGCGCTCAAGTCTATAGTGGTGCCGATGCGCACGTCCATGTCAGTGGACACGCTTGTGTTGAAGAGTTGCGCCAATTAATCTCTATAGTCAAACCGCAATTTTTTATCCCCCTCCACGGTGAAACGCGCCACCTTGTGCAGCATGCGCACCTGGCACAACAAAGCGGCGTAAAATCCCAAAATACTTTGATTCTCAACAATGGGGCAGGAGTGGTGCTGTCATGCAATGGAGCTCGGCGCGAAGCGCCGATAACCTGCGTCCCAAGCACCATAGAGATGCATACGTTAACTCCAATCTCGGCAACACAACTTCAGGAACGTAAACTCATGGGAACAGGCGGATGTGTGCTGGTGTCATGTTGTATCGACAGAGAATTTAAGCAGCTAAAGGCAGAACCGATAATTCACCTGTGCGGCATTAACAACGAAGCAGCGTATCCGCTCCTCAGTGCTGAAATAGATACTCGCATAAAAGAGATTCTGCTCGAGATAATGACACAGAATCCCCATCCGTCTGCTGCGGCAGAGGACATAGCGCTACAAACGGTGATTCGGAGCGGATGCGCAAAAGCATGCAAAAAAGTCCTTGGATATCGACCCCATATTATTTCGACAATACTCTACTCATTAAATTGCTAAAGGATATTTTTCACCATGAATATGATGCAAGCTATCTTTCTCGGTCTGCTGCAAGGGCTGACCGAGTTTCTCCCTGTCTCCTCTTCTGGGCATCTGGCGATTGCACAGCATTTCATCGCCAACTTTGAACAACCAGGTATTCTTTTTGACGTTATTCTTCACGTCGGCACCCTAGCTGCCGTAATTCTATATTTCAACAATGATATAAAGAATCTGCTCCGTGCCCCATGGAACAGGGAGCCTCAGTGCAAAGAATATCGCAAGTTGCTCCTCCTCATCATTTTTGGCTCCATCCCGACCGCTATCATCGGCATGACATTCAAAGATTCGCTTACTGCGATGTTTAACCATGTACAACTGGTGGCATCAATGTTGCTGCTAACCGGTGCCTTGCTGTTTGTTGCTCAACGTTGGCACAACGGCAAGCGCCCATTGGAAAAACTCACCTTCACAGATGCGTTTATTACCGGTCTGGTGCAGGGATGCGCCATTATTCCGGGGATCTCAAGATCAGGTTCAACCATCGCGATCCTGTTGTTTCGCGGCGTTGATGCCGTCACCGCCGCGCGTTTTTCCTTCTTGTTATCGCTACCTGCCATCCTTGGGGCCGCGCTGTTATCTCTGGGCGATATGCAGAGTCTACCTTCGGAGCAACTTCCAATCTATTTGGCGGGGGGCGCCATGGCATTTTTGAGTGGGATGGGCGCTATTCGCATGCTGCTGGGCATTCTTGCACGCCAGCGTCTACGGATATTTGCCCTTTACTGCTGGGCTATTGCCTGTGCAGTTTTCATGTTATCGTAGCACCCTAATTAAGTCGATTTTTACCCTTTTATGAGTTACGTACCTATGGAAAAAACCCCAGACACCTCCAGACTGCAACGCCTGCAGCGTGAAATAACCGCTCTAGTCTGGCTGACTGTTGGCATCTATCTACTGCTGTGCCTAGCCTCATTTAGCAACTCCGATCCATCCCTTAACAACAATCTGGCCCCAGAGGTTATCCATAACTACGGTGGCATTGTTGGAGCACATCTCTCCGACATCCTGTATCAATTTATCGGTGTCCCTGCGCTGCTCCTGCCACTGATGTGCTTTTTTCTCGGGTGGCGCCTGTTGCGTGCGATCTCTGTAAAACTACGCCTATACAAGATTGCATCCTTCGTGATCTTTGTTTTGTGCTGCGATGGGTTATTAGCCATCCGGCTGCATAGTGTCCACCTAGGTGGTGAAAAAATTGCTGAAGCCGGCGGTGCGGTCGGTCGTTTGTTGCACAACTTTCTGGCAGCATATCTCAACACCGCCGGTGCTGCTCTAGTTTTACTCGCTGGTTGCATTGTCTCTGCCATGATCATGACCAGATTCTCCCTCACCCTGTTTTTCGCAGGTATTGGCGTGCAAATGGCGCACAAACTCGAACAACGTCAGAACAAAAAGGCGTTACGTCGAACTGAAAAAAAGAAACCTGAAAGTTTGGAGTTGGTCATCAACACTCCCTCTCCAAAGAAGAAAAAAGCAGAGAAGAAAAAAAATAGTGCCAGAAACTCCCCTGCGGAACATGATGTTCAGGCTTCGTTCGATTTTATTGAGAGCTCAGGCACCTACCGGATGCCATCATTGTCTCTATTGGATTACGACGGAGAATCTGCGGCGCCGGTGGATCGTGAAGCACTGATGGCGATGGCGCGTATCCTCGAAAATAAGCTCAAGGATTTCAACGTCAGCGGTGAGGTGGTGGAAGTCAAACCTGGGCCGGTGGTAACCATGTTTGAATTCGCTCCGGCACCCGGGATCAAAGTTAACAAGATTGCAGGCCTGTCAGACGATCTTTCCATGGCACTGCGCGCTACATCCATCCGCATTGTCGCCCCTATCCCAGGACGCGGCGTAGTGGGGATAGAGATCCCCAACAATGTCAGGGAAACTCTATATCTAAAAGACATAATAGGCTCGGAGCAATTCCTCAAACACGGAGGGAGACTACCCCTAGCTCTTGGCAAAGACATCTTCGGCCAACCCATTGTCACTGATCTCACTAAAATGCCACACCTGCTCGTAGCAGGCTCAACCGGCAGCGGTAAATCAGTCTCCATTAACACCATGATCCTCTCGTTGCTTTACAAGGCCAACCCCGAAGATGTGCGCCTTATACTGGTGGATCCCAAAATGTTGGAGCTCTCAATCTACGAAGGAGTTCCCCACCTGTTACTCCCCGTAGTCACTGATCCCAAAAAAGCTTCCTTAGCGTTGGGCTGGGCTGTACGCGAGATGGAGCGACGCTATAAACTTATGGCGGATAAAGGTGTGCGCAACATCGACGGCTACAATAAAAAATTGGCCCGAGAGCAAAAAGATAAGGAGCGTTTAGCTCGACTCGAAGCAGCAACTGCTGCGCAGGAAGATGAAGATAACTCACTCGATGCCATGGGAATGGACCCTGCAACTACTATCCTCGATACGGAACTAAACTCATCATCTAGCCTTATCGAAGAACTCGAACATGAACACTTACCTTTTTTGGTGGTAATAGTAGACGAACTCGCGGATCTCATGATGGTCGCAGGGCGCGAAATAGAAGAGCATATTGCACGTCTGGCTCAAATGGCGCGCGCAGCTGGAATTCACCTGATTCTTGCAACCCAACGTCCAAGCGTTGATGTGATCACCGGCCTCATCAAGGCCAACTTCCCCACACGCATCTCGTTCAAGGTTTTTTCGCGCATCGATTCCAGGACCATCCTCGATAGTATGGGAGCCGAAACACTCCTGGGGATGGGTGACATGCTATTTCTTCCGCCCGGAACGGGGAATCTGCAGCGTGTCCATGGTGCTTTCGTCTCTGAACTTGAGGTTCAGCGGGTGGTGGATTTTCTTGCGAAGCAAGCCAAGCCGGAATACGACAGCGCCATCCTAACTCCACCACCAGAAAATGACGCTAACGCTGATGGCAGCGATTCGGAGTATGATGAACGCTGGGATGAAGCGGTAAAACTTGTCGCTCAAGCGCAACAAGCTTCAATCTCTATGGTTCAGCGACGCCTGCGAATTGGGTATAACCGCGCAGCTCGCATCATTGAGCAAATGGAAAAAGATGGTATTGTCGGCCCTTCTGACGGAACCAGCAAAGGTCGAGAAGTCCTTGTTTCTACACATGAATAGTCTTATGTTGAACTAAGCGGGATAC
>CAYPNO010000221.1:0-3997 GCA_964411865.1 uncultured Desulfuromonas sp. | reverse complement strand
TTAAATGCAGCCGACATACAGTCGACTCCCCCAATATTCAAAGACCACACAAAATGGTCGTTTAGCTGTGCTGCAATAAAACCACTCCGCACCAAACTCTCTATAATGTTAATATTAAGGCAAGATTGTCAACCTTCAAGCAAATTGCAAGGTGCCAAAAACATTGCCTGTCCAAAGGAATCCCTTCTTAGTGATTATTTTGTGAGCCGCTCTTTCACCCAAGATGGCGACTGGGCGTGTATCGAGAAGCTGACTAAGCAAAGATTCAGCACACCGTAGCTCCACCTGCTGAGACCAAGGCGTTACCTCATTCAGCCCATATTACACTGTACAGGCGCAGTTTAAGAGTGTATAAAATTCACATACATTTTGAATTCGTTCATTGCATCTAGATACGCAGGCTCTGCGCGCGCGGCATAATTAACGACGCGTGTATTAAGCTCTTATTCCGTTTGCTCAGGAAACGGACTCATACAGCCGTCTTTTTAGATGAAAAACTAAAACAGAAAACCTTCCTAAACATGAGGACTGCAAAATGTCACACTCACGCATCTTGGTCGTTGATGATGAAGCTGTAATCCGAGAGGCATTGCGCCGTATTTTGGAAAGCGACGGTCATGAAACTATTTGCGTAAGCAGCGGATACACTGCATTAGAGAAGGTTCAAGAGCAAACCTTCAACCTGGTTATTACCGACCTTAAAATGCCGGGGATGAATGGCATAGAGGTGCTAAAATCGATAAAAGTTCTGCAACCTAGCGTACCCATAATTATCATTACAGGCTACGCCACCGTTGAAACAGCGGTGGATGCTATAAAACAGGGGGCATTCGACTACTTGGCCAAACCGTTCACCCCTAAACAGGTTAAAGAACTGGCTCAAAGGGCGCTTGAGCACTCTAAAATCACTGAACCAAAGATAAGCGCGAAAGAGGGTTACAACAAAGGCTTTGAGCGCTTCATCGGCAACAGCATCGCTATGCAACGGGTCTTTAATCGCATAAGCCAGGTTTCACCCACCGACAGTACAGTACTCATAAGTGGTGAAAGTGGCACTGGTAAAGAGCTAGTTGCACGCTCCATTCACGAACACAGCCCGCGCAAGGACATGCCTTTTGTCGCTGTCGACTGCACTGCCCTAGCAGAGAGCCTGCTTGAGAGTGAGCTCTTCGGCCACGAAAAAGGGTCTTTTACTGGAGCAATGCGTACAAAAGTTGGGCTGTTTAAAATTGCCGACCGAGGCACCTTGTTTCTGGACGAAATATCCAATATCAGCCTTACAACCCAAGCGAAATTGCTGCGTGTTATTCAAGAGCGTGAAGTCACTCCTATCGGGGGAACAAAGCCTGTACCCATAGATATACGCCTTATTTCGGCATCCAACAAGAACCTGCGCGATCTTATTGATAAAGGGGAGTTTCGCGAAGATCTGTATTTTCGCCTCAACATCATCCCCATCGAACTCCCTCCCTTGCGCGAGCGCAAAGGCGATCTCCCCCTGTTGGTAGGCTTTTTTCTGCGGAAATTTGCGCGTGAAATTGGTAAAGACCTAGCTGGAGTGAGTCCTGCTGCTATGGCCCTACTCGAACAACATGATTTCCCCGGAAATGTGCGTGAATTAGAGCACATGCTTGAACGTGCCGTTGTTTTATCCGACACCCATATGATTCTGCCAGCAGACCTAGGGGTGATCGACGACGAGCTCTCTGAAAAAGTACGCCTTGGCCAGTTCACCCCACAGACCGCAGAAGAACTCAAGGAGATCAAACGCCGCTTGCGTGAAGAGGCAGTAATTCCAGCGGAGCGCATCTTTATTTTAGAAGCACTGAAGCGCAACGACTGGAACATCACCAGATCAGCAGAAGAAGTAGGGATGCAGCGCCCTAACTTTCAGGCTATGATGAAAAAATTAGGCATTTCCGCTCGAGATAACAAAATCAATAGCTAGGCTCACGGCATACCCTGCTAGCCCTTAAACCAACAAATCACCTACGAGCAAACTGACCAGAAAACGAGTCCCAACCCCTTCTGTACTTTCTACTTCTATAGTCCCACCATGATTTTGAATTATTCCATACGAGACGGACAGCCCCAGACCTGTCCCCTGCTGATCTTTGGTTGAAAAGAATGGATCAAATATCCGTGTTAGATTCTCTGCAGATATCCCACTTCCGCTGTCAGAGATAGCTATCATCATTTTATCACTATCCTGCCAAGTATCGATACTGAGCATCCCCCCTTCAGGCATTGAGTAAGCAGCATTGAGAAACATATTTATGAACACCTGCTCCAACTGATTGGGATCCACTTCTATTTGTGGCATATCCTCGGCGTAGTTGCGATTGACGAGGATATCTTGAAAGATTGTCTGATGCTCCAACAGAGCAA
Organism: uncultured Desulfuromonas sp.; assembly: GCA_964411865.1. GTDB lineage: Bacteria > Desulfobacterota > Desulfuromonadia > Desulfuromonadales > Desulfuromonadaceae > JAIVHC01. Next base: position 1,609 of record CAYPNO010000221.1, on the reverse strand, counting down.
GAGCTTTATCGAGCAGGACATCTATCGCGGTAAATTTTTTAGACGGAATCGATTCACGTCCAAAATCAAGCAGCCCTCGGACAATCTCAGCACAGCGCTCGGTTTCATGCGTTATGGTGCGTAAGTCTTCACGTAGCTGCTCATCAATATCCTCGCGCTCTTCAGCCATAGAGGCATAAGTGAGGATCCCGGTGAGAGGGTTGTTAATCTCATGCGCTATTCCAGCAACCAACTTTCCAAGTGATGCCAAACGATCTGATCGCGCTAGATTTGCCTGCATCTGTTGAATATAGTGGGTTCGTTCCTGCACCCTATCTTCGAGGGTGTTTGCCCAAGCCTCAACTTCCTGCTGCGACTGGCGTAAGCTCGCTGTCATTTCATTTGCCCCAGCAGCCAATTCCCCGAGCTCGTCGCGCGACTTTATTTCAATATGTCCGCTCAGATCTCCTGCTGCTATCTTGTGCTGATGCTCTATTATTCGCCGCACCGGTTTAATGATAAAGCGTTTGGTGAGCACCAGAAGCTCCATAAATAATAGAATCAGTAACACAAGCACTAAAACAATAAAAAAATTACGAAATGTGTCAACCTGACTCATTCTTTTTTTAAGTGATATCTGCACATCAAGTATTCCGAGCAGTTCCTTATCGCTTGGGTGATAGTGACACGCAGCAGTAAAGCAAGAGGGGTCATTATAAATCGGCTTTGTTACCCCTAAAAACACATCACCGTTCACATCCTTAAAGGTACGCCCTCGCGCAGAGGTTGGAATCTCAACGAGAGGTGCTCCCCTGCTCAGATGACAGGCACTACACCCTTCTGCGCTAAGCGCCAGGGTCTGTCCATTCTCCTCTTCGTCAGTTGAAAAATTTATCACCCCGTCTTTATTGAAAAGACGAATCCTCCTGATCCCCTCCATAGATGCAATCTCATCGATCATCTGGTGCAACATTGCATGGTCATCATTTAGCATCAGATAGTAATTAGCTCTTACGATCGCTTCGCTGAGGTAATCCGCATCATGCAGAGAGTTTTCCATGGTTAACTGACGCTGGAGACGAATATTTATAACCACAAAGACAAATGACGCTAACAAAAATCCTGCCCCAATAACGGCCATAAACTTGAACAGTAGAGATAGTTTCACTTTTTTCATGCTTGGTCTCTTAAGTACTGGGTCAAAGATAATATTAGTTCTAAATACGCCTGGCGTAGCGGGCAATCAACACTCCGATTGCGACAACACACAACCCGACACACGCAAACAGATACCCTAAGCCACGCGCCTCTCCAAGGCTTGCTATGTTGGCCTGTGCACCAAAGGCTATGAGATACACCCCAAACAACACCACACCGCCACCACAAAGGTTAAACACAAGAGCAAGGTACGCCAATAATATTCCAAATTTTTGCATCGCAACTCCAAATGCAGAAAGGGCCACCCCAATTGGTGACCCTTTTCTTATAGCATATCTATCCAGTTTCTATTAAAACACTTGTCAATTAAGGAACGAAATAACTATAGGAACGAAATAACTATCAAAACAAAGAGGGTGACATAACCTCTTATTGGTGTGCAATCACTGACATAGACATAACTTCACGTAAG
>CAYPNO010000220.1:0-4034 GCA_964411865.1 uncultured Desulfuromonas sp. | reverse complement strand
CGCCCATGTCAGGGCTGATCCAGACGGCATACCCATGCCCGCCTGTTGAGCTTGAGCCATGTCTGCCACCGGGACACCATTCCATGACATACCCATAGGGCCGCCAACAGCTTGGACCACGGGCATGATGATTTGTTGGGTTGCGAATGCGGCGGCCATTCCAGCGGCAGTCCGCTTAAAAATACCAACTATAATTTCCCCAGCATTGTCTGCGTCAGAAATAATGTCCGTGGTATAATCCTGGAACGTCTTAGTCATATCTTTGTGAGCATCTTTTACATCTTTGACCTGCTGCTCCTGTTGACGTTTCGCATCCTCTGTAGTTTTTTTCTGGGCTTTCAGCGCCTCAGTAGCAGTCTCTCTAAAAAAATCGTCGAGATCCTTGCTCGCTTTAGCCAAGGCATCTTTAAAAAGCTTCTCATCTGCCGCCTTGTCGATCAACTTCAACTTCAGGCCATATAGTTTCTGAAGCTCTTCCGACACCCCACCGGCGGCCTTTGCCTCAGCTTTAAACCATTCTACTACCTTGAGTTTGCCGTAATCCCTTGTGGACATTGTAAGCTTTTTGTATTCATCGGAAATTTTAGCTGTGGCTTTGGCCCTTTCCTCGTCGAGTTTAATACCGGGGGCCGCTATCTTGGCCACAAGATCGGCTATCTCCTGTTCGGCAGCTACAATTGATTCGCGCCGGGCCTTTGAGTAGTTCCGTAACTTCAATAGGTTCGCCCGCTTTAATGCAAGCTGCTCCGCATCGGATTTCTCGTGGACCTTATACATTTTCTCTTCATAGGCCTTAACTTCTGCTAACTCGGCTTGTCTGTAAGCCTCTTCAGCCGCCCGCATCTCGTCAAGTTGAGCCTGACGAGCGGCGATGCCTTCGGCAGAGGCGTTCACGATGTCCATGCCAACTGTGAGATCAGACATCTCCTTCAGGAGTTTGATCTCATCTTCCAGCTCGGCCTTTTTGGCATTAATTTTAGAGGGGTCCAATAGGTCCATACCCCACCTTCTGTCCGAAAGCTTCTTCATCTTAGCAGCAGTGACTTCTATGGCGGCTTGTATTTCCTCCTCACTTAATACCGCCCTGCGGCTCGTTTCCTCTGCATTGGCTGCCATTTTCTCCTGGGCGGATATGGCAAGTCGCTCTACCTCTCGATAGTGTTCGACTATAGACTGCAATTCTTCCGGGGCGATAGTGTACTCCCCTTCGTAAAGCCCCATTTGTTTAAAGCGGGCAGCATCAGCCAAAATCTGTTTTCGGGAAAAATCTTTACCTACCACCGCTGCTACTTTAGACGCAAGAACCATGGTGTCCCCGAGTACCCGTGCCCACCCTTCTAAAGCCAATTTAGTATCGGGGTCTTTCAATATTTCGGTGATATTCCCCATAGCCTCAGCTACCGAGTGCATGAAATCACCTTCGGACATCGCCAATTTAAACGTCTCCCACTCCTGAGACAGTAAGTTTACAGCTTTCACAGATTCAGGAATAGTACCTTGGAAAGTGTCCTCCAAAGCCCGGGCAAACCTGGGTAGAAACACGTCTGAATATATCTTACCTGCGCTGACGGCTTTATCAAAGGCCTCGACCGTCATGCCCATAGCCTTCGCGCCAATCTGAAAAGCACCTGGAAGGTTATCGCCCATCTGTCTACGGATTTCTTCCATGGAAACCTTACCTTTTGAGAGCATCTGCTCAAGAGCAAGGAAGGTAAGTCCCATTTTTTCGTTTGATAAGCCTAAAACAGCCCCGGCATTAGATACGGATTTAAATACCCGCTGCACATCTACCATCGGCATCTTGGAGGACTGTGCGGCCGCCAAGAAGTTTTGATACCCCCCACGCAGGGTGTAAAAGTTCAGTCCGAGTTCAGTCGCCGTTTTGCTAAGGAAAGCAAACTGCTTATCCGCGGCCTCAACCGACCCCGTAATAGCTTTATAGGCATTTTCAGCCACAAGTGTGCGCTGACCGGCGTCCCATATGGCCTCCGTCATGGATTTAATTGAATAGACGACACCTGTTATGGCAAGGGTCAAACCTATTATGTTGGCCTTTGCCGACATCACAGAGGATCCGAATTGTGCGATGCCGCTCTTGGACCTGTCTAATTTATCAGACATCTGGGACGCTTGCTGCCCCGTAAGCCCCATCTGCAACCCAAGGGCTTTTATTTCATTTTTAGATAACCCTGCTGTGTACGCAATTTTCCGCATAGAGGATTCTGCGGTTTGCATTGCCTGATTCCGCACCATCTTCTCGTTTAGCGCGGAAAACTCTTTGGTTGTCAAGCCTACTTTTTTAGCAACCTCGGCCATAGATCGAGTAAGCTCGGCAGTCGTAGCCTTAATGTTGGCCTGGGGGACTTTAGCACTTCGAGAAAGTTGCAAGAGCTCAGTGTTCAAGGCTGAAATAGCCTTAGACGCCCGACCCGGCAGAATAGCATTGTTGAGGGCGTTAGAAACCTCCGTCCCACCTTTTGTGGCCTCAGAGCGGAGACGTGTCATATCTGCCTGGAACTTTGTGGTATCCCCCCGGACCTCAACGTATATGCTACCGATCATACTCATTTAGCACTCTCCCTCTGTTCCGCTAAAACCTTTCGGCCAACCGCCACGACCTTCTCAAAACAATCCGCTTTAAACTCAACGTTATACATTTCCATGGCGGGGTAGATAGCCAGTTGATTTAAGGCAACCGGCCCGCCCATCCCACCCATTATATACTGATCCCGGACTGCAAGATACACCTTCTCAGCGTCTTCATTCTCTGAAAGTAGATCAGGTAAACATTTCTTACAGTCCGTAATGTCAAAGGATTCCCCTTTTAATCTTTTACAATTTTTGCAGGACGGCTTTTCTCCGCTACAGAGTCGCCAGACCCGCTCAAAGAGTTTTTTTCAACGGCATCCGCCCGCTCCTCTTCCGTCTCGGTGATAATCTCAAGACACTTTGAAATGAACTGGGCAAACCCTACGTTATTCTGCATGAGAAAAACCTTATTCTCTGCGGTACACGCAATGGGCTTACCGTCATCATCCTCCAGCCGAACCCACTCTACGATAGAATAGTCCCACAGCATCTCAGAAAACCGCTCATCATCGGCCTTGGTGTACTCAAAACGCTGTCCGTGCTTATATTCCACTTTTTGTGCAACACATGCCTTCTGCATTTCAGATCGTCGGGCGGCGTTCACCACACGAACTCTCACACTGCCGGACTCGGGGTCCCGCTCATCAAATTTAAACCAAACTCCTGGGTTAGGTTCCTTCATACTAAATTGTGTAGCCATCTTAATTTACTCCCGTAATCCCGGTAATTAAAAAAGCGGCCAGGGGGAGCGCCGGGAAACGCCCCTTCTCTGTCATGACAGCCTGGCCGATAGTATTATACAAGAACCATAACTCCACTAACTTTAGCTGTAAAACTTATGGTGCCAAGGCCTGATTTGTCCAGCCCAATGTTAAAAGATGTGATATTCACAGATGAAGCCTTTGTGGGGGCGCCAGTTGACAAGTCTGGACTGAAATACCCCGTGGTCTGACAAGGCGTAAAGTAACTCGTATTGTCAATATAAAGCCTCAAGTCAGTCAACGCCGAGTTATAGAGATTCGCCTGTTGTAGGGCTTGCTGCCCTGAAACATCAGTCGGCTCATAATGGCCGTTGAAACTGGCCGTACCCCCGTCCTTCATGCCGTATTTATACTTTTTCCAGTCGTCGCCAAAGGCTGAGGCATCAAACTCCTCAGCGGTTATACCATCGATTGTCCAGGTCCCCATACCAACTACCGTGTCCTCTCCGAGGGTGACCTTACCATCTTTACCAACCAGTGACATTTTTTATCCTCCGTGTACGTGTTGACATATTTTATGTAACCACCTGTTAACCTCAATGGTCGTCAGGTGTCCTACTTCGATAGCCGTATCAACGCAAATGCGAACACCTGCTTTCCGGGCTTTACTACAAAAATAAATATCCTCCCCAACCGGCTTATTGTCCTGAATATCCAACTTAAACCATGGGAAATCCACCTTAT
>CAYPNO010000219.1:0-4038 GCA_964411865.1 uncultured Desulfuromonas sp. | reverse complement strand
GGTACGAACCTTGCCATCATCTCCGACACTGACGAAGTCTTTAGCCGCGACAAGTCTTCCTTTTGCATCCACAATATTGCCGGATGCATCTTTGTGCAGCCCCTGTGCTGCCAAGGCGATATCTTGAGCCGACATCTTCTTGCCATCGGCTGAATATAAGGCACCATCTTGGCCGACATGAACCCCTTGCAGCACCCTGCCATCTTTGGTACGCACCACGCCATCCAGGTCTACGCTGACAAGGTCTTGGGGCAGAACTGCCTGTCCGTCAGAGGTGACTAGATTGCCATTCTCATCAAGGTGGACCGCCTTCTCAGCGGCACCTCGGGTACGTACCGGTTTACCGTGCGCATCCACCAGATTCCCTTGGGCATCCAGGTGGATCCCTTTGGAGCCCTTGATTACCTCTGCGGCACTCACTTCGTTACCGTCTACATCGTAGAGCTTACCGTCCGCACCGACACGCACCCCTTGCAGCACGCTGCCATCTTTAGTGCGGACCACGCCGTCTTGGTCAACATCCACCAAATCACGCGCCATAACAGGCCTGCCATCTGCTGTCACCAGATTCCCCTGGGCATCAAGATGGATTGTCTGGGCTTGTTCATCTCTGACGCGCACGCTTCCGTCGGCATCAACGACCAGGTCATCTGCATTGAGCACCTTTCCATCTGTGGTACGCACCTGCCCATCTTTACCCACTTCCACCCCGATTATTTTTTTCCCATCATGGGTATAGATATTTCCAGCCTCATCTACCAGGAATCCGCCTTTGACGGTTCTATAACCGTTGCCATTCACCACGTTACCGTGTTTGTCCACGAGAGTACCGTCCTGACTGGCAACCAGACTTTGTGTATCAACCAGTTGGCCATCCTGGGTATAAATTTTGCCATCCTGCCCTACAACCAGATTGCGCCCTGAAAGGACAATGCCATCTTGCGTTACCAGCAAGCCGTCCTCATTCATGCGCACATTGGGATCGGTAATCCTGATTCCGCTCTGGGTAATCAGATTCCCCTCGGCGTCTGTATGCACCCCCGCAAGCTCACTATTGACGAATTTAGCCCGCGCCTGACGAAACAGCGTATCCGCATTCCCAACCAGATCACTCATACCGATACGATTATAGCGGAAACCTGCGGTGTCTTCCGGGTTACGCAAGGTAGCGACGATGGAACCACGCGCCTCTGCCAGGGTGAGCAGCGCCGCTTCTTTGGGGGTAACTTCAAGGGTGAGGGTATCGTAACTCTGCCGACGCTGGGATACTTGCAGGTTTTTAAATTCATCTTCGTTGGGGCGTGCGCTCTTTTGATCCGTGGCCAGCACGAGGACATCTTCCAGCACCGGCATAATAACTTCACCGCTTTCGGTCTCCCCAACGACGTTGGCACCATGAATTCTAGCCGCAATATCTACAAAGTTACCTGGACGGATAAGGCCGGCGATCGAGTTGATCTCCCCCACTTGAATGGTTACAGCGCGGTTTCCGAGTTGAATGGTGCCGGAAAAATCTTTTGGGATATTCAGGTCAAAGTAATCATTGCTGAGCATCTTCCCCTGACCTAAGGACTTGTTGAGAATCGCACCATCTACAGCGTCAAACATGGAGGCAGTGATCACCTCACTATTGACAAAATCCGCTGGAACAGTACGCACCGCCATGGTTGCCGCATTCACACGACTGCCGACAGGCAGATTTTGTGCGGCAACCACAACCTGTACCGTCTGTTTTTCCGGTGGGGTCAAGCGCTGTTCCAGGCGCCGTTCCAGCAGTTTCAAATGGGTCAACGTGCCCAGACCGGCCAACACTGCAAACAACACTGCCAACCCCAGCAGTCTCCGAGTTTTCCGTTTATCCCCACTTTGGTCAATTTTTGGCATAACAGTCACTTATTTCAGGTTAGCAAGCGGCCACGGTTCCTACAACAGATGCGTAATTTTTCTCCATATTTTTTCAACCCCCCCAGGCATGTCCACACCGCCCGGGTCTGGAAGATGGGCGCTTTCTATATCTTTTTCAATCTCTTCGAGCACTTCCAGCACATGTTCAATCTTAGCCGCATCCTGATGAAGAGCATCATCAAAGGTTTTACTCGGCGGATCGGATATCGCCACGGAAAAGGCGTAGCTATGGTATTTGTTCTGCATGGTGCCGCTCATCCGTTGATAAACACCTGGCCCTTTAACAAGCACCGCTATCAAGATAAAACACACCACCAAATATTCGATGGTTGACTGCCCCGATTCGTTAAAGATGCGCGGTGTAGCATGGCATGCGACATCCCGAGAAACCTGAAGAGCGGTATGACGTGAAGGGTGGCGCCGCTGCCTGCATATCATACCATTCCTCCCTTTAATCCGAGGTTACGCGGTTGATTACCACCACAGACCCTAAAGCAGATTTGTTTACCACTAGGCGCACCTCCGCACCAAAACGCCGGAACGCCATGGCCCGCGCGCCGGGAAGTTCCTGGTCTTGCAATACCCCCCAACCTCGGTCGCTGTAATGATCTAGGTAAAACTGCCCGTTGGCAGCCACTGAAAATTTATTCGCCAGCATCACAACCTCCCCTTTTTTGCCGGGGTCAAAACTGGTGTTTTGATTAAGAATTTTGCTGCCGGCAAGTTTGGGAATATCCGCTGATACCGAAGTTTTTGTGTCAATCTCATCCAAATTGGCAACAGCAAGATAGCCATCGGCGCTAAGGGCGTTGCCCTGTCTGACTTGCACGGTGAGCAAGTGACGCTGTTCTAATCTGGATATGACATGCCACGGCTCTACATGGGCTTCGCGATAGCCCGCGTGCCCGGCGTATTGACTCTGCCAGGTTTTACGGTAAAACTTCAGGACTTCGTCCATGTCCCTATCTGACTCAAAATACTCCACTTTTGAAGGGAGGCCGTTAACAAGCATCTTCTCTGCTACTGCTGTGCGCTTGATCCAAGCAGGAGCAGGAATTGTGGGGGTGCAATAGCCAACGGCAGGCCCAAACACGCTGAGCAAAAGGGTGACAACTGCGATCTGATGCAACAATACACGAGGGGCACACGTTCTGCTACCAGGTGGGTATCTGGAGTCAATTCTACTCATACGAATGCAGCCCAGCCTTCGACTCTAGCTTTTTCTTGTTTCCCTCTAAGTGCTCATAGGGCATGAGGTCATCCTTGACATGCCCAAACTCAGGCAACCCCGGCAACTTGACTCTGATCAGTGGGATTTTGCCTACTAGATCATTTAATCCACCCACAATCTTATTTACCGGATGAGATATAGGCGACAATATCGAAGTGACCACCAGCCCCTTACTCTCGCGTATGGCATGGCTACTACTCCCAGCGTTCCAGTTATTTGACTGCACTGCCGCCTTGGCACTAAAGATGAGGGGTTGAACTGAGGCACCAGCTTGTTCACCCTTTAAATCGTAGCGGGGCAAAATCTGCCCGAGAGAGCGCACCGGAACTTCAACTTCAGAGGTGAAATAGCCTTTAGAGTTGCGTAGAACATCAAACTCTGCAGCAGGGCCAAGAACACTTATCAATTTGCCTAAGTACGCGACCGCAGTACCTACAACATCAAGCATTTTTTGCAACAAATCACCAACGGCTCCAAACGGTAACGGCGTCTGCTTTTCTTTGAGCTCAGTTTTAATATCATCAAGGTGAAATAACGCCTTGCCGCGATGATCTTTCCACAAAGGTTCCACCGCCATAGCCGCCATAGAAGTGCCGTAGTCTTGGGAGGTGCGGTCAGTAAAGAAATATTCAAACCCCTCTTCACTGGCCTGTTTGTACTTTTTTACTCCAGCACGCTGATTAGACTCTACGCCACTCAGGATGTACTCATCTTGCCCGAACCAGACGGTATATTCCCATGCGGAAAACCGTGCATGCTGAATCACAGCGTGTTTAATATCGATATATTTGCCCAGCAACGGTACCGTCAAAAACAGGGGTACCAGAATAAAGGCCGCCGCGATTACAAACTCCGTGGCTGCCTGTCCCTTCTGCTGCCCTAATTGTCTCAGTGTCCGGCGC
>CAYPNO010000218.1:0-4095 GCA_964411865.1 uncultured Desulfuromonas sp. | reverse complement strand
GTGATAGTTTGGGCCAGAAAGTTCATCCAATAGGGTTTCGCCTGGGAGTTATCAAGACCTGGGAGTCGAAATGGTACGCAGACGAAGATTATTCTCGTTTTGTTCATGAGGATCTTAAGCTGCGTAATTATCTGAAAAAACGTCTGTATCATGCAGGTATTTCTAAAATAGAGATTGAGCGAGCTGCAGGTAAGATGAAGTTAAACATATTTGCGGCGCGCCCTGGAATCATTATCGGTAAGCGCGGTTCAGAGGTTGAGGTGCTTAAGCAAGAGCTGGCCAAACTCACCGATAAAGAGGTTTTCTTGAACATTCAGGAAGTTCGTAAGCCTGAAGTAGATGCGCAGTTAGTTGCTGAGAGTATAACGCTTCAACTTGAGCGACGTGTGGCGTTCCGTCGAGCAATGAAGCGCAGTGTTGGTCAGGCTCTGAGATTTGGCGCTGAGGGCATCAAGATTACCTGTAGTGGCCGGCTTGGTGGTGCAGAAATGAGTCGAACCGAATGGTACCGCGAGGGCAGAGTTCCGCTGCATACAATGCGTGCCGATATAGATTACGGTTTTGCAGAAGCTAAAACTACATATGGTATCATCGGTGTTCAGGTTCTCATCTTCAAGGGCGAAGTCCTCACTCAGGAGAAGAAGTAAGTTAGCCAGATAGGAGTAACATGATATGTTAATGCCCAAGAAGGTCAAATATAGAAAACAGTTTAAGGGACGCATGAAAGGTGCCGCGCGCGGTGCGACTGACATAAACTTTGGTGATTTTGGATTGCAAGCGCTCAATTGTGGCTGGCTCTCCGCTCGTCAAATTGAAGCAGCACGACGTGCAATGACCCGTTATATGAAACGTGGCGGAAAGATTTGGATTCGCGCATTTCCTGACAAATCTTTGACACGTAAAGCTGCTGAAACGCGTATGGGTAAAGGTAAAGGCTCGCCAGACAGTTGGGTTGCTGTTGTCCGTCCCGGCATGATGGTGTACGAAATGCAAGGCGTGTCCGAGGAAGTAGCTCGTGAGGCATTTAGGCTTGCAGCACACAAATTGCCGGTTAGAACCAAGTTCGTTGTCAGGGAGGGTATGGGTAATGAAGGCTAAGGATCTTGCAGAACTCAGCGTTGATGAACTGCAGAAAAAGTCCGATGAACTGAGCCAGGAGTTGTTCAACCTTAAGTTCCAGTTGCACACAGGACATCTTGATAATACAGCTAAGGTTGTCGCATTGCGCAAGGATATTGCTAGGACTAAAACAATTCTGCATCAGAAACTTGCCGGTTAGGAATATTAGGGTGATCGTATGACCACAGAGCGTCGAAATAAAAAAAAGGTTGTCGGAATAGTTACAAGTGACAAAATGGACAAGACCATAGTCGTAAAGACAGAAGATCTTGTAAAGCATCCGGTATATAAAAAGTACTTGAAGCGCAGTCGAAAATATAAAGCACATGACGAGAACAACAGTTGCGTGATAGGTGACAAGGTGCTTATTACTGAAACGCGCCCACTGTCCCGCGATAAACGCTGGCGTGTTACCCAGGTGCTGGAAAAGTCTGTATAGACTGGGAGATAGACAATGATTCAAATGCAAACTACACTTGATGTTGCTGACAATTCAGGCGCAAGAAAGCTGTGCTGCATCAAGGTTCTTGGTGGCTCAAAACGCACCTATGCTGGGATTGGCGACGTCATCGTATGTTCTGTAAAAGAAGCCATGCCTAATTCAAAGGTAAAAAAGGGTGATGTTGTACGCGCAGTTATCGTTCGCACTGCCAAAGAGGTAGTACGTCCCGATGGTTCTTCTATCCGCTTTGATAATAACTCAGCGGTTGTTATCAACAGTGCGGGAGAGCCGAGCGGATCTCGAATTTTTGGTCCTGTAGCTCGTGAGTTGCGTGCACGTAAGTATATGAAGATCATATCCCTTGCACCCGAAGTGCTTTAACCACAGGCTGGAGATTAAATGAAATGGCAGTAAAGAGGCTACATGTTAAAAAGGGTGATCTTGTTCAGGTAATGGCAGGCAAGGAAAAGGGGAAACAAGGTAAAGTGGTCCGAGTTTTCCCGGCTAAAAATCGCCTTACAGTTGAGAACCTGAATATTGTTAAGCGCCATACCCGCCCTTCACAGATGAATCAGGAAGGTGGCATTGTAGAGAAGGAAGCTCCCGTAGCGGCAGCAAATGTAATGTTGGTTTGTCGTTCATGTAATAAGCCTTCCCGTACAGGAATTCGCGTTCTCGAAGACGGGAAACGTGCCCGTTTTTGTAAGAAATGCAATGAGATAGTTGACAAGTAACGGAGTGACAAATGGCCAGGTTGAAGGAAAAGTTTAATAAAGAACTGGCACCTGAACTGCTTGAGAAACTGCAACTTGGAAATGTTATGCAGGTTCCTAAAGTGGAGAAGGTTGTCGTTAATATGGGTGTAGGTGAAGCAATTCAAAACTCTAAATTGCTTGAGTCTGCTGTTGAGGAGCTTAGCAAGATAACTGGCCAGAAACCTGTTATTACTAAAGCTAAAAAATCTATTGCTGGTTTTAAGTTGCGTGAAGGTATGCCTATTGGGTGTATGGTGACTTTGCGCCAGAATATGGCATATGAGTTCCTAGATCGGTTAATCAATGTCGCTTTACCGCGTGTACGCGACTTTAAGGGTATATCTCCCAAAGCATTTGATGGCCGAGGGAATTATACTCTTGGTATCAGTGAACAGATAATTTTCCCTGAAATTGAACTTGATAAGATTGCAAAGATCGGTGGGTTGAATATCTCTATTGTTACTACCGCTCGCACAGACGAAGAGGGGCGCGCCCTTCTGAGCGTGCTGGGAATGCCATTTAGAAAATAATCAGACCTACTGGAGGACAATGTGGCAAAGAAATCGATGATAGCCAAGGCAAAACGCCCACAAAAATTTGCAGTACGTAGATATACTCGGTGCCCTATATGTGGGCGCGTAAGAGGATATTATCGCAAATTTGATATGTGCCGTATTTGCTTACGTAAACTTGCGCTGGAAGGCAAACTTCCTGGCGTACTCAAATCTAGCTGGTAGATTAATTAAGGAGTAGTTCCATGGCAATGACTTATCCTATTTCGGATATGCTTACCCGCATCCGTAACGCGGGCATGGCTAGACATGTTAAGCTCGCGATTCCTTCGAGTAAAATGAAGGTTGCGATAACTGATGTGTTGAAAAGTCAGGGATACATAAAAAACTACAAAGTAATTACGGATAACGTTCAAGACTCGTTAGTTATTTACTTGAAGTATGACTCAGAGCGCAGACACGTTATTAATGAAATCACACGGGTGTCTAAACCAAGTTGTCGTTGTTATGTCGGATATGAAAATATTCCCCAGGTGAAAAACGGGCTTGGATGTGCAATTGTGTCAACGTCAAACGGTGTATTGGTCGATGTTGCTGCTCGTGAAGCTCAAGTTGGTGGTGAGCTCGTCTGCACCGTCTGGTAGATAACGTAAGGAGTGTAGGCAATGTCAAGAATTGGAAAAAGACCGGTAGTAATACCGGCAGGAGTCAAGGTAGATCTCACCCCCGGGTTGATCAAGGTTCAGGGTCCAAAAGGTAACCTAGAGCGTGCTATTTGCGATGGTGTTTTGGTGTCTATAGAGGCGGACGAAATCATAGTTAAGCCGATAGAGACTGTTAGGGTTGATACATCCAAGCAGGGTCTGTATCGAACGCTGATTTCCAATATGCTTGAAGGTGTTACTAAGGGGTTTCAGAAGGTTTTAGAAATTAATGGCGTGGGTTATCGTGGTGATGTTAAAGGTAACATCCTGAATCTTGCGCTCGGTTATTCCCATCCTATCGAGTATCCAGTCCCTGCTGGTATAGAGATTGAAGTAGAAAAGCAGACAAAGTTGACTGTGAAGGGTATCGACAAGGAACTTGTCGGTGCTACTGCAGCTAAAATTCGTTCATTCAGATCTCCGGAGCCATATAAAGGCAAGGGTATCAAGTATGCTGAAGAACGGATCCTGCGTAAGGCAGGTAAGACTGGTAAGAAATAATTCATAATAGGAGATACATAGTGGCTGGCGTAATTTCAAGAGCGGAATCTAGAAAAAGACGA
>CAYPNO010000217.1:0-4101 GCA_964411865.1 uncultured Desulfuromonas sp. | reverse complement strand
TCTAGTCCTGCAGACGCAGACCATTTACTTCCGCACAAGGTCCTCTTTTATGCTCCGGCGCTTAGTTAGAATAACAGGTATTATTTTATTGTTAGTGGTGCTTGGCAGCGCAGTCGGGGTATATCTTCTGCATCATAATCGCAACAATATTGTTGCGAATGTTACAAAACAATTGCGCACGCAGACCAATATAGAGATCAACATCGCAGACACCAGCATCGGTTTTCGCCACGGCATAACCTTCGATATGCTTGACATCCGAGTGCACTCGGAGTTGGATAAGTTCGACCTTGAGGCACCACGAGTCCACATCCGCTTGGCGCTGCTCCCCTTATTAAAAGGGGAAATTGTGTGCACTAAATTGGCGTTACGTGAGCCCTCAATCTATTTGAACCTTTCAACCACGAGCAGCAAAACGGAACCATTGATATTTCAGGACGTGCTGCAACTACTTACCTCGGTGGAACTGAACCAGTTTTTGTCTGCAATTTCAATGTGGCATCATATCACTTGCGAGCGTGCCAGAATCGAAATCCGTGCCCCCCATCTCCCCTCTACTGTTTTCAGTGAAACTAGCTTAAGTTTGCGCCAGAAGAAAAATCTTGGCCCTTTGCTCTTTGATGTCACTGCATCTATGAGTATCGACCCTCAGTTATCCACCTCTCCTGTAACTCAAGTAGTGCTACGTTCAACTATAGAGCCCATAGATTCAGCGTCTAGAATCACCCTTGCCGAAGTGAATACTCGCACATCACTTCGCCTTGACTCTGCCCGTGGCGATGCCATCAATAAATACCTGTCTGCGACTCTCGCAGACCTGAAGGTTAAAGGAGAGGCCAACCTTGAAGCAAGCCTCAGTGGCAGCCTCACTGCTGGCCTGACACTTACTTCAGATATCCGCGCGCGTAATATAATTGAATCGGGCGGAGGGGGTTCTCCCCTTAGCATAAGCTATACACACAACAACACCGCGATTGAAATGGCACCAGGACCTATAAGTCTACGTGCAAGCATTACATGCACCCCTAACTTTTTAAACATTTCTGACCTTGCTCTCAACTGCGCTCTGCTTAAAATAGATGGTGATATCTCAGTAGGGCCAGAGCGCAACAACGCTCAACTCAGATGCAGCAGCGCCCCTATCCCCTTCGCAAAGCTCCAGCCATGGCTCCCAAAAACCAACGCAGAGCTAGAAAAACATTTGCTCGCCAGCGAAGCAACCTGTGTCGAACTGCGCTACTCTGGTCCAATTAATCCACCTATCGCATCCGGGATAGAATCGGGGCGGTGGAACATTGACCTGCCCAACTTGATACCTGCCCCCACTTTTGCACAAAGCGCGCAACCGCTTGTCCTTGATCTTGAACACCGTGGGCGGACATTCAAAATCCATAGTTCCCCCCTAACGTGGAATACACCTTCATTTAAAGCTGATGGTTTTCTTGCTTTTCAAGGGAGATGGAGCGCCACATCGGATAGCTTGCTCGCTGAAATAGACTTGAGCAATATCAGCGCTGAAATAGCCGATATTCCGCTGAAAGAAGCTGCTGAACCTGCACATCTTGCTTTCGGCGTGCAGCGCGAAGCACAGGGGTGGAGTCTTTTGGATGGCTCCTTACACACTGACGAGATTAACGCCACATTTAATGGCACGGGGTTAGGCACTTCTGCACCTGCCGTGCATCTTAAGCTGCATGCATTTGACTTAAATTCATTCAGCAAGCGCTTCAGCCTTTTGGAGTCAATGGCGCTCGGAGGCACAATAGATCTTGAATACCATATAGAGACTACTCTTAACGCTAACTGGCACGGATACGGTGTCCTGACCCTCCATGATTGCTGCATAACTCCCGCAGATATCCTTGGGCGCATCCACCATATCAATGGTCAGGCACAATTGGATGGACTCAGTGTTACCGCTCCAGAACTCGACCTAAAACTGGGTGAAGACTCTTCCTCCATGCAGGCGGCGGCCTATATAGAGGATCTGCGCAATCCTATCGCTGATATCCACGCCTTTGGTGACGGGGTGATAGCCAATGATCTGATATTTAATTCAAAAGAAGCGCTCCTAAACAATCTGCGCGGACACCTGAAAATCCATGCGGCAGGAATCGACTTTGTTAGTGCAAGTGTCGACCTTGAGCAAGGAACCCATGCTGAAGTAAGCGGAAAACTCGGCTTTGCCATTCCGGATCTAGATCTCGATATCCACGCACAATATGCTGACATTGATGAAGTGATCGCCTTGTGGAGTTCAGCGGAAGATGAAACAGCGCAACAGCTCAACACAACTCCCATTGCTGAAGTCACGCCATCATTGCCATTCGATGAAACCATGTTTATACATGCCAGCGTTGATTCAGGAGTATTCTATGGGTTTGCTTTTCAGCAGGCTAAAGGCAGAATCAATATCCAAGAGGGACAACTGCGCATTGAACCATTAACATTTAGCGCCGATGCCGGCACTGGCTCTAGCCAGATCCTGTTAAATACCAACACAGGCTATTTGAAAATAAAGGGAGACTTGAACAACATAGATGCGGACAAGGTTTATTCGCAGATTTTTCGAGATTTAGGCCTTATTACCGGCAGCCTTACTGGATCATTCTCATTGCACGGCCCTATAGGATCTCAATTTACCCCTAATGCAGACGGGATGTTCAAGTTGGAGATTCACAACGGCGTTTTGCGTAAATTCAAATTTCTCTCCAAGGCATTTTCACTCCTCAACGTGGCGCAGTTGTTTAAAATGAATTTACCGGATATGGCTACAGATGGGATGCCATTTAGGCACCTAAGCGCGGACTTAAGCATGGAAAAGGGGGTACTGTATTCCGACAATCTCTTAATCCGCAGCGAAGCCATGAATTTAGCCCTTACCGGAAACTTTTCCCTGCCGCAACTGCGCTTTGATGTGGATATGGGGGTAAATCCGTTGGGGACAGTGGATAGCGTTTTCTCCAAAATACCTGTTGCTGGCTGGATCCTAACAGGAGATAAAAATGCTCTTATCACGGTGGAGTTTGATATCAAAGGCCCAGTGCTGGAGCCCATAGTCAGCATGAAGCCTCTTTCGAGTGTTTCAAATCAGGTATTAGGCATCCTCAAGCGCACCCTATACCTGCCTGGAACGTCATTTACTGCCCCTGGCAAGGTATTTCTACGCCAGGGGAATAAGGCTAAGCCAGCTCTAGAAAAACCACCGCAATAAACTTAAATCTATAAGAATAACGCCCTCTAGTTTATCCTTGATGCACAGAACTAATAACAGGGCGGGTACCGACATAAACGCTGGCAATACCAAAGGTAAGATCATGGTAGCGCACCGAGGTAAACCCGGCGGCCTCCATCATAGCCTTGAACTCTACCCGAGAAGGAAATGCCGCCACCGAATCTGGCAGATATCTGTAGGCAGAGCGAGTCGATAGCAACCCAGCTATAAAAGGAAGTACGCGGTTAAAATAAACATCATACACCACACCAAATACGCGACTTCGAGGCTGAGAAAACTCAAGAACCACCGCGCGTCCGCCTGGTTTCAGCACCCGACACATCTCACGCAGTCCGGCCTCACGCTCAACTACGTTTCTGATCCCAAAGGCAATGGTGACCCCATCAAAAATCGCATCAGGGTGAGGGATCGCCTCGCATGGTGCGTTAACTAGATGTATTCTGTGTGCATATGGAGATGCGGCTATCTTTTTACGCCCTTGAATCAACATCCCCTGGGTCAGATCTTCGCCGACAATCTGCACAGAATCGGGAGTGCGTGATGCAATCTCCAGCGCAACATCTCCGGTTCCAGTAGCCATATCCAGCACCTTGCCCCTCGGTGGGATGTCTAACTGACCTACGGCAAAACGCCGCCAGCGCCGATCGATACCAAAAGAAAGCAACCGATTAAGCAAATCATAACGCGGTGCAATATCATCAAACATGGCACGAATTCTATGCCCTTTTTCCGACAAATTAAACATTGAACATCCCCATTTATTTCTGTGCCACATTGCGAACTGTTATGTCCGGCAGATCCTTTATATGGCTGGCCAGGTGCGTTGCAAGTATTTTCAGTCCGCTTTACCTATCACATAAACCGGA
>CAYPNO010000216.1:0-4124 GCA_964411865.1 uncultured Desulfuromonas sp. | reverse complement strand
AATTTTAATGCCATATGTTCCTCCTATTATTTTTTTTAATATAATTTAAAATCTAAAATTGCTTGATTGGATAAGTCGGTATCTGCTGTTGCTCCATTTTCTGGTTCTGCACAATATACTCCAACAACTACTTCTACTGTTCCTGCTACATCTGATAATTCTCCTGCTACATCTGATAAATAAATTTTAGTTCCTGGAGCTTTTGCTACATCTAATTCTACCCAAGCTTCTCTTACTATTCTAAAACTTTGATGAGCTGCTACTTTACCATTAATACCTCTTCCAGTATCCCAAGCTACATATCCGAAAGCTGCCTTTACTTTATCTACAGCTGACGCTAATTCTCCATTAATTGCTACTATTTGACCTTTTTCTAATTCTGTTGCTCCAGAAAAAGATGGGTAACCTTGTCCACTTGCTCCATCTGCTCCAGTTTCGTGTTGTACTCCTGTTATTGTTAATTTTGCCATATTGTTCCTCCTATTATTTAATATTTAAAAATTTCATTACTTGAGCTGTTTTATCAGCCTGTGCTTTTTCTTTTACTTCTGGATTACCAATTGAGTTATCAATATCAATTATGGTTTTCTTTTTTTCATTTAAAATTTTAATCATTTCTTCGTTTGAAGTAAATTTTGTTTTAGCTTTTTCAAAAGCTATACTATATGTCTTATCTAAACTTTTTAGTTGTTCCATTTCTGTGATGTTTGCAAAATCTTCATCTGCTAGTCCATATTTAGTTTTTATTTTTTCCTTTTCCATACTTAAATACATATCTTCGTTTTTCTTTATTTGAGCTAAAATCTTTTTATTAGCTTCTAAGACTTCTGTATTTTCGTCGGTATTTGGTTTTTTATCTTTTCCCGCTGGATTTTTATCTGCTTGAAGTTTTGCTAACTCATCCTTATAATTTTGGATTTCTTGTTCAAGTTTAGTATACTTTTCATTTTGCTCATCTTGCATACTCTTTTTTATTTCTGCTATTAAAGCTTCTTTGTCTAGTTTGGCTTTATCTGCCTTTTCCTTATCTTCTTTTTCTTTTTGTTCTTTTGCTAATCTAGCTACTTTTTCTTCTTCAGTTTCTACTGCCATTTGTATTCCCTCCCATTATTTTAATTATGCTTTTGTTACTTGTCCATCTTTATCCTCAGCACTCGTACTTGCTTGTTTTTTATTTCCCATTGGGGAACTACTAACACTCGCTGTTGATTTTGCATTATTATCTAAATTTATAGAACTTTCATCTATTAAATCTGCTTGTTGTTTATCTTTAAAAGTTTTTGTAATTCTATCTCTTTGTTCTCTTGATAATTCTGGCATATATTTATCCCAGAACCACTCTTCATCAACCAATCCTATATTCAATCCAACAGCCATAAAAGCAAAGACTGTTTCTAAATCATAAGGCAATATTTCATTTGGTGGTGAAATAACTTCATCTGTTAATGTCTTACCATTTAAATTCAAAACTATTTCTACAATAGTTAATAATGGTTTTTTAAAATTATTCATCAATATTCTAGCAAAACCTATTAATTCTCCACTTGCTATTTTAACAACTTTACTTGAATCTGTACCATACATTTCTTCTCTTAGTGATGGTGGAACTAATCCTCCAGACTTATATAATTCATCTTTCTTTTTATTATATCTAGCTGCCAATGGTAATAACTGCATATCTGATTTAACAATGTTAAACTCTTCATTGTCTTGTAATGTTAATATTTGTCCAGAACCTATTGGAAAATCATCCCAATTTCTTCTAGTTTTACTAACTACATATATTGGGTTTGTGTGCATATTAGTTAAATTTTCAATATTTGTATTTAAATTATCAAGTTGCATTTGTGGTTCTATTAGTTTACTTGCATATGGATGACCTCTTTTGTGAGAACATCTAAACTCTACAACAGGTAATGTTCCTAATTTTTTAAAAGGATTATCCTTTTCAACATTATCTTGCATATTAGGAATTCTTTCTCCACTCATATTTCTTATCAAAGTTGTTATTTTATCTTTTGTATAAACAACCGTGTATACAAAATTTATTGGTGTATCTACATCCATATAAACTCTTTTTTCTTGATATACTAATTGTTCTAATTCTCCAGTCAAAACATCATATGATGGAAAGCAATTTTCAAAAGGTAAAACTTCTAATTGAGTCACCATTAAGACATCTTTTAAAGTAGACATTTTTGGTTTTACAAGCACAAAAGCACTTCCCGATAAAACCCCTTCTTTATATACAGTACTAAGTAATTCTCTTAAATAAGAACCCTCAGTCAATGATTTTCTTAAAAATTCAGATTCTTTTCCAATAATATTAAAGTTACTTGGTAATTGATTTGTTATTTCAGAAATAACATCTTGAAAATCTTGTGTTGGATAAAATGATTCAACTGGTAATGATTGGTCTGTTCCTCTAATAACTTCCTCTATAAATCTTTTTTCAAATAATTTATATCTTTCTATTATTTCTCCTTCAGATAGAGCTTTATTTCTAACAGCTATATTTTGCTTTTCTGTTCTATTTAAATAACCTCCATTTATTTCATTTATATTTATCTAACCCACCCCCTTCTTCTTGAGAAATTTCTTTTAATGTGGCGACTTGTATATTCATGTTTTGCACAAGAAACTTTCTCATTTTTATAAAGAAATTTATCATCAAGCAAAGAATATATTAACTCGCTTTTAGAAAGTACAGTAGCATATGGATAAGTTTTTGATGATATCACAACTTCATTATTTTCATCTATTTCTGAAATAAAATAAAAAGTTGTTTCACAACGCTTTTTATTAAACTTCTCTAATACAACCAAATCAAGTGAATCTCGTCTAAAATCTGTATCAAAATATTCTATTTGCATATTACAAATTTTAGTCAACATAATTTTAAAACCTCCACGCATACTCTTTTCTTTCTACACTATTTACGACAACCGTTGAAAGTGTGTTATAAATAGCCCATAATGAAAAAGATAGAGAAACTATCTTCTCCATCTTCTTCTTGTTATCCTTGATGATTTTAAATTATTAACCTTTGGCTTTTGATTATAATTGCAAATATCTGGCTTAAGATGTAAAATATAAGAACACATAGCAGAACTCATAATAGAGTCATCATGCAACCACTTATAATTAGCTTGTTTATAATCAACAACGACCTCATCTTTATCATTTTTATGTTCATTTCTACTAAACATCATATGTTCATAAATGTGTCTAATTAAACAAGATGTTTCATCTACCTTATCAACAGCAGCCATATATAATCTTTTCATATCATCTTCATTTTGCCAAGTTTTAGGAATTTTAGGTAAAATTTCTTTTCCACTTTGAATTCTTCCCCAATAATATTCTAATAAATCATTTTTCTTTTTCTGTTTAAACTCAAATCCAACTACATTATCTTCTGATAATAAAGTATAATTTTTTTGTCTTAATATTTCTCTAAATAATTCTGGAGATGATTTTCCTAATCCAGTTTCATCAAACATTAGGGCTGTAATTTTATAAGTTCTAACATAATTAAATATTCTAAATAGTTGTTTATAGACACTATCAGAAGCTTTATCTTTTGAAGGATTCATTACATATTTAAACAGCAAGACCGCCTCTCTTTGCTCTCCCCATGTGTTAGGGACTGCTTTAATAGTAAAATCCGATATGTCACCCGTAATCGCAAAATCAGTCGCTCCTATTATACAATAATTAACATTATTTAAATAATGATAAGCATTATAATTTTGGAATGTTTTACCATTTTCACCCAATTGCTTAACATCAAAAAAACTTGAAGTTTTAATTGCTAAAAACTTATTATTATATTGAGTAGCAAAAGACTCCTCATCTTGGTTTCCATCAACAGCATTTAAAGCTCTTTGTACTGTCATGGCATATAAATTATTATATTTTATCATTTGAGACCAATGTTGTACAAAGCATCTTCTACCATTAAAACATAAATCTCCATTTATCATAGAACCACTTTGCTCACAAGATGTTCCATAATTTTCTTTATCTTCTTCATCTTTTTTCATATTAGTTTCTACATATTCTTGATATTGAGACCAATATTTATGTGCAGATGATAACATAACAAAAATCCCATTTCTCCC
>CAYPNO010000215.1:0-4150 GCA_964411865.1 uncultured Desulfuromonas sp. | reverse complement strand
GTATCAACTTCATTCAATTCAACTTCGATGTTGCCAATATTGGTATTTATGACAATAAACTTACCTTTAGCACTTGTTGCATAGCTGGTTTGGACCAAGATAAGTAATAGCAATGCAACCATTGGACAGATAATTTTTTTCAAGAAAATCTCCACTTAAATATATTCCGCCTTTAGAGTGCGGCGCATTAACTCAACTACTGCTCTACGTGGATCCTTGTTTTCGTATAGAAGCGCGTACATTTCATTTATAATAGGCACATCTACACCTAACTTATGGGCCAGATGATAGGCCGATCTAGCTGTTTCAACCCCTTCGGCAACCATATGCATATTAGCAAGGATAGCATCGAGATTTTGCCCTTCACCTAGAGCTATACCTACAGATCTGTTTCTAGATAACGCACCAGTACATGTAAGGACTAAGTCACCCATCCCTGCAAGGCCGGCAAAGGTCTCAGGCTTGGCACCCAAGGCAAGACCCATCCGTTTCATTTCCGCAAGGCCACGGGTTATCAGGGCAGCACGGGTATTATTACCATATTTCAGGCCGTCGCATACTCCAGCAGCCAGAGCTATGATATTTTTAAGCGCGCCGCCTATTTCAGTACCTATCACATCATCATTACTGTAGATACGAAAGTAATCTGTACTGAACAGGTCACGCGCCATGGTAGCTATATCTTCGCACTCAGCCGCTACCACTGCCGCAGAAGGGATCTCCATTGCAATTTCTCTGGCAAAGGTAGGGCCAGAAAGGAACGCTGTTTTTTCTTTATTATGCCGCCCTTCAAGAGCCTGAGAAATTACGTCAGACATTAGTGCATATGTTGTGCTCTCTACCCCTTTGGAGGCAGATATCACCGTTGCTTCTTTATTAAAATCAGGAGCCGCCTTTTCAAGCACCATACGCATTCGTTGAGAAGGAGGTACAAGTACAATCACATCCAGCTTTACAGCATCTCTTAAATTTGCACTGAAACACATATTTTGATGGAGTTTTATTCCGGGTAGATACTGTTTATTCTCTCTATTGGCGTGCATATAGTCTACAAGTTCATTTTCATGCGCCCATAGCGTAACGGCATACCCTTTTTTGGCCAGAACATTGGCTAGACTAGTTCCCCAGCTCCCTGCCCCGACTACCCCTATCTTCATATTGCCACCTTTTATATTAATGCACTACTCTTCCAAGTCATCTATCTCTTCGGAGTGGTCTAGCTCTTCAGAGTCATCGATTATTCCCAAGTCATCAAAATCTTCTTCAGCCTTTTCCGCTAACGTTGCAACGGCTCCAATGCGCTCTTTACTATCTAGGACCATAAGGCGTACCCCTTGGGTATTTCTCCCTATTATGGACAAAGCAGCTACATTAGTCCGAAGTATTTTACCTTTGTCGGTGATAAACATAAGGTCTTCTTCGGAGCTTACTAGTTTTATATCTACAACACAGCCATTGCGCGCAGAGGTCTTAATAGTTATTACCCCTTTTCCACCTCTCGACTGAACTCGGTATTCGTCTATACTGGTTCTTTTTCCATAGCCTTTTTCCGTAACAGTAACAAGAGTAGCAGATGTTGCATCTGTTACCACCTGCATCCCTATAATGTGATCGTCGCCTACTAACTGCATGCCACGCACACCACGGGCGGTGCGGCCCATAGCCCGCACATCTGTTTCTGGAAAGCGAATAGATTTACCGTGCTCGCTTGCCATTAGAATATCCATATCGCCATCGGTAATACGCGTCGCTACTAAGGCATCACCCTCATCTATAGTCATCGCAATGATACCCCCCTGACGTGGATTTGAATAAGCCATCAGTTCGGTCTTTTTCACAACTCCATTGCGGGTACAGGCTATTATGTATTTATTTTCTACAAATTCTTTCACTGGCAATATTGTCATTATTCGCTCACCCTGCTCTAACTGCAGCAGGTTGACGATAGCTTTCCCACGCGCTGCATGTCCACCCTGGGGTACCTCATGCACCTTTAACCAATAAACCTTTCCACTATCGGTAAAAATCATAATGTACGAGTGGGTCGACGCCACAAAGAGGTGTTCTACAAAATCCTCTTCTTTTGGCTTTATGCCGGAACGCCCCTTACCTCCACGGCGTTGAGAACGATACAGAGAAACTGCATTGCGTTTTATATATCCAGAGTGGGTTACCGTTACCACCATATCTTCTTCGACAATGAGATCTTCTACCGATAGATCCCTAGTTCTGGGAATAATTTCGGTACGTCGCTTATTCGCAAAACCATCTTTTACTTCAATAAGTTCTGTACGGATAATCTTTAAAATTTCTACATCACTGCCAAGTATTTCTTTCAGTCTGGCAATTTTAACGAGCAATTCGTTGTATTCAGCTATTATTTTGTCCCGTTCCAAACCAGTAAGGCGATGCAAACGCATATCAAGAATAGCTTGGGACTGAATCTCGGAAAAACTGAAGCGTTCTATCAATCTAATTTTAGCAGTAGCAGATGTATCAGAACCTTTTATTATTTTAATTATCTCGTCAAGGTTTTCCAGCGCCTTTTTAAGTCCTTCCAGGATATGGGCGCGCGCCTCTGCTTTTTTAAGTTCAAATACACAACGGCGAGTAACTATAGTTTTACGGTGTTCAATGAAATGATCTAGAATTTCGCGCAGCGTTAGTATTCGTGGTTGCCCTTCCACAATGGCAAGAAGAATAATTCCGAATGATGTCTGCAATACAGTCATTTTATAAAGTTGATTCAGAATAACTGCAGCGAAAGTGTCGCGTTTCAGTTCTATTACGATGCGCATTCCGTCTCTATCTGATTCATCGCGTAGATCACTTATTCCCTCTATCTTTTTTTCCTTAACTAAATCAGCTATTTTTTCTATAAGTTTAGCTTTATTTACCTGGTATGGAATTTCATTTATAATAATACTTTCACGTCCGGTTCTACTGTCTATCTCTACTAAAGCCTTAGCACGCTGCTTTATAATCCCCCTACCGGTACGATATGCATCTTGAATTTCAGTATTTCCAAGGATAAAGGCACCCGTAGGAAAATCTGGTCCCGGTATTTTATCTATAAGCTCTTCAAAACCAATTGAGGGATCATCTATTATAGCTACTAACCCATCAATAACCTCACCTAGGTTGTGGGGCGGAATTTTTGTTGCCATTCCAACGGCTATTCCCTCTGAGCCGTTTACTAGTAAATTGGGAAATTTACATGGAAGAACTACCGGTTCGTGCAACGATTCATCATAGTTTGGAGAAAAATCAACCGTTTCCTTATCTATATCTGCAAGTAATTCATATGATAGTTTAGACATTCTAACTTCGGTATAACGCATCGCTGCAGCAGAATCACCATCAACTGAACCAAAATTACCTTGTCCGTCAACAAGAGGATGACGCATGGAAAAATCTTGTGCCATCCTAACAATGGTGTCATAGACAGCTAAGTCACCATGGGGATGATATTTACCTATTACGTCACCTACAACACGCGCCGACTTCTTGTATGGCTTGTTGTATTCATTCCCCAATTCATGCATTGCAAACAACACGCGTCTGTGTACAGGCTTTAAGCCATCCCTTATATCTGGTAAAGCGCGTCCTATAATTACACTCATGGCGTAATCCATATAGGATTTACGCATTTCTGTTTCTATATTTATACTAGTTTTATCATATTGAGACGACATCAGGCAGATCCTTGCTTTACATATTTATGGTCTTAAATATCCAAATTGGAAACATTTAAGGCATTATGCTCTATAAATTCGCGACGAGGTTCCACTTGATCACCCATTAGGATGGTAAATATTTCGTCAGCGGCTACAGCATCTTCTATTTTTACCTGCAATAAAGTTCTTTTTTCTGGATCCATAGTTGTTTCCCATAGTTGGTCAGGATTCATCTCTCCCAATCCTTTATAGCGCTGAATGTACTGTCCTTTTTTGGCTCTATTGAGGACATAATCAAGCAACTCATGGAAACCCTCAGACTGATTAATTATATTTCCATCTAGAATGAAATTAATTTTTTGTTCATTTAAATATTCTATATTTTTGTATAATTGGAGTAAGTATTTGTATTCTTGTAGAGAAAACTGCTCAAGTAATTTACTATAAATTCTTCCTCTTATAGTACCTATAGA
>CAYPNO010000214.1:0-4192 GCA_964411865.1 uncultured Desulfuromonas sp. | reverse complement strand
GCTGCACAGGGACCGCGCCGCGCCTTGGTGCAGGGGATCGCCACTGGCGGTATGGTCAGTCTGGTGGCACTGCGCGAAGATGAGGGTGAATTAGCATCTCAGGGCGCGGCAACGGATGGCGTCACCCTGTTTTTGGTGTATGGTGCCACCGCAGCGGATATCCGCACCCGTTTGGAAAAACTACGCCAGAAGCTGCAGACCCAGCCACACCAATCCCTGGGGCAGCTAGTCCAGCAGTGGGAGGGATTAAACAAACCAGCTGCCGGGGATTTGTGTTTCTCCTGCGTGGCTGCAAACCGTGCCGAGCTCCATGCCCAGCTTGATTTTGGCGTGGAGCATCTGCAATATAACAGTGGCCAGCGCTTGGATGGTAAAGGGGGCGCCAGAATCCCCGCGTGTGCGCGCGCCAAGGTGTTCTACTCCCCTGCTCCGCTGGGGCCAGCAGGCAAGGTAGCGTTTGTGTATCCCGGTTCCGGCAATCATTTTAAAAACATGGGGCGCGCCCTGGCACGCACCTGGCCGGCGCTGTTCGAACGCCAACAATGTAACAACCAATATCTCAAGGATCAGTATCGCGCGGAACTGTTCTGGAACGGCGCGGACCTCGCTCAGATCGAAACAGATCACAACTCCATGATTATCGCGCATGTGGCGCTGTGCACCGCCTTGAGTGATCGTGTGCGTCAATTCGGCATCGAACCGCAGCTGGCCGTGGGTTACAGCTTGGGTGAATCCTCCAGCCTGTTTTCGTTGGGAATCTGGCGCGAACGTGATGAGATGCTACGCCGCATCGAGGAATCGCCCCTGTTTACCCGAGATCTGGCCGGACCATGCGCCGCTGCCAGAACCCTGTGGCAGTTGCCGGAGCATGAAGCGGTCGATTGGTGCCTGGGGATCGTTCCCCTGCCTGCTGCGCGGATTGAACCGGAAATTGAGAAGATAGAGCGCGCATACCTGCTTATCATTAACACCCCGGATGAGTGTGTGATTGGCGGGCAGCGCAGCGCGGTACAACAAGTACTGCAGCGCTTGGATAATCCCCCCTTTATCGAACTTAAAGGGGTAACTACGGTTCACTGCCCGGTTCCGCAGGTGGTGGCGGACGCGTATCATGCCCTACACCACTTCGACACCCACGCCAGCGCAGTGGAGGTGTACAGCTGCGCCAGCGGTGCGCCCTACACTCCGAGCACCAGCGCCTGCGCCGATGCTATTCTGGCTCAAGCCACCGATACCATCGATTTCACCCGCGTGATCAACAATGCCTACGCCGCTGGGGCTCGTATCTTCATCGAAACCGGCAGCGGCAACTCCTGTACCCGCATGCTTCCACGCATCCTTGGAGAGCGGCCCCACATGGTACGTCCCACCTGTGTGGAGGGAGAAATGCCTCTGACCACTTTCGCAACCCTGATCGGGCAATTGGAAGCGGAAGGGATACGCTGTAACCTTGCAGACCTGCGCCCGCTTGCGGGGAAATCCGAAGAAGAGCCACCCCCGCCGCCCCAGAACCTGGTCACTTTGTACAACGGCACCAAGGCTATAGAGTTAGCTACGTTGCAGCCTTTGCAGGAGAAAGCGCATATGTCTAAACCCCAAATAAATACGCCGCCCCCCGCTCCTGCCCCTGCTAAGCCACCCGTGTCCAACGCTGCCGTAGCTGAGAGCGCGGGGATAGGGATAGGGATGCTGGAGCAGATGCAACAATCCCAAGCCCAGCACAGCGCCGCCCACGCGGAATTTCTGCGTCTGAGCCGGGAGATCCATGCCCTGATGGCAGAAAATATCCGCCTGCAACACCAATATGGATATGGGCAGGATGATTTCGCTGCCGAGGAAACTGCGGCAGGATCTACACCCTCAGACAGACCAGAAATGCAGGTTCAGGCGGGGAAGACCGATCAACCACAAGCCCAGGAGCCGATCCCACAGCCCCCGGCCCCGCTGTTCGACCGCGCCGCGTGCATGGAATTTGCCATCGGCTCCATCGGCAATATGCTGGGTGCCCAATTTGCCTCCATCGACTCCCACCCCACCCGGGTGCGCCTGCCCGATGAACCTCTGATGTTGGTAGACCGTATCCTCCTTCTTGAAGGGGAACCCTGCTCCATGGGGGGTGGTCGGGTTGTCACTGAGCATGATGTTACCAGCGAGCGTTGGTATCTGGATGGCGAACATATCCCCACCTGTGTAGCGGTGGAAGCGGGTCAGGCCGATCTGTTTTTATCCGCCTATCTTGGGGTCGATCTGCAGACCAAAGGGAAAGCGGTATACCGTCTGCTGGATGCGGTGGTGAAGTTCCACAGTTCTCTACCCAAACCCGGCGATGTAATTCGCTACGATATCTACATAGAACGCTTCTTCCGCCAGGGAGATACCTGGCTGTTTAAATTCAACTATGAAAGCAGCGTTAACGGTAAACCCCTGATGAGCATGCATGATGGTTGTGCCGGATTCTTCAGCGCAGCGCAGCTCAACGATGGGCGTGGCGTAGTGCATACCGAGCTCGATCTACGCCCCATGCAAGGGAAACGCTCCCCTGATTGGCACGAGTTGGTCCCAATGCATACAGTGGAGCAGTATTCCGCCTCTCAGATTCAAGCGCTGCGTGGGGGTGATCTGGCTGCCTGCTTCGGCCCAGAATTTGCGCGTCTGCCCATTGAACATCCCTACACCTTGCCGGGCGGGCATCTGGAACTGGTGGATCGGGTGATTCATGTGGATCCAACTGGCGGACGCTATGGCATCGGCCAGATCAAAGCTGAGATGGATATCCAGCCCGATGACTGGTTTCTTACCTGCCACTTCTGCGATGACAACGTCATGCCTGGCACCCTCATGTATGAATGTTGCCTGCATACGCTGCGGGTATTCCTCATGCGCATGGGCTGGGTGACGGCAGATGGCGAAGGACACTGGGAGCCGATCCCCGGGATTGAAAGTCAGCTCAAATGTCGCGGTCAAGTGACTGAAACCACCCAGGTCGCGATGTATGAAGTCAATATAAAGGAGCTCGGCTATCGTCCGGAACCCTACGCTATTGTCGATGCGTTGATGTATGCCGATGGCAAACCCATTGTGGAAATTACCAACATGACCATTCAGCTCAGTGGGCTGGATCGTAACGCCATGGAGGCACGCTGGAATGCTGCCACGCCTGTGGAGCATCCGCAGCTTGAACACAGCAGCTCGATGGGCAGTTCGCTGAATGGCGCGGCGGCAAAAGTTGGAACAGTAAAACAGACATCTGCAAAACCAGCCTTGTATGACTACGCCAGGATTCTGGCGTTCTCAAACGGCAATCCATCCGAGGCCTTTGGCGAACCATACCGCGTTTTTGATTCAGAGCGCCGGATTGCGCGCCTGCCCCGGCCCCCATTTCAGTTTCTCGACCGCATCACCGCCATTGATGCGACGCCATGGAAGATGGTCGCCGGTGGTGGCATAGAGGCGCAGTACGATATCCCCCCCGATGCCTGGTATTTTGCTCAGGAACGCTCCGCCAATATGCCTCTGAGTATTTTACTGGAGATCGCCCTTCAACCCTGCGGTTGGATGGCGGCATACATGGGTTCAGCCCTGACCAGTGCTATTGATCTGTGTTTCCGTAACCTCGATGGCAATGCGGTTAAACTGCGCCCGGTCACGAAGGATAGTGGCACCTTGACTATCCAGGTCAAGTCCACGCGGGTCTCCAGCAGCGCAGGGATGATTATCCAATGCTACGACTTTGAGGTGTCAGACTCTGTTGGCCCGGTGTACCGTGGCGACACCGTGTTTGGATTTTTCAGTCAGGCGGCACTGGCCAATCAGGTGGGGATTCAAGGAGTAACTCCTTATGTTGCGCAATTACCTGAACAGCAGCGCGGTGAAGTTCCCGATCCGTATCCGACCCAGGCGCCGTTCCCAGATGTGCAGTTACGCATGCTGGACAATATAGATATGTATATCAGCGATGGGGGCCCGCATGGACTCGGATATCTGCGTGCATCCAAAGTGGTTAATCCGCAGGAGTGGTTCTTTGACGCCCATTTTTATCAAGATCCGGTCTGTCCCGGCTCATTGGGGCTTGAATCCTTTATCCAATTGATTAAATATGCAGCAGTACGCCGCTGGGGTGGAAATGAAGCCACCACCTTTGAATGCACGGCCTTGAATACGGAACACCATTGGTCGTATCGCGGCCAGATCA
>CAYPNO010000213.1:0-4192 GCA_964411865.1 uncultured Desulfuromonas sp. | reverse complement strand
CGTCGGAATTGATACCTACGGATTGGCCTTTGAACCATTTTTTGATTTGGGATAGAGTTACTGCCTCACCAGGGGCAACCGAAGCAGTGGTGGAATATTGGGGCTCGCTGCTGGAGATTTTACTGTAGTCTGCGTTAGGTTTGATGACCGGATTGTGCTGAAAAACACCATCTGTGAATGTTGCTATATTGTGAACATGAAGATCATTGTCCATTGCCCAAGCGGATAGCTCTTCAAAAAAATCTTGCCTGCCGGGAACATGGCCATCTGCATTGTAGAAGATTGCAGATGCGGCATTTGTTGACTCTGCTGCATCAAGGAGTATTGCTGAGTGGCTTTTTGCTGGTAGCCCTGATTGAAAATCAAGATATCCAGTTGGGTGGTTTTTACTGTTTAAAAACAAGAACCCAGATGGCTTATCCGATAGGTATGTCTCAAGAGCAGCGTTGTTACTTATCGGTTTGCCCCCGACAGATGTATCAATAAAAACCCTTTCCTTTATCGGGAGTGATGTTTTTTTGATAGTGGCCGAGATGGGTTTGACTGTTCCTATACCCCCATATCTGTCAAAACTTCTCCATGTTCCAGCCCCCTTTTCGTCTCTACCCAAAACGAGCCCTACCACGCCAATATCTTTTAATCCAAGAGCTTCAGACATTCGCTGAAGCACTTGGCCGTCCGCCGGTGATGACGCTGTATCACCGGAGGGGTGATTATGAACAAAGTAAACCTTGGAGGCATTCTTGTGTTTAAGAATGCGCCCTGCCATTTCTACCGGTCTTGCTATTGATGAGGAAATAGCGCCCTTAGAATAACGGTGAACCTCTATAACCAATCCATCCTTGTCAACGGTTACGGTGTATATTTGTTCTTGCGGGTTTTTAGTTAGGTGAGAGAGAAGACTTGCCGCATCTTCTTCAGAACGGACAATTAGTCCATCGTGTTGGATAGTTCCTGTAGTTTCGACACCAACGAGGCTAATGGCTCGTAGTTTTCCGACTTGGGAAGATTGTTTAT
This sequence comes from uncultured Desulfuromonas sp., assembly GCA_964411865.1. Lineage (GTDB taxonomy): Bacteria > Desulfobacterota > Desulfuromonadia > Desulfuromonadales > Desulfuromonadaceae > JAIVHC01. Next base: position 3,175 of record CAYPNO010000213.1, on the reverse strand, counting down.
CTGTTCTTGTAGCCTTTCGATCTTGACCTGTCTTTTTTGACGGCTTATCTCGTCGTAGGTCTTGTACCGGGAACAGTTCAAGTTGTTGCCCCGGCCTGGGTTTTTCGCTGAACAGATCGAGTTGGTTTTCATGTACCCCTCCATCTTTTGTTTGTTTTGTGGCTACAGCCCCTACATCTGTAGTATCTGCACTTTCCCTGGGCTTGTCAAGGCCTACACCGTCCCGAGCAGCGCCACCCAACGATATGCTTGCGTCAGGGACTGCGGGCTCTTGTGGTGTGGTCTCCGTTTGTTTTTGAGCCTCATCTTTAACCCTAAGGTCATTAGTAGTGTTCCCAACTTCATCACTCGGTAAAATAGCCTTGGCATCGGTCTTGTCATTCTCAACCTCAGTCGGTCCCTGCGTCCTGGATAGCGCTTCCTCTGTCTGTCTGCCAGTAGTACCGTCAGCTTTTTTTATCATCCAAGACTCACCAGCCTTGACTACAAGGTCGCCAACCTGTTCGTTACCCTTTTTATCTGTCCAGGAAACAGCGTCACCTTTCTTTAGGGGTTCGGAGGGAGCCTTAATACCATCGACATTCACTCTGTCGAACATATCGACTTCTTTTCTTACCCCGTCCTGCAATACAATGTTCCCGTCTTTTTCTCCCTTGACGTGCCAGGTGTCTTTTTTGCCGTCAACCGTCCCAATGAATGAGCTACCCATCTCAAGATCTGCGGCAGGGATGTTTTGTCCACCCATGGGAACAAATCCGTCAGCCTCCATTTCTTCGGCTTCATAGGCCATAGCATATGATGGATCTGTTTGCTTTACCTCTTCTGCGGCCTGTAGCAATAAATCGTAATGAGATTGCTGCCTTTCGGTCAAGGGCTGTCCATTTCTTGCCTTGTCGATAACGGTGTTTATTTCTGCCCTGGAAAGGCCCTTCAATCCGCTTTTTTTTGCGGCAGCGTTCAGATTCTTCATCCACTCAGGAGAAGATGCTGAATACCAGAACTTGTTACCATCCTCGTCGTAATTATACCCTTTGGTTGAACTATCGTTCACCTGCGACTGCATAGTATCAAGGAGGCTCTGATCGTCCACTATGGCCGTGGTTGCGCTGTAGCGCTCCGTCAGCTTCTTACCGTACTCGCCTTCTTTGACAGGTGGGGCATAGTTTTTCCCGAGCAAATCCTCTTTGCCACCTAATCTGTCTACAAGTTCCGCTTGCCTGATTTCAAGCCATGTTCGTTCTTGCTTAGGTTTAATTATCCTCGGATCTTCTGCTTGACCAGCTTCAAGGATAGGTATCTCCCCGGCCCTGGTCCGGTTTTTCCGTTCTTCGAAATTTTGCTCAAGCTGATTGATCCTGTCCGTTACCGCTTGCCGTTCTGCCTGGGGAACCTCCTTATTAATCATGGCCTGCTTGAGATATTCGACCTCTGCCTCTTGCTTGCGAATCCGCTTAAATTCAGCAATTTCACGGTCAACCTTTGCCTGCCCCTCGTTGGCTGGTATGGGTTCAGAAAAAATACCTTCAATTTGTGCTTGTCTTTCTCGCTGACTTGCCTTCACCGGCTGTGTCTCATCAAGGAATAATCCAAACGCATCAGCTTCGCCGCTCATTTGGCCGATGTTTTGCTCCTGCCGACGGATTGATTCTCTTTGTGCAGCTACATCGTCGAAACCTTCTGCCTCTGGCTGGACGGGCCCACGCTTAAGCATTTCCATCTGTTGGCGGTAACGCTCACGTTGTGCAAGGATCTCCTGTTCCCACTGCTCGCCTTGTACCTCGTCAACAATAACATCTTCGTTCTGGTCAAGGTATTCACCAAAGCCCGTTGACTCGGACTGAATGGGACTTACAGCCTTAGTGAAAGATTCAAGGGCCTTATCTACGGAGTCAGCTTTGCCAATATCTTCATGGTGTTTCCGGTTAATCACGTTTACAGCACCACCCATCAAGGCTCCCGCCAGAAAGCCCTGCGCCCCAGCTTTACCAGTGCCTTCCATTACTGGCCTACCCAGAGCTATATTTTCCATAGCCTGCTCGTGCATTTCCTGGGGAAGTTCCTGGAACCCCTCTCCAAGCATACCGCCCCCGACTCGCCCCACAATGCCTGGGGCTTTTTTGGTCCCGGCAGCCACGGGAGCTCTGGACGCCTTAGGCATGAACAGCTTTGTTGCCAAAACATCCGGGTCAAGAAACCCTGCTTTTTGAGCCAGCAATCCACCACCACCGGAAATAGCACCCACACCTCCACCGCCCAATACCGCCAGTGCTGTTTGCTTCGGAGTCATGAGGCCATCTTCCGTTTGGGATCTGATATTTTCAGATAGTGCCCCCCCGGCGACCGTGCCCTCACCGCCACCTGCTGCAAGATACGTGGCGGCTGGTCTTGCTGCCAGACCTGGTGCAAACCTGGAAGCGCCAGCGAGCAAACCTCTTCCCACAAGACCGCCTGCCACCATCGGCACTGCTGATTGTCCTACGGATGTACCGATTGTTGAAGGGTATTGGAGCATTGTTTTGACAGTGCCACCAAAACCCTCGGCTTCTTCAACTTTTGCCTGGGCATACTTTTGAGCATCAGAGTACAAACTGGCAATGTCTTGACTTACCTGCTTCAAGTCGAGGCCAAGATCCTCTTCAACCCACTTGCCGAACCTGCCGCCCGTGGGGATGTTTCCCAAACCCACAACAGCTTGACCTGTCGCCACAACTCCCTGCAAGAGAGACGTACCAATGTCGCCTATGGTCCCACCAACGGTTCTACCCGGTTGGCCGTAAACAACATTCTCAACATCCGCCGCCTTCTTCATAAACAATGTTCGGGCTGCCAGATCCTCCTCTTCGGTAAAGCCCTGGGTCTGTGAGCCGTGTTGGCGGTTAAATGCCTCGTTCAGCATTAGGCTTTTTTGGTTTACGTCAAGTTGATTCCACCGGGGATCTTGAATGAAGTTGAAATTCATTATAATGAGCCCTTCTTTGATTTGTTTCTTATAGCTTCTAAAAGTGCCATGTATTCTACATACTTGGGGTTGACGATGTTGCCGCCCATATCCTCCCTGATCCCGGTATTAAGTTTTTCAGGAGGAACCCTTATGAGCACAGGATATCTCCCACCCATGTGATAGATTTTTCCATCATTGCCTATCACCAGGTTGTCGATGTTTTCGGCTCTGCTT
>CAYPNO010000212.1:0-4202 GCA_964411865.1 uncultured Desulfuromonas sp. | reverse complement strand
GATTGAACTTATGCCCTTCCCAAATCTTAGCAGCGGCGCGGAAGTGACCGATATTTGTCATACAGGACCCGATGAAGACGTCCTGAATCTTGGTGCCTTGAACTTCAGACAGCAACTTCACATCGTCTGGGTCATTGGGGCATGCCAAAATCGGCTCGGTAATATCGGCAAGGTCAATTTCCAGCACCTCAGCGTACTCTGCATTACTATCAGCACGCAGCAGTTTTGGATCCTTGAGCCATTCTTTAACTGCAGCGATGCGATTACGCAAGGTGTCAGCATCCTGATAACCGTCCTTGATCATGCTCTCCATCAGGGCGATATTGGAACGCAGATACTTACACACAGATTCTTCAGAGAGCTGGATACAACCAGCGGCGGCACTACGCTCGGCAGCGGCGTCAGTGAGCTCGAAAGCTTGCTCGACAGAGAGATCAGGCAACCCTTCCATTTCCAGAATGCGCCCATTAAATGCGTTGATCTTGTTTTTCTTAGGTACAGTCAACAGCCCCTGCTTAATAGCATAATAAGGGATAGCATTAACCGCATCACGCAGGGTGATCCCTTCGTTGAGCTTACCTTTGAAGCGCACCAGCACTGATTCAGGCATATCCAACGGCATAAAACCAAGAGCACCGGCGAAAGCAATCAGCCCGGAACCAGCGGGGAAGCTGATGCCGATGGGGAAACGGGTATGGGAGTCACCCCCGGTTCCTACGGTATCAGGCAGGAGCAGGCGGTTCAGCCAGCTGTGAATAACCCCGTCACCAGGACGCAACGCCACACCACCACGCTCGGAGATAAACGCCGGCAGGGTATTGTGCATTTTAACGTCCGCCGGTTTCGGATACGCAGCGGTATGGCAGAATGACTGCATGAACATCGGTGCCTGGAACTTCAGACACGCCAACTCTTTGATCTCATCGGCAGTCATAGGACCAGTAGTATCCTGGGAACCAACGGTGGTCATCTTAGGCTCACATGCAGAACCAGGCATAACCCCTGCTACACCGCAAGCCTTACCAACCATTTTTTGCGCCAGGCTGAAGCCCTGCCCTGGTTTAGACTCCGGATTGTGAGGCTCGATAAACATGGTGGGGGCCGGCTTACCCAACGCCTTACAGGCACGCTCGGTGAGTTTGCGTCCGATAATCAATGGGGTACGTCCACCAGCACGGTATTCATCGCGCACGGTGAGCGGGGAGATATCAAAGGTAGAGATCTCTTTGCCACTGGCGTCAGTTGCCTTGCCATCTTTGGTATTGATGGTGATGAGGTCTCCGTGGTTGAGCTTGGAGACATCCATACGCAGGGGCAGTGCGCCAGAGTCCTGCGCGGTATTGAAGAAAATAGGTGCGATAACCCCACCAATGATAACCCCAGCGCGGCGCTTATTGGGTACCGCAGGGATATCTTCACCAATGTGCCAGAGTACTGAGTTGCACGCTGACTTCCGTGATGAACCTGTACCAACAACATCACCAACAAACGCTACGGTGTTGCCTTCGGCGCGCCATTTGGCAATCTCTGCATTCCCAGCGGGAAAGCGGGTTTTACCCATAGCCAGTGCATGCAACGGAATATCCGGACGACTCCAAGCATCACCTGCAGGGGAGAAGTCATCGGTATTGATTTCGCCATCTACCTTGAACACCTTGACGGTTACGCTCGCAGGAAACTCAGGCTTGGAGGTAAACCATTCAGCCGCAGCCCAAGACTCTACTACTTGCTTAGCTGCTGCATTGCTCTTGGAGAGCTCAAACACATCGTCGAAAGCATCATAGATCATCACCATGGATGAAAGCGCTTTGGCGGCCTCATCCTTGAGTTCATCATCTTTAAGCGCGGCGATGAGGTGCTGGACATTATACCCACCCATCATAGTGCCAAGAATTGTAACCGCCTCAACCCGGCTGATCAGGGGGGAGCTTACTTTTTTGTTAATTATATTACCAAGGAACTCAGCTTTAACTTCAGCTGCAGGATCAACACCAGGGGAGATACGCTCGGTGAACAGTTGCTTGAGGAAATCTTCTTTGCCTGCAGGTGGATTCTGCAGCAGGCTGCACAGTGATTTAGACTGCTCTGGGTTCAGAGGCAGCGCGGGGATTCCCTGTGCGTTTCTCTCTTCTTGGTGTTGCAGATAAGATTCAATCATAAATTTGTTCCTCCATCATGGGTTGCGGTCTTAGCAATACGACACCAGCTTCAGAACTGGATATGTTTGTGATACTTTTATCTGCATCCATGCAGTGAAGCCGAGCCTACATTAGAAATATGCAAAAATACACGTAATCCGTACACTGTATACAATTTACAGCGCTTTTGTCAACATAGAACTGTGTTCCCCCAGGCAGGGTACCACTCCCGGCAGATAGCCCTTAAAACTCAGTATAATCAAATACTTGAAACTTATCTTCCTGCTACTTTTTAAGCTCAAGTTCTTCCCAGCGCGCATAGCTGTGCTCCAGGAGCGCCTCAATTTCGGTAAACTCTTGCCCAGCACGGGCAATTTCCCCACTATCAGCTGAGGCCGAGTCACTCAACAACTTAGTTAAGCGCTCCTTTTCCTGCTCTAATGTATCTATTTTCTCTTCAAGGGCTTCAAGCTCATGTTTTTCCTTATAGTTAAGCCCTTTCTTTGGTTCTTTCCCTTTCTTGCCTTTGAATGTACCCGCTGAAGTTTTCTGTCCACTGGGACTTTTTTCGCCCTGATTATCTGGTATTGATGCCACCTGCCCCAAGCGTTGCTGCACCAACATATCGCTGAAGTTACCCGCATATTCAATAACGCGGCCCTCTTCGAAACTGTAAATGGAAGTAGCAACTCGATCGAGAAGGTAGCGGTCATGAGTAACCAGCAGGACACAACCTGAATAGTCGATCAGAGACTGCTCCAACACTTGTAATGTGGGAATATCGAGATCGTTGGTAGGCTCATCCAAAATCAATAGATTGGCGCCCTGCAGCATCAGCAACGCAAGGAGCAGGCGGGCGCGCTCACCTCCTGACAATACCGAGACCAGTTTTCGCTGCTCAAATGAGCTGAATAAAAACTCTTCGAGATAGCCGCTCTTATGCCGTTTTTTCCCGTTGATCTCTACCCACTCCCCAACGCCAAGCACTTCGGAAACCTTGAGATCTGGATCTAGCCCGCTACGCTGCTGATCAATGTAGCCAATACGGGTTTTGCGCCCAACGATCACTTCACCCGCAGCGGGAGGACGCTGTCCCATTATGGTTTTAAGCAGGGTGGACTTCCCGCATCCATTGGGACCGAGAATTCCAACACGTTCACCAGTGCGCATATTAAATGAGATTTTTTCCGCTAGGATGGTGGTGTCGGCCTTGAGGGTTATATCTTTGAGCTCAAGGATAATTCCCCCGGTCTCGGCGCTGGGGGCAAATTCAAGATTCACATCGCGCTGGGAAGTGGTATCTACGCGTTCGCGCAAATCACTTACTCGATCCTTGCGTGCTTTTTGCTTAGTGCTGCGCGCTTTGGCGCCGCGCTTCAGCCAAGCTTCTTCTCGGCGCAGAACATTAAGAATCCTACTCTGCTGTGCTTCTTTGTGCTCCAACTGGAGTTGTTTTTGTGCCAAATATTCCGTGTAGTTACCGGTATAGGTATACAGCTGTGCGTTTTCCACCTCGAACATCCGCCCTGCCACCCGATCGAGAAAGTAACGGTCATGAGTTACCAGAATCAGCGCTCCGGGATACTCAATGAGCTCTTCTTCCAACCACTGAACCGTTTGTGCGTCAAGATGGTTGGTGGGCTCATCCAGCAAAAGAAGGTCGGGCCTGACTAGCAGAACCTGCGCCAAGGCCACCCGCTTGCGTTCGCCGCCGGACAAATCGTGTGCGTATGCATCTAGTTGCGTTATATCGAGTTTGTGGCACAAACTATCTATCCGGTGCTCAACCTCCCAAGCGCCATGCTGATCAAACCAAGCCTGCAGTTCCTGCTGCTCCTGCAATAACTGCTCTGTCCTCACGGTATCGGAGCTTTCAAGCTCTGCACCTATATCGGCAAAACGTTGCTGGCGCGCGTACACCTCTTCCAACGGTTGGCGCAGCAACTCTCGCACCGTCAGATTACACGCAAAATCGGCCTCTTGGGCGAGGTATTCAACCTGTGCACCTTTGGCGTAATTGATATAACCAGTGTCAGCTTCCTCGATACCAGCTATTATTTTAAG
>CAYPNO010000211.1:0-4233 GCA_964411865.1 uncultured Desulfuromonas sp. | reverse complement strand
GGGAAAAGAATCCAAGTGTCACGGCGTAGATATCTTTATATCCAAACCTTTTAAAGCGATGAATCTGGCCACTCAGATAGCAGCAGCGCTAGGACAAGGGGGCAATGAAGTAACCTCAGTACCACCGCCACAAAACATTCCTTCATTACCCCCCCCTTTGGCACCAGGATTAAATGCTGATAAAAACCAGGGAGTAAATGGCACCACCAGTGCTGAGCCAAACGTAAAACATATTCTTCTAGCTGAAGATAATTACACCAACCAGAAATTAATATGCCTGATCCTGAAACAGGCAGGATTTGCCATCACCTGTGCCGATAACGGACTCGAAGCACTGGACCTGGTCGAGACCGAACTATTCGACCTTATTCTGATGGATTGTCAAATGCCGCTAATGGATGGGTATACCGCTACCCGTGAACTCCGACGCCGTGGAATAACTCTCCCCATCATAGCCATGACCGCACACATATATAGTGAGGATGCGCAGTGGTGGGTAGACGCAGGGATGGACGCATATCTGCCCAAGCCCTTTAAAAACAAGCAACTTCTGGACATAGTAGCGCGGTTTCTAACTAAATCTAATGGTAGCATTAACACATGAAAAGACGATACCTGAAAAACTCAATCCTTGCCAACATAAGCCTAGGGATCTGCTACCTGCTGGTGCTGTCGGGGTTGCTCCTGCTCCTTCATTCGCAGCAACAAAAATCCCCGCACGTAGAAATAAGCGAGACCACTTATGGCGCCAATATTCTTGAGGTGCGGGGAAAAAACCTCCCCCTGGATACCAGCATTACCTTTGTCCGTAACGAAGAACGCTGCAGCGCTGTTGTCGCCACAAAATTCATGTGGGGGCGGGTGTTTGATATAAAGGTAGTCACACCAACTGATGGTGAGAAGGAACATGCGCTGGCCTGGGCGCTATGCAGCAATATTGGCCTGGTGGCGTTAGATATCAGCAACCTGGAGAAACCGGAAATCATCCACACAATTCATATCGATAAGTTTTTATGGAATCTTGCAATCCAAGGGGATAAGGCCTACATCGCCTGTGGCAAGGAGGGGATCGTTATCTGTGATATCTCTTCGCTAGCCGAAGCCAGAGTCGTGACCCATATACCCTTAAAGTACCCCGCAGTAGATCTCAGTGTTGGACCAGAGGCCCTCTATGTCAACCACAGTAAAAACGGCTTTAGTGTAATCAACCCCGACTCCGGGGAGATCATCGAACATCTAGAACTGCCTGGCAGTACGCTGAACCTTGCCTACTTCAACGCAAAACTGTTTACCCTTGGGCACGAATCCGAAAGAGGTTTTGTGCATATTTATACTGTGGGGAAAGGATCACAACTTCAATTACATGAAATTATTGAATTTGAAGGGATTCCCCGCGATTACCTTTTCTGGGATGACTGCATATATTTGGCAAATTCGAGTGGCGGAGTTGGAATACTGAAAACAGCGCCTGATGGTTCCGTCAGGTTCAAGGGGAGCATCAACACCCCTTTCAGAAGCAACAGGCTTGAGCGCTATGGCGACAAACTCGGAGTTTTTAGCCGTAATGGGGATGTAGCAATCTACACCCACGGAGCGGATAATACCTTTGTACTGGAATCTGCCCTTAACATCTGTGGCAAAATATTCAGTACCACCATTTTTGGAGATTACGCAATTATTGGCGCCAATCAAAACGGGCTCTCTATTGTTGATTTGCGTGCCGGCAAAAACCCACAATCAGGACGTAAGGCTACCCTGCCATCTTTGCATAACGAGGCCAAATGGGAAGTCACCCAAAATGGCATCGTGGTGCGCCATGCAAATAAAATAAGGTTCTATAAACACCGATCTGCTCCACAATCTTCTACTTCAAATCTGGAGCTTACGGGGACAATACGCGTCCCCTCATCAATGTTTCACAACGCATTCACTGTAGTTGAAAACACGGCTGTTCATGGAGCGGAGCCTGAGACTAATTCTGTAGCTGACGCATGGATTTACGCCGCTATAAAAGGATCTGGGCTACATGTTATTTCCGTAGCCGCAGACGGAACTCTAGAGAAAAGGAGAATTGTAGCGTTGCCCATTGATGGGGATACCCAAGTGTATTCATGCGCAACATACGCAGACAAACTTTACCTATGCAGCGCTACCGGGATTCTTGTTTTTGATATAAGCACCCCCGAAACCCCGCAATTTTTACATGCAGAATTTACAGAGCAAAAAGCATACAACATCACCTTTGGAACACAGCATGCCTACATTTCAGGGACAGGGGTGCATATTTGTCCTATCAAACCAGACAATACCCTAGGCGTCGCTGAAACCATTAAGTTCCCGGAACATTTGGTTTCTGGCAAGAGAAGTCTAGACATAACGTTAGCCGATGGGTTTTTATACGTTGCCTGCGGTTCTCGAGGCATTCTAAGTATCGATGTGAGAGACCCGCAACATCCAATCATCCTAGGTTCGATTGATCTCCAAGGCTACTGCTCGAAGGTGGAAGCCAGGAACGGATTTCTCGCCGCTCAAACTTCAGATGCTGTCTACCTGCTGGACATAAGAAATCCAAGACAGATGGGTATTTTGTGTAAGCTTAGCGATATGCAGGACTTTCACATTGATATACACAACCACGAAATCCTTCAGCTCTACGCCAACGGCATAACCAGTATCCCATTGCCGCTCACCCTGAAACCAACAAATTCCTCTGCAACCATGCTTGAATTTCATCTGCCTACGCAGCTGGAATCAGGGTGCTATAACATGTTCATCAACTTCAATGGCAGCCACTGCAACCCCATCGGCAACCCCATCCATCTGCCGAGCAACGCACAATGTTCCAAGCACGCGGTCGTTCCGGTAAAATCATCCAGCTAACATCAGAAGGTGTAATCCAGCCCGATCCAGAGCTGACGCCCCATTTCATACTGCCCTTCAACACCGGTATACAACTTTCGGTTGAATACATTGAATACCTCAGCTGTCAGGGTCAAGGTCCCCACGCTAGACACCGCACGCTCCCAAGTCAGCTTCCAATCAAAGGTGGTTGAACTGGGGCGTGAGACTTCGGCATACACTCCAACGTTTACTCCCGCTTCGGTCTTATATTTTTCCTTGGTGGAAAGAATAGCGGTATACCCACTGCGAAACTTGGTTGTATTGGTGAACGCAAAACCTGATCCAAACTGGACGTGGTAGATAAGGTTGGCGCTCCATTCGCGGTTATAGTCGCTGCGCGGAAGGTTAAGCAACGGAGTTAGATTACCGTTGTAGTACACCAATTCTTCCATTTTCTCTAGATCGAGCAGATCGTTATAGTTTTCGTTGGTTGCTTGGCTGTCCTGCCACGTGGCGTTAAGGTGCAAAAAGTGGCTCTGCCAGCGTTGTTCCCAGATAAAACTCACCTCTTCGTGGCGGCTATGCCCATTATTATTCCATTCAGAGTAGATGTAGCCATGCTCATCCTTACTCAGCACCTGCTTTGCAAGTTGATCCTCACTGTCACGCTTTATATAGCTCAAGGTCAACAGCCCGGCGGGGATCTTTTGCTCCAGCACTACGCTCCATTCATCGGCGTAGGGGGTATTTAAATCTGATACGCGGGTTTGAGAAAAGGTTGAGCGTTTTTTTTCTCCCCATGCGCCAGAAGTGCCATCCGCATTTAACGTGCGCTCCCAGCGGGTAGAAAGAGACTTCTTTTGCTCTAGTGCATGGGCAAGGAGGGTTTTACCATAATAACGGTTAGCCCCTGCACTTAGCACCGTTGTTCCATCGCCATACAGATCATAGGATAAAACACTGCGTCCAGCATAATCCTCATTGCGGGTGAAATCGTTGTAACCAAAGTGCACTCCACCGCGCAATGTCAAACGCCACCAGCTTAAGGTGTCTTCAAGATAGAGGTCGGTAAAAGAGATCTCAGCATCCACCTTATTCTGAGGATAAACCACGCGTGAGTAGGCATATTGCTCCTGCGGCATACAATAATTATCCATAGACTCACACTGTACGCGCTCATCAATCTTCCAGCCGCTGTTGACTGTTCCGGCATGGCGGTAACCGGCGTTGGTACGCTCAAACTCGCCCCCTACCTTCCATTGCTGCTGCAGCGCCCCCAACGTAAAGGGGCGAAACTCTGCATGTGCCGCCAGGGTTATGCTTTTTTGTTCGGTCTCAGTATCGCCATAGCCACCCTTGCGACTGAAACGCTCCCCCCAGGCAGCTGAAGGG
>CAYPNO010000210.1:0-4276 GCA_964411865.1 uncultured Desulfuromonas sp. | reverse complement strand
CAATACCGGCATGACCAAACGTTTCGGTAAAGTAGATGAGGGCAGCTCCATCATGGACTTTGAGCCTGAGGAGATTAAACGAAAAATTACCATCAGTTCCAGCCTGAACCATTGTATGTGGAACGATTTCAACCTGAACCTGGTCGATACCCCTGGATATTCAAATTTCCTGCACGACACGCGGAATTGCATGCGCGTCCTCGGAGGCGCCGTGATGCTTGTTTCCGCCATCAGTGGAGTCAAGGCGCAGACCCACAAAATATGGCAGTGGGCCAAAGAGTACGAAGTTCCCATGCTGGCGTTTGTAAATAAAATAGATCGAGAACGCGCCGATTTCCTGCGCGCGGTAGATGATATGGAGAAGATGCTCGGTAGCCGCGGTGTCCCCGTAACTATCCCCATCGGAGCCGAAGAGAATTTCCGTGGCATCATCGATCTAGTTAACATGAAGGCCAGAATCTATCAGTTCGATGAGAAGGGCACGTACGTAGAAGAGGAGATCCCTGCAGATTATCTGGCCGAGGCGCAGCGATTGCGTGCCCAATTGCTTGAGGCGGTAGCTGATGCAGACGATGCTCTGATGGAGAAATATCTCGAAGAAGACGACCTCTCTCGTGATGAAATCACCCTTGGCCTGCGCGAAGGAACCCTTAACGGCACCTTTATCCCGGTTTTATGTGGCAGTGCTACTGCCAATATAGGGGTGCGCCAGCTGCTTGATTACATTACGGCGTGTTTACCATCGCCGGTAGATAAAGGGATGCAGCTTGGTACCGAACCGCAAAGTGGGGAGATGGTCGAGCGCCGCCCGGACAATGCCGAGCCGTTTTCCGCTATGGTGTTCAAGACAGTCAATGATCCCTTTTCTGGTAAGTTAACCCTGTTTCGGGTCTATTCCGGTATGCTAAACTCCGACTCCACCGTGTATAACTCCACTCAGGGGAAAGAGGAGCGGGTTGGGCAGCTGTTTAAGCTCGAAGGGAAGAAACAGGTGCCGGTTGATGACGTATGTACTGGAGATATTGTAGCGGTAGCCAAGATGAAGACCACCGCTACAGGAGATACCCTGTGCAGCCCGAAGAATAAGATCCGCTATGAGAGTGTCATCCAGATGAAGCCGGTAATTTCATTCTCCCTCAAGGCGTGCAGCAAAGGGGATGAAGATAAGATTGTTGCAGGGCTACAGCGTCTGATGGAGGAAGATCCCACGTTGCAGGTGACCCGTGACGAGCAGACCCACGAGATGATTCTTTCGGGCATGGGGCAGGTGCACATCGAGGTGGCAGTGGAAAAGCTCAAACGCAAATACGGGGTAGAAGTAGAACTCCGCACCCCTAAGGTTCCATACCGTGAAACAATCAGGCACAAGGTGAATTTACAGAGTAAGTACAAAAAGCAGTCAGGTGGACGCGGTCAGTATGGCGATGTGTGGATCGAATTGGAACCCTTGGAGGCCGGTGGTGGCTATGAGTTTGTAGACAAGGTTGTTGGTGGAGTAGTGCCGCGTCAGTATATTCCGGCAGTTAGCAAAGGGATTCAGGAAGCGATGCAAAGTGGGGTGCTGGGAGGATTCCCCGTGGTGGATGTTAAGGCGACCTTGTTTGATGGTTCTCATCACTCCGTCGATTCATCCGAGATGGCATTTAAGATAGCTGGTTCCATGGCGTTCAAAAAGGGTATGGAGCAAGCTAAGCCGGTATTGCTCGAACCCATCATGGAGATGGAAGTGATTATGCCCGATGATTGCGTCGGTGACGTTATCGGGGATATAAATTCAAGGCGTGGGAAAGTGCTTGGGGTAGAACCTCAGGCTGGTAGCCAGGCGCTCAAGGCGTATGTGCCGATGGTTGAAGTGCTACGTTATGCTCCAGAACTGCGCTCTATGACTTCCGACCGTGGCTTATTTACTATGGAGTTCTCTCATTACGAAGAAGTGCCATCGAACCAGACGGCTAGAATTCTGGCTGAGCACAACACAGAGGATTAACACAAAACAGTGACACACACAGATATTACAAAGAAGATCTCTTCGGAGCTTGAAACACCAGGAAAGGGTGGGCAACTGCGAATCTCTCCAGAGGTTGCCCGCCTTACTTCTGCGGATACTGATATCGAGGAAAAACGCCAAGCTGTAACAGGTCATTTACCCCTCTCTATTTATGATCAAGTTCTCCTTTGGTATATGTTTTACCTCGATGCTAGTTCTGACGAACTCCGCGAGGAGTCCCAGAAACGGCTCGCCAAAATCAGTGTTACCGAGTTAAAACCTGTCCTGCGCGATCCTGAGCTGGATTTACGTGTCCTTGATTTTATTTTGCAGGCACGGCGTACAAACATCCCTACTCTGATTGTTTTACGTCCCAATAAAAATGTTCCCGAAGCTGTATGGTGTGAGATATTTGCGCGCTGCTCCTACGAAGTGCTGGATTTCTTTTTTGATCCGCAATGTCCTTTTCAGCTTAGAGCGCAAGAACTTAACGCAGCGACTCGGAATGTTCAGCTTACAGATGAGATGCGGGGCATTATTGCGCGCATGCTGGGGCAGAGCACAATGCCAGAAGGGGAGGCTAGCAGTGATGGAGTTTCACCAGATGTCGCTCTGGATGAGGCACATGATCAGTTTTTGGATGAAACCGCGGCCCGGATCGAATCAGCAAGCAAACAACAAATAGCACAGGAACTGAATATCGGGGATAAAATTAAGCTGGCTATGAGCGGAGACAAAGAATGGCGTTCGTTGCTGGTGAAGGACAGTAATAAGCAGGTAAGTAGTGCGGTGCTTAAAAATCCACGTATCACCGAAAAAGAGGTGTTGATCCTGTGCCAAAATCGCAGCACTAATGAAGAGCTGATTCGACTGATCCTGATTAATCGGGAGTGGCTTAAAAACTACAGTATTCGCTTGGCCCTTACTATGCACCCACGTACGCCGGTGAATATGGGCATCCGTTTTTTATCCACGTTAGGGGAAAAAGATCTGCGGATTTTGTCAAAGAGTCGCAATATCTCCTCGGTGCTAGTGAATGCGTGTCGGCGTATCCTTGCAGTGAAATCCAAGCATTGATTTATGCGCGTTTAGCCCACTTGGATAGCAACCTGAAACACTTGAGCCTTGATTGGCTTTCTTAAATTGGGTTTGACCTGCCACACTCCCTATGTTATTCAAAAAGCGTTTTAAAATCATATTGTTAGCAAAGCCGCACAGAGGTTTAGTGCGACTAAACTAACCTGCCTCTGTGCTAGCGTGTATATCCAAAGGATCAAAGGAGATTTAAAATAATGGCAGATTCGTTAAATTGTACCGTAGGTGGAATTCTGGAGCAGATGGCTGCGCGTTTTCCCACCAATGATGCGCTGGTGTATCCGGATCGAGGCCTGCGCTACAGTTATGCGGAGTTCAATGCCCTGTGCGATCGGGTGGCGCGTGGGTTGCTCGGCATGGGAATCAAAAAAGGTGAGCATGTCGCCATCTGGGCAACCAACGTGCCTGAATGGGTGGTGTTGCAGTTTGCCAGTGCAAAAATGGGGGCCGTTCTGGTGACGGTCAATACCAGTTACAAGGCGACCGAGCTAGAATATGTACTCAAACAGTCTGATTCATGCGCCCTGTTCCTCGTGGATAAATTCAAGGACACAGACTATGTAGAAACCTTGCGCAGCGTGGTGCCGGAACTGAATCAGGCTAAAGCAGGTTCACTTACGAGTGCAACGCTGCCGTACTTGCGTCATGCGGTATATCTCGGAGATGATACCCCCGCTGGGCTGCTGAATTTTGCCGAGATTGAAGCTTTCGGGGCGCAGATCAGTGATACAGATTTTGCTGCAATAAAACAGAGTCTGGATATCCATGACGTCATCAATATGCAGTATACCTCGGGAACCACCGGCTTTCCAAAAGGGGTGATGCTGACCCATTACAACATCGTCAATAACGGGTTTAATATTGGCGAATGTATGCTCCTTACCGAGAAGGATCGCCTGTGTATTCCGGTACCGTTCTTCCATTGCTTCGGTTGTGTCTTAGGGGTGATGGCGGCAGTTACCCACGGTACCACCATGGTGCCAGTAGAGCTTTTTATCCCCGAAAAAGTTCTGCAGGCGGTCGAAACCGAACGCTGCACCGCCTTGCACGGGGTTCCCACCATGTTCATTGCCGAACTGGATCATCCGACCTTCGACCACTTTGATCTGAGCAGCCTGCGCACTGGGATTATGGCTGGATCGCCTTGTCCCATAGAGGTTATGAAACGGGTTATCCGAGATATGCATTGTTCTG
>CAYPNO010000209.1:0-4392 GCA_964411865.1 uncultured Desulfuromonas sp. | reverse complement strand
GGGTAAAAATTGACCTGATTTATGAAGGGATTACGACTTGTCGTAGTTGATAAACATTGTGATTTTCTCCTTTGTCGTAAAAATTGACCTGATTTATGAAGGGATTACGACCGCATTTGGACTTTTTTTGCTACGACTGAGAATTTGCAACCGGCAAGGGCGATTCATGTATCGCCCCTACATATCATGTTGCATTGATTGGCCTATCTAACAAATAAAACTCGTTACTTTTTCGAATACAATCAGTCTTAAATGACCTAACATCAAGTCGTGCAGATTTACGCAGGAGGTTCCGATGATTGTGTATGTGACCACGCAGGGGAGCAAGGTAGTCAAGGAAGGGCGCCATCTTCTGGTTAAAACGGATGATGGCAGCGTCCGCACCCTTTTTGTGTACAAACTTCAGCAGTTGATTTTATGTGGTAATGTCGTGCTGACCCCGCAAGCTATGCGGTTATTGATGCAAGAGAATGTTGATACGGTATTTT
Source organism: uncultured Desulfuromonas sp. (assembly GCA_964411865.1). Taxonomy (GTDB): domain Bacteria; phylum Desulfobacterota; class Desulfuromonadia; order Desulfuromonadales; family Desulfuromonadaceae; genus JAIVHC01. The sequence continues at coordinate 3,904 of CAYPNO010000209.1, read as the reverse complement.
TACGCACCGACGGGCGATATGTAGGGCGGTTGTCGAGTGTGGAGAGTAAGAATATATTTTTACGCCGTCAGCAGTTTCGTCGTGCGGATGATGAGTTGTTTGTGGCTAAAACTGCGCGCGAGGTTGTGAAAGGAAAACTGACAAACCAATTAAGGGTTTTGCAACGCTTGAAGCGCTCGAAGCAGATGGCTCTAGTTGATAAACCGATAGCTGAAATAAAATCATGCCTTCACCGCTTGCCGGAGGTGCAAACCCTCGAACAGATTCGCGGAATGGAAGGGGCTGGTTCTGCGGCATTTTTCAAGGGATATAAGAGCGCTTTCCCGCAGGAATTAGGTTTCAATAATCGTGTACGCCGTCCCCCGACTGATCCGGTAAACTCCGTATTATCATTGTTATACACATTTCTTATTAATCGAGGCTATGCGGCGATTCGCTTAGTGGGCCTTGATCCGTATCCTGGTTTTTTACACAGCCTTGAGTACAGCAGGCATAGCTTACCGCTTGATTTAATTGAAGAGTTTCGCTCAATTCTCGCTGAGACATTAACGCTTTCGCTGTTTAATCTGAAAGTGTTGAAAACTGAAGATTTCTTTGTTGAGGAAACGGTTCTGCCGCAGGTGAATGAGAGACAAGATAACGCTCTTGAGCGCGCATGCCATGATGCACTTGGAGCTATAAGTGCCGAGGAGCCTAAACAGCAAGAAGAGATCGAAGACGAACTGTTTGATGTGCCAGACCTGCGTTTGGCAGAGAACGGCGGCGAGGTTGGAGCACGCAGCGGAAAAGGGGCGGTGCGCTTACATGCAGCCGCATTTAAGAAAGTAATTACAGCCTTTGAAAAGAAACTACAGACAGAATTTTTTCACTCTGTGGCGCAAAAACGGATGACCTATGCGGATGCATTGGTATTTCAGGCTCGCCAACTGCGCCAAGTGATCGAGGGAGAATCTGAGGCTTATTTGCCACTATTGCTGAAGTAGCGGTTATTAAATAGGAGATGATCAATGTTAGCTCTTATTTCATACGACATTGTTGCGAATCGTACTCGCGCTAAGTTCCATCGTTATTTAAAGGAGTTTGGCCTGAATACGCAGAAATCAATTTTCGAATGTGAGATTGACCGCTCTGCGTTGCAGCGTATTTGTGAATATGCGGTAGAGAATCTCGATACAGAAGAAGATAGCCTGATAGTTTTTACGTTGTGCCGCCGCTGTCAGGGTAGTATTGCTGTCTCTGGGCAGGGAATCAAGGTTATGACTACTGACTTTATGGTGCTTTAGATGGAGATGATTGTCGCATACGATATCGCCGATGCACGCCGACTGAATCGTGTCGCAAAAGTTTTGCTTGATTTTGGTTTTCGAGTACAAAAATCGGTGTTTTATGTTGATATTACGGAGTTCCAGCTTAAACGTTTGCGGGCGCGGATAGAGGCAGAGATTGATCCGGTTGAAGATGGGGTGAAGTATTTCCCCTTGTGTAAGCGCTGTGCTGATGCAGATTTTGTAATTGGGGCGCTGATTCCTAGCGAATCGAGCGAAAGCCATATTGTTGTGTGACACCCGTTGCACCTATTAGGCAGCTTGAAGGATATTTTATGAAGAAAATGATGGTGGTATCGGTTGGCGGTTCACCAGAGCCGGTAATTTATAGCTTGAACGCGCAACAACCTGATTACGTTGTTTATTTTGCCTCGAAGGATTCTCGCAAACTGATTTCAGAGCAAATTGAATCACGCTTGAGCTTTACCCCGCTAGATGTTGAAAAGCTGGTTACTCCCGACGAGCAGGATCTGCTCCAGTGTGTGCAATACCTGCTAAAAGAGATCCCGCGCTGCCTGGAGTTATGGGAGATCGCGGAGGATAAGGTGGTATGCGATTATACCGGCGGCACCAAGACCATGTCGGCAGCAATAGTGCTGGCTCTTTCATCTTTTGTGCGTCAATTCAGCTATGTGGGCGGGATTAAACGCGATAAAGAGGGACTTGGGGTCGTCATTTGTGGGCGCGAGCAAATGCTCTACGTGCAAAATCCGTGGGATGCGCTGGCAATTCGCTATATGCGTGAGATTGAATTGATGTTTAACCGCTGTCGTTTCCAATCGGTTATAAGCGTTGCTGAAGAGGCTAAACAACGCACTGAAGATAAAGCACCTTCTTTTGCCTTTATCCGTGATGTGGCTGAAGCTTTTTACTGCTGGGATAATGTCCAATATGATCCTGCTTACAATCTTCTTAAAAAAACTGTAGGCAGGCTGCCTGCGTTACTCCAGTTTTCCAGCAATAAGGAGTTTCTTGCTTTTTCGCACCAGGTGACAGCGTGCTTTGAGCGCCTGGAGTTGATAAAATACCAGCGCGACCAGTTAAAGTCCTGCAAGGGCAAGCAAGCGCTTAAAGATGCTGATCCTCTGTGTCGTGATTTTCTGGCGGACATTGTAGCTAATGCGGTGCGGCGAGCGGAGGTGGAACATAAATACGATGATGCGGTTGCGCGCTTGTATAGCGCCATCGAAAAGATGGCTAAAATTACCTTGCAGGCCGAATTTTCAATCAACAACTCTGGTGTAGATGTTGACTTAATTGATGATGCAGAAACCAGGCAGTGGCTTGAATCGCAGCGTAGCGACGCGGGTCAACCAATCATGCTGCCGCTCTCACGCAGTTATGAATTACTGTATCGGTTGGAGCACCCGCTGGGGCTGCAATTCAACATCCAGCGGGTGCAGATGGAGAAGATCTTGAGCATCCGCAACGGTACGATTTTAGCCCACGGGTACGAGTGCGTGCAGAAAAAAACGTACTGCGATATGTTGAACATTGCGTTGGAATTTCTAGCTATCCAAAAGGATAGCTTGCCGGTTTTCCCGCAGATGCAATGGGGCTATCAGGGGCTGTCATAACAAGGTGAGGATGTGATCGACGATATCACCTTTGTCACTTATCCCGTAAGAACCTGCGGCATCGGCGTGAACCACTTGCACCAATAGCGGAAACAACGGGTGCTGGCAAAAGCGTCGCTGGTTCCGGGTTAAGACTCCACTAGTACCCACGCCCCAGCTGAGGGCAAAGTGATGATGCCGCACTAACCAGATCACATCTTCCGTCAACGCTTCTTTGCCAAACCGCAATAAAACAGGTGCCACCATGTCGGCCCCCACTTTATCGTGCCCGTGGGCACGCCAGCGCCCGTTGACAAATTCAGTTGTGTACGCTTTGCCAATATCGTGCAGAAGCACAGCCCACTGCACGCGTGCATCGGCATCGGGGTGCAAGGATTCCACCGCAAGGCAAGTGTGGACAAAAGCATCTCCCTCGGCGTGATATTCTTTAGGCTGTTGCACCCCTTTAAGAGCTTCAAGCTCTGGAAGAGTTTCGGCTAGGTTCTTTGTGTGAAGCAGAACCCCCGGCGACATTGATTCAAGATTTTTATGCATAGGTGAAGTGAGCAGCGGAATCTCGCTGCTGGCAATCCTTTTAATGGAGTCTGTTTGTTATGGAACGCTTTGCTGTACATATATGCTTGGTGTCGAAACAGTTGCTGCCCAATCTTTTATTGTGCTGTGCCGAATCTACACGCCCCGAGAGGGTCATTCTACTGGTCACGGTTGCGATGCGCAAGCAGGGCAAGTTACTGGAGGAGCTGATTCAGCAGCAAGGGTGCCAAGTTGAGATAGTAGGCGTTGATTCATACGATATCAATCTTTTACAGAAGCAACTAAGCGAACTGCTGAGCAAGTTTTCGCAGACAAGCATTGCCATGAATGTGACCGGCGGGAATAAGCTGATGGCCCTGGCTGCGTTTTTAGAGACCTGGAGCTGCGATGTTGCTGCATTTTATATAGATACCGATACCGACACATTGTGGCAGCTTGGTGAGCATAGTCAGCAATCTCCTTTGCCGG
>CAYPNO010000208.1:0-4412 GCA_964411865.1 uncultured Desulfuromonas sp. | reverse complement strand
ACAGGCCGTGCAGATAAGTCCCCCAGATGCGCCCATCATGCCCGCCGCCGCCAATTAACTCATCGGCGCCATTGCAGAGGATGGGCTGCAGATCGGCGATGTTGCTGCGCCCGTGGTGGATTTCGTAGCCAACCAGTTCATGCCCGGAGGGTAGATGGCGACAGCGGGTTTGCAGCGTGGTTTTGTGCTGCTCCAGATAGGTATCGAAGGGTAACAGCCCCAGCCCGGATAGGGACGCAGCGGAGCCTTCAAGCGCGTGAGGGTCGTGCAGAGTCGTGCCGAGCATCTGAAATCCACCACAGATGCCGATAATTTCGCACTTTTCGGTGGTCGCCAGAGCGAGCAACTCTTCAGCCATGCCGCTGGTACGCAGATAGTGCAGGTCGGCGGCGACCTTCTTGCTGCCGGGGATCAACACTGCATCGGGGGAGCCCAACTCTTCGGTATGGCCCACTACCCGCACTTGCACGTCCGGTTCAATGGTTAGGGCGTCGATATCGGTAAAGTTGGAGATGTGCGGCAGATCAATAACGGCGATGTCGATAACGTCTGCGTCGGCAATGCCAGTTTGGGCCTTACCGCAGGTGTATCTTGCATCATGTTTGAAGGAGAGCGAGTCCTCTTCCGGTAGGCCGAGTTGGTCCAAAAAGGGGACAGTGCCGAGTACAGGGCGACCAGTGTGACGCAGGGTGGCATCGAGAGCGCTGCCGAGTAGGGTCGGATCCCCGCGAAAGCGGTTGATGACAAAGCCCGCCACCTGCGCGCGTTCCACCTCATTGAACAGCTCCATGGTGCCGACAAAGGAGGCAAACACGCCGCCACGGTCAATGTCGCCCACCAGCAGCACCGGAGCGTTGGCATAGCGCGCCATGTTCATGTTGACGATGTCGCCGGACTTTAGATTGATCTCCGCCGGGCTGCCTGCCCCTTCGAGCACCATCACCTCATGTTCAGCCGCGAGACTGTCATAGCTGTGCTTAACCTGTTCGAAGATGGTCTGGCGCTGCTGGGCGTAAGCGCGAAAATGGAGGGAACCAATCACCTTGCCCTTGACAATGATCTGCGAACCGGTGGCACTGTTGGGCTTCAGGAGCACCGGGTTCATGCGCACATCCGGATCGAGGCCGCAGGCCTGGGCCTGCATCACCTGGGCGCGTCCCATCTCGCCGCCATCACGGGTGACGAAGGAGTTGAGCGACATATTCTGTGCTTTGAACGGGGCAACAGCGTAGCCGTCCTGGCGCAGAATCCGACCCATAGCCGCAGTCAGAACGCTCTTGCCTGCGTTGGAGCCGGTGCCTTGAAACATGATAGCCGGGGTTTTGCGCCGCTGCGGCGTGCTGCGGTGGGGGGCAAGGAGGGCGGTGAGTACCTGCTCCAGACGTTGCTGCTCCTCTATGGTGCGCACCGCAACACGAAAGAAACGGTGGTCGAGCCCGGCGAAGTTAGCGCACACCCGTAACGCTACCCCTTGTTTGAGCGCCTGCTGCGCCAACTGCACTGCATCGAAATGGGGACGCTCAAGGCGGCAGAGGAGAAAATTGGCCGCCCCGGGGTAGACGATGACCCCGGGCAGTTGTGCCAACATTTCCTGCAGTGTTTGGCGTTGTGTGGATACGTAGGCGCGGCTGCGCGCTAGGTAGTCGGTATCTCGAACAGCTGCAAGCCCGACCTCCTGAGCCAGAGTATTGACGCTCCACGGCGGCTGTAGACGGCGACAACGTTCTATGAGATCTGCTTCACCGATAGCACTACCGAGACGTAACCCGGCGATGGCGTAGGTCTTGGTCAGGGATTGAACAATGACAACGTTGGGTGGGCGGGCATGGATGAGGCTCAGACTGTGCCCGTCCTCACTAAGGTCGATGAACGATTCGTCGATGAGGAAGCTTGTTTCAGGATGACGCAGGGCCAGGGATCGCAGTTGCTCGGTGGGGTACAGGGTACCCGTGGGGTTGTTGGGTTGTCCGAGAATCACCAGCGTTTCCGCATCCAGATGTGCTTCGAGGGTGATAAAATCAAGCTGAAAATTGTTGTGTTCCGCCAATAAAATGCGTTCGATGGCCATGCCGTTGAGGCGGGCGACATCCTCATAATCGGCATAACTGGGCACCGGCAACACCAAGCGTGTTTTACCCAGGGCCCGCGGAAGCAGGTGGAGCAGTTCACTGGCGCCGTTACCAACTAGCACCTGTGACGGTGTGACCTGATAATGCGCGGCAAGGGCGGCACCCAAAGCGCTGCACTCGGGGTCGGGGTAGTGGGCCAGCGCACTGACGTGGGCACTGAGCAGCGGGCGCAGCCACTCCGGCGGTCCCAGAGGATTCAGGCTGGCGGAGAAGTCCACCAGCTCCCGGGTGGCGAGGCCACTGCGCTGCCTGAGCTGGGTCAGGTTGCCGCCATGCTGGTGACGGGGTGGCAGGGTGGATTTTATGTCTAGAGGAGTCATGCCAAGCCTCCAGCGTGTAGCACCAGCACGGCAATGATAACGGTGCTCAATTCGGCTAGCTCGCAGGTAGCGCCGAGGGTGTCGCCGGTGAATCCGCCGATTCTATTTCGGCAGTAACGCCCAAACAGAAGGGTCACCACAAGCACCGCTGCGACGATGAGAAAACCGTAAAGGTGGAGCAACAGCGTTGCGCTGAACAGCAGCACCAGCACGGCACCCAAGGCGTGGCGCGGGCGAGCCTGCTGTCGCGTCAGCTCGGCCAGCCCACCGGGGCACGCGTAAGACAGAGTGGCCAGCGGTAGCACCATGGCGGCGCGCCCGGCCAAGGGGATGAGAACTATTACCGCCCAGCGAGCTTCGCCCGTCAGAGAAGCGAGGGCGGCAAACTTGAGGAGCAGCAGACTTGCGATGCTCAGCGCGCCCATCGCGCCAATGCAGCTATCCTTCATGATGTTCAGCATGAGCTCACGCGAGCGTGAGCTCATGAACGCATCGGCGCTGTCGGCTACGCCATCAAGATGTAATCCGCCACTGACACCAATCAGTGCCACCACCAGTAAAGCACTTGGGAGCAGGGTGTCCGGCAGGAGTGCACACAGCACCCCATCGAGGAGTGCCATGCCGATGCCGATGAGGAGCCCGACCAGCGCATACCAGTTGAGGCTGCGGGACAAATCCGCTTCATCTCCACACCAGGCCGAGGGGATACGCACAATGGTGAGAAAACTCAGGGCGGCAAAAAATGATTTCACTGGGCAGGGCTCTCATGGTTGGATTGGTCAGGTTGCGATACCGCAGCCTCTTCAAAGGTGGCCACCTCGGTGAGGATCGCCACCGCAGCCTCCACCAGATTCATGGCCAGAGCCGCGCCGGTTCCTTCTCCGAGGCGCAGACCCAGATTGAGGAGCGGGGTTTTGCCCAGATGTTTCAACGCGATGCTGTGTCCCGGTTCGGCACTGCGGTGTCCGGCGAGCATATAATCGCAACTGTGCGGGGCAAGATTTGCGGCGAGCATGGCTCCAGCGGTGGAGATGATGCCGTCAAGGACTACAGGTTTTTGCAGCGCAGCAGCGCCGAGGATCAGCCCGGCGATGGCTCCGATCTCAAATCCTCCCACCTTGGCGAGCACGTCGAGGCCATCGTCTGGGTTGGGTTGGTTCAGGCGCAGCGCTTGGTCGAGAATGGCGATTTTGGCCTGGAGGGCGGCATCATCGAGACCCGTTCCCCGTCCGGTGACGCTGGCAATATCGCAGCGGCACAGACAGGCAATAATGGCACTGGAGGGGCTGGTATTGCCGATCCCCATATCGCCGGTGGCGTATACATCAGTGCGGTGAGCCAAAAGATTCGCAACTTCAATCCCAACTTCGAGGCTCCGACAGGCCTGCGAGCGGCTCATGGCAGGCCCGTGTGAGAAATCCGCCGTTCCTGCAGCGATTCTGCGATCAAGCAGTGCCGCGCTTGGGTACAGTGGCGTTAAATCCCCCGCAACTCCGACATCAACCACCATCAGGCTGGCATCAACCTGGCGCGCCAACGCATTGATCCCGGCCTTGCCCTGCAGGAAGTTTCGCACCATCTCCACCGTTACGCTCTGAGGAAATTTACTCACTCCGGCGGCGACAATGCCGTGATCTCCAGCCATGACGGCGATAGCTTTGCGCCGCACGCTTGGGGTGATGGTGCCGGAAATGGCGGCCAAGTCTTCGGCGACATCTAATAATTGACCGAGGGCATGCGGGGGGGTAGCCAGTTGCTCGAGACGGGCGCGCGCCTGCTGGCGTGCGCTAGCATCAGCTGGGTGGATGGCGCTTAACGTTTCGGTAAGCAGAGGGTGTTGTGCAATATTCACGGGGAGGATTCCTTTAAGGTTGTTTAATATTTTGCGCTTCTTTAAGCGACAGCGGTAAGCCAGAAAGCATAAACACTGCCTCGTCGGCGTGTGCAGCCAGGATTTGATTGC
>CAYPNO010000207.1:0-4417 GCA_964411865.1 uncultured Desulfuromonas sp. | reverse complement strand
TGTCTATCTCTACCAAGATATTCAGATATGTTTTACCATCAGTTTTATATGATATTTTTATCATTTATCCCTCATTTCTGTAAACGATTATCAGTGACAGTCCATTCTCCTTGTCAACCATGTGACACCAGACAGTTGGAACTTCTCTTCCACCAATGTTCAACACTTCATCAAAGACATTAACTTTCCAGTTTCCAGGAAGGATGAAGTCAGAGTTGAAAGAGTGTGAAAACTTTCCAATCTTTCCAATGTTGTTTGATTTCACTGTCTGAGTGAAAACATTTTCTGTTGCTTCATTTGTCACAATGATTTTGATGTCATCACAGTCAGCATCTTTCTCAATCCTAAAAATTGATTTAACAGCTGAACCAGATGAGAGAATTGAAGATGCTTTTCCAATCTTTGAAACTATTTCATGGTTGAGTTCAAACTCAAGATGTTTTCCTTCCTCTTCAAGTTTGTAGGAGATGTCATGAATTCCCTTTGCTTTTGTGTTGCTCTCTATGATTGGTTCAAATGCTGGCTTTGTTGATGTTCTGAAAACCATCATCTGAGAGTTGTTTGAATTTCTCATCACAATGTTTGGAATGTCAATTTCAATTTCAAGGTCATCAAAAAGAGAAATCATAGAAGAGAACTTCACCAAGTCAGAGATGCCAAAATCTGAATTGAATATTGGAGCTTCTGGGGTGTACATGAGAGAACGAATTTTTGGTTCATTGAGAATTATCTTATCTTTTTCAATCCACACCTTGTGAAGTCTTTTGTCTGCTCCTGCAAACATTTTCAGTGTGTCAAAGATCCTCAAATCAAGTTTTTTCTTTTCTGATGTCATTTCTTCTCTCCTTCAAAAATAATCCAATCATTTGCCAACAGTGAACTTGAATTTGGTTGCCAAGGAACCAAAATTCCATCATGTGTCTTTATCGTAATATACCAACTGTTCTCACAATCACAATTGAGTCTATCAACAAACTCTTTTGTGTAAGCAACATCATCTGCAAAAACTATCATCAGAAAAGTGTCATTCCATCCTTTCCTCTGAACTTTCTTTCCATCCTTCAAGAATCTCAATGCCCTTGAAAATGAATATGAATTTCTCTTCATAGAATCAATCAAATTCTCACTCTCTTTCTTCTCAACATATTTCTTCAATGTTGACTCTTCAAAACCACCACCAGATGTGATATATTTGATGACAGTCCTTCCATTGAAAGAATGAATATTAAATCCCTCAACCACAACAACATTTCCTTTTTCAGTAACAACTTTGTCACCAAGATTAAATTTCATTAAAACCCTCCTCTAACAATAAATTTTTAACGCACCACATTTTCCTTCAGCTCTTCTTTTCAATCTCCTCTTCATCTTTGAACCAGGTGGATTGATTTTTGACATAACACCTTGCAACTGTTTTGAATTCATCTTCTTTGCAATCCTCTTGACAGTGTTTGCTACATCCTTCATCTTTCTCTCTGATTTCTTTCTCTTCATAGAATCAATCAAATTCTTTGCAATCTTTAAAAAATCCCTCATTGTTCTCTCCTAATTGTTATATGCATCTGGGTCAAAATTAAACTCAGGAATATCATCAATGACGGCTTCTGCTTCTTCATCTTCTTTGACTTCAACCTTCTTTGTTTCAACTTTCATTTCTTCTTTTTTTGTTTCAACAGTTTCAGTTTTCATCTGTGGAATGTCATCAACAACTTCATCATCTTCTTTAGTTGAAGAATAGTCTTCACCATAGATTGATTTGAGAAGTGCTTTAATTGCTTCTGTTGATGGAACTTCTTCAACAAACGGTTTCACTATGTCATTATAAAGGTCAAAACACTTTGCAAGAATTGCTTTGATTTTATTGACATCACCATCCATGAAAAGAACTTTGTCACCAAAGTTTGATTTCTCAAAGTTTCTCCAATTTGAATTCTGTTTGCTCTGTTCAACTATGATGTTGTATCTTCTGACATTTGGAAATGCAAAAACATTCTCGGGTTGAATCAAATATTTCCCAGATGTAGCATCTTTCTGTCCATCAAGTTTTCCTCTGAGCTGTGTCCGAACATCGCTTGGAAGAACAAGTTTGACAACTGTTCCATTTCTCTCAGGAAACAATGCATCATTCTCTATGTAGAAATTGATGATGTGTTCACCTTTTGCTTTTCTCATATTGAAGTTGTCATTGACACCAGTTTCTTTCGTTCTCACATATGGCCACTTGTCATTGACAAAATCACAAAGAGGACATTTGCCCCACTGACCATAGACTTCCTGTTCCATTCTTGATGGACAGTTGACTATGATGTTTTCCGTTCCTTCTTTGTACCAGTGTTTCCAAGTGGAAGCAATATGCATATATCTCTTCACACCAAATTTGTCTGTGAAAGAATGTGGGTTAGGAAGAAAGAATCCAGTGACAACATTTGGTCTTCCATCCTTGAATGTTGGTTTGTAAATTGTTGGGTCTGCATCATACCTTTTCTTTTCTTTGCTCTGAACTGACTTCAGAACTTCTGCTTGTTTCTCTGGGTTTAAAAAAAGGTCTAAATCCATGTTGTTACTCATCACTTCCCTCCTGTTCAAAAATTTTAGACACATCTATCTTTTTGAAAACATTCTTCTTTTCAAGTTCTTTGTAGAGTGTGTCAGAAAATAAAGTATCCTTCAACTTGTATAATCTCTCTTCTGTGAGATATCCTTTTTCATAAAATTCATGGAGTGCTTGATAATAACCAACTTCATTCCCTCTCAAACATAATAAATCATGAAAGGTAACAAAATCAAGTTCATCAAGGTCTTCATCTTCTTCAACAACTGAGCCAATTACATAATCAATCATCACTTCCTCCAATCAACAAATTCAATATTATCTATTTTATTTTAAAAATCAAAGTCAAACTCATGAATTTTAAAAAAATGTTGTTCATTCTCATAATGAACCACTCTTCTATCAGCATGGTCTATTAATGTTCCCTTACGACTTCCCTTTGCCATGTCAATTCTCAGACATGGAACAAAATCAAAAAGCACTGCCTTGCTCTTGCTTGCAAACTTTCTCAACATCCTTCCAATTGCCTGAATGACCCTGATGTTTGATTTCATGCCTTCAACAAAAACACCAAAGTGAAGATTGTTTATTGAAACACCTGTTCCAACTGTGTAAAATGTCGCAACAACTATGACACCATTTTCATTATTCAACTTCTTTCTTATCTTCTCTCTTTCAATTGCAGGAACACTTCCATTGATGACATAGACAACTTTCTTTGGATAAAGTCTTTTGATTGTATTGACAATGTCTTTTCCAAACTGAATACTTCTGTGAAGAATCAATGTGTTTCCACCTGAACAATTCTTTCCAACAAAATTGACAACATAATCAAGATATTTCTGACTTCCTCTGACATATTCAAGTTCTTCATTATATCCTGAACCTTCTGGCAGTGTGTAATTGCGTTTCAATCTAATTTGATGAATGTCAATGTCAGATGCAATTCCCATGTCAATCATTTCTCTTGTTGTGATAAATGAAACAATCTCACCAAACATTCCTTGAATCACTGTGTTCTTGTATTCATTGTCATCATAAAGAGTTCCAGTCAATCCAACTTTATATTTTGCATTGATTGCAGATTCAATGACTTGTTTTGACTCTGTTGCAGTTGAGAAGTGAACCTCATCATAGATAATCATCTCAACATTTTCCATAAAACTCTCATTGAAACAATCAGTGAATTTGAAGTTTGTTCCTTTCTGAGATTGCCATGTTGTGATGATGATTGGTTTTGTCATGTCTCTGTTTTTGATTTCAGAGTGAATTGGCTGAATGAAGTTCTTGATATCAAAGGGTGATTTCTGAAAGTAGAGCATCATATCAGAATACATCTGATTGACAAGAAGTTTGTTTGGAACAACAAGAAGCAGTTTCTTCTTTGGGTCTTTTCTCATTGCAAGGAAAAATCCAAAAAGAATTGCAATGATGAGTGACTTTCCTGAAGATGTTGGTGAGAGAACTGTTCTTCTTTTGTTTTCTATGACAGACTTGACTGCTTGAAACTGATGTGGATAGAGTTCAAGGAAAAGATTCAGTTTGGTTATGAATCTTTGTAGGGTTTCATCCTCTATTCTTTCCTTCTCAATGATTTTTCCTTCTAACTTATATTCTATCTCATTCTGTTCAAGAAACTCAATGAAGTCATTTATCAAACCAACATAGAGCAAACAATTAGCTTTGATGATTGTCAACTTCTTTGTGGAATATTTTGTCTGTAGAAATACAGGTAGTTCATATGAGAATCTATCAACAATTTTATTATAGATTTCTGAATCAGTTATTTGAAATCTAAAGAATGTTGAGTTGACTGGGAAAATCTTTACAATCTTATTCAAAAATCACCCTCTGAATAATTTAATT
>CAYPNO010000206.1:0-4420 GCA_964411865.1 uncultured Desulfuromonas sp. | reverse complement strand
GAGAGACACGAGCTGTGCTTGGGGTTACATGCTGAGCAAAATGCCATCATACAGGCGGCCAAGCATGGCACCAATATCTCTGGGGCAACGCTATACTGTACCCACGCGCCCTGTGTGATATGTGTTAAAATGCTTATTAACTCTGGAATAGCAACCATCGTTTATCTAGATGGTTATCCTGATGAACTTGCTACTGCCTTACTTAAAGAATCTGGTATGAAGGTGCGTTGTTATCAATCCTAAGCAGGAAGTTAATCGATGAAGTGTCCGTTCTGTGGCTGCCTAGAAACTCGTGTCATTGATTCGCGCCTGGGCAAGGAAGGTAATAATATCCGGCGCCGGCGCGAATGTAGTGAGTGCGAACGGCGTTTCACCACATACGAAAGGGTGGAAGAGATTCTACCTATGGTGGTAAAGAAGGATGGTCGTCGCGAACCCTTTGACCGCAGCAAGATTACCTCAGGAATTCGGCGTGCGTGTGAGAAACGTCCCATCCCCATTGAAACCATCGAAAAGGTTGTAGATGCCCTTGAGATGCAACTTCAGGAATCTTCAGAACGGGAAATTCAGGCAGCAGCCATCGGGGAAGCAGTGATGAAATCGTTGCACTCACTGGATGAGATCGCCTATGTCAGGTTTGCCTCTGTGTATCGCCAGTTCAAGGATATTAACGAGTTCATGGAGGAACTCACCGATATTTTGAAGCGTCAGAATGCTGATCTTCAAAGTCTAAAATAAATAATATGGCTTCTAAATTATGCTTCTAAAAAATAACATACTAAATAGCAATACGTGAATGGTGGATATATTCTCCTCTAAACATGCAGGTCTCCATGTAGAACATGAGGTGCATGTAGCATACATGCGACAGGCTTTGGAGATTGGACATAGGGGCGAAGGGCGAACGTCACCCAACCCAGCGGTTGGGGCTATCATCGTTGCCGAAGGAGAAGTAGTCGGACGCGGTTATCATCCCAAAGCTGGAGATCCACACGCCGAAATATTTGCTCTACGTGAAGCTGGTATCAGATCCAATGGAGCAGATCTCTATGTGACCTTGGAGCCATGTTCCCATTTTGGCCGCACGGCCCCTTGCTGCGATGCAATAATTGCGGCTGGAATACGTTGCGTTTTTGTCGGGATCTGTGACCCCAACCCCTTGGTTAACGGACGTGGTGTCAAGCGTCTACGTGCCGCTGGGGTGGAGGTTGTAACCGGAATTCTGGAAACTGAATGTCGCTATCTATGTGCCCCGTTTATTAAGCATGTTAACACCGGACATCCTTTGGTGATTCTCAAAAGTGCAATAACCCTTGACGGAAAAACCTCCACATCCACAGGCTCTTCTCAATGGATAACTGGCGAACAAAGCAGGGCGCATGTACATCAAGTGCGCGACCGTGTAGATGCAATTCTGGTGGGGATTGGCACGGTGCAGGCAGATAATCCGCGTTTAAATACTCGACTCGAAAAGCCGCAGTCCGGACGTGATCCAATCCGGGTTGTGTTGGATTCACACTTGCGCATTGATCCCACCGCAGCGTTGGTACAACATAAATCAAGCGCCCTTACTCTGATTATGACCACCGCTAACGCAAATACCCACAAGCGCTCCACGTTGGAAGCCCATCCCCTGGTAGAAGTTGTTAGTGTTGCACAGGACGAAGCTGGGCATGTTGATTTAAGAGCGGCTCTTGATGAACTGGGTAGGCGTAACATTCAGAGTGTGTTGATTGAAGGTGGTGCCAAAGTTAATCAGGCTCTGCTTCAACATGGTTTAGTTGACAGGATCATGTTCTATATCGCACCTAAGCTGCTAGGTGGGGCAGATGGTAACGGTATTTTTGCGGGCAAGGGGCCTGAACAGCTCGATTCAGCACATAAAGTGAATATTATCAATGTGCGCTGCTTTGGCGAAGATATCCTTATTGAGGGTGAGGTGAGCAGATGTTTACCGGTTTAATAGAAGACCTTGGACGAATTGATAACGTAAAGCGGCACGGACGTAGTTTTAGGCTAAAGGTTGCAACCAGTTTGCCACCTTCAGAGATCGCTCTGGGTGACAGTATCGCGGTTAATGGTGTATGCCTTACGGTAGTGAGGCACGGTGCAGGGGTGTTTGAAGCTGACGTTTCACCTGAAACTATGCAAAGTAGTACCTTTGGTGCCTTGAATGTCGGGGACAGGGCAAATCTTGAACGCGCCCTGCGCCTTGGCGATCGCCTCGGCGGACATATGGTAAGCGGCCATATTGATACTGTTGGTAGCATAGTACAGCGAGCTCAAGATGACATAGCTGTGCGTTTTACGCTCGAAATTCCACGTGAGTTCATGCGCTACGTAATAGGCAAGGGCTCCATAGCTGTTGATGGTATTAGCCTGACTGTCAATGAGGTGACCGAAACCACATTTTCTGTAGCAGTTATTCCACACAGCCTTGCCAAAACCACCTTACAGCACTATGGTGTGGGCGCCAGAGTAAATATAGAAACTGATATGCTTGGGCGCTATATCGAAAAGTTGCTTACCCCGATCTCTGATGCTCCAGGGCATAGCATACTATCCGCCACAACAGGTCTGAGTATCGAAAAATTAGCGGAAAACGGTTTCTTTTGACCAAGCAATGTTACTAACCGTAGATATAAACACTTGGAGAAATTTAGATGACCATTGCACGAGTAGAAGCAGCACTGGAAGATATCCGCCAGGGGAAAATGGTGATTTTAGCTGACGATGAAGATCGTGAGAATGAAGGTGATCTCACCATGGCCGCAGAGATGGTTACCCCTGAAGCCATTAATTTTATGGCAAAAGAAGGTCGGGGTCTTATATGTCTGTCCCTTACGGAAGAGCGCGCAGATCTTCTCGATCTCCAACCTATGGTTGCGGATAATAATTCTGCCTTTGAAACAGCCTTCACTGTTTCTATCGAAGCCAAGCGGGGAGTTACAACTGGGATTTCCGCAGCAGATCGGGCACATACCATCAAAGTTGCCATAGATAACAACTCCACCAGTGCAGATTTGGCACGTCCAGGACACGTATTTCCACTACGTGGGCGCAAGGGGGGAGTGATGGTGCGCACCGGACAAACGGAAGGTTCAATTGACTTGGCGCGGATGGCTGGTTTGAAACCAGCTGGCATTATATGCGAAATCATGAATGACGACGGATCCATGGCGAGGATGCCGCAGCTAGAAGAGTTCTCTCTCAAGCATGATATCAAAATTGTTACCGTAGCCGATCTTATAGCTTACCGTATGAGTACCGAACTTATGGTACGCCGTGCGGCAGAAACGATTCTCCCTTCGTGTCATGGTGGAGAATTCAAGTTAATCGTATACGAAAATGATATCGATGGTGCCAATCATCTAGTCTTACAGAAGGGTGAAATAGAGTCTGGCTCTCCAGTTCTAGTGCGGATGCACTCCGAATGTTTGACCGGAGATGTGTTCGGCTCCATGCGCTGCGACTGTGGCGAACAACTCCATGCCGCCATGGAGCAGATCGACAAAGCTGGCAATGGGGTAGTGGTGTATCTGCGTCAGGAAGGGCGCGGAATTGGCCTGGTAAATAAACTCAAGGCATATGCCTTGCAGGATTGCGGCCAAGATACTGTTGAAGCCAACGAGAGTCTGGGCTTCAAAGCTGATCTGCGCGATTACGGTATCGGTGCTCAAATTTTAACCGAACTAGGGGTAAAGAAAATTCGTCTTATGACCAATAATCCCAAGAAAATTGTTGGTCTTGAAGGCTATGGACTAGAGGTGGTAGAACGTATCCCCATTGAGATTGAGTCTACCTGTGTCAATGCCCGCTATCTAGCGACCAAGAAATGCAAACTCGGGCACTTACTCACACATTTGTAACCACAACCCTTCTTAATTACGGAGCTGTAGATGGTCAAAAATATAGCAGGTCAGCTGAATGCAACTGGCCACAAATATGCGATTGTAGTGAGCAGGTTTAATAGCTTCATCTGCGAACGCCTAGTTGAAGGAGCACTTGATGCGTGCTTGCGTCATGGAGCAGTCGAGGAAGATATCGAGATTATTCGTGTTCCCGGTGCGTTTGAGCTCCCATTAGTGACAAAAAAAATTGCCCAAACAGGCAAATATGATGCTGTTATCTGCCTTGGAGCCGTTATTCGCGGCGCTACTCCTCACTTTGATTATGTAAGTGCCGAAGTCTCTAAAGGGATCGCATCGGTTAGTCTTGACACCGGTGTTCCTGTGGCTTTTGGAGTGCTAACTACAGACACCATAGAACAGGCCGTAGAGCGTGCTGGTACCAAAGCTGGTAATAAAGGCTTTGAAGCTGCGGTCACCGCAATGGAAATGGTAAACCTCTTCAGAAATATTTAACTATGTCACTTGGTAACCGCAGAAATGGGCGTGAATACGCTCTTAAGATACTCTAC
>CAYPNO010000205.1:0-4456 GCA_964411865.1 uncultured Desulfuromonas sp. | reverse complement strand
GCACTTTAATTTCATTAAACATATATGCCATCCCCACACAATCCTGCGCTGGCGGTAGCGCCTGCAGGTACAGTTGCGGATCAATCGCCAGATTGCGTAGCTGGACCATATCCACCTTGTAGTGTTCAATAACGCGCAGAAGCTCTTCCATCTCGGCACGCTGATCGGTGACACCAGGGAATACTAGATAGTTAAACATAACAAACAGGCCATGGTCTTTGGCACGCCGTACCGACTCAAACACATCGGCCAGGCCATATGCTCGGGGGCGATAATAGGCATTATACACGGGCTCGCGCACCGAGTTGAGGGAGACCCGGATGGAATCCAGCCCGGATTTGGCCAAGGCTTCTACCTTCTCCGGTAGAGATGCGTTGGAGTTGAAATTGATAGTGCCACGCGTGGTACGACGGCGCATCTCACGCACGGCCTCACAGATCATGTCCGCCTGCATAATGGGATCACCTTCACATCCCTGCCCGAAGGAGACGATAGCATTTTCAGCGTTTTCCAGATGTGGAACTGCTGTCTGGACTAGTTCTTCCACCGTAGGGATAAAGTCTATGCGCTCCTGACTCGAAGGACAGCATTCGTTTTCCGCTGCCTGATATGACAGACATCCCAAACACCTGGAGTTGCATGTCGGTGAGGTGGGCAGCGGCGCTTCCCAACGCCGTAAAAACAGATTTTTGGCCGCAAAACAATGATAATCGAGAGCACAGCGCGATAATTGCAACAACAGGCGATTGTCCGGATAACGTCCTAACAGTTCATCGACCCCGGGAGCCACTTCGCGGTCGTCAAAGTATTCCGGCTCCCACTGCGTACTGCGATCCACCTTGAGAGCCGGAACGTAAAAACGCTCCTCTTCGGCGCACCACGCCAGCGCCGTATAGGCCCACAGGGGTAAAGTCTGATGTTTGGATGGGTACTCAACCGCCGGCAGATACGTACGCATATACGCCGGAGACATGAAGGCACACACGGCCTGCACCGGTTCGCCCCCCATGGATCGGGGCAGATTGCGGATCACTTGCGCCTTGCCGGTGCGCGGGTTGATTCCTATCGGGTTCAGGCCTGGCAAGGTAAACAGGCGGCTCCCTTCAGGCAGCGGGATCATCTCGGCAGGATCAGGCACACAGACCTCGTTCCCACTCATTGCGGCCATACGATATTCAGGATGCTCGAAAACTTCGCCGTCCTGCATCGCCACCACGCTAAAAAAGGTCATACCCTCTTCCCTTCAACTTTATCCTGTTTTAACTTTCTTATCGTTCACGATCTTATCATTGTACAGTGCAGAAACAGGCGCGAAAAACTCTACACATCGCCTATGCCCGAGGGAAACTCGGGCACACAATGCTACAGCAACTACCCACGGATAAACAAGCTCAATATTGTTAGCTTTCTAAGGAGCCACAAGGAGATCTGCGAGAGAAACAACACATGCCTCTTTGCATAGCTTTAGCAGGCATAGACTTAAAGAGGATGCAAAATCGGCGTATTTATCTTATCCTGCGCAACATGAAAACAGTACTGACCACCCTGCACAGCAAATTTATCCACCCGAGTCTGGCTCTACCCTGTCTCGCCGCTTATTGCCGCGACACCTGTGGCGAACTACTGATCCGCGAATTTACCGTCCACGAACCGCGTGACAACATCCTGGCGGCACTCTTAGATGAACACGCCGAGGTTATCGCTTTTTCTGTGTATATCTGGAACCGCAGTGAAACTCTGGCTTTAGTGGATGCCATCCATATCGCGTCACCCCATACCCGTATTGTCCTCGGTGGCCCTGAGATCAGCTACCCAGAATCCAATATATGGGAGCAGCATCCCGGCATCAGCGCCATTATCCACGGCGAAGGGGAACGCCCACTGCGAGCACTACTACTCGCGTGGCAGACAGGCACGACACCAATCGAACTCGGGGGTTTAAGTCTACGCACTGCGAGCGGAATAATAACGGAACCGCAAGCCTTACTACTCGAACACCTGGACGAACTGCCATCGCCCTATACCCTCGGACTTATGGATTGCGATAAGGGCTTTGTTTATTACGAGAGCAGTAGAGGCTGTCCCTATAGTTGCGCCTTCTGCATGAGCGCCCTCGACACCAAGGTACGCAGTTTTTCCATGCAGCGGATCAAGCAGGATCTGCTTCTGCTCATGCAACAACAGGTGGCAAAAATCAAGCTGGTGGATCGAACCTTCAACTACGATCCCCAGCGGGCGCGTACCATCTTTGCCTTTATTCTCGAACATAACCGTAGCAGCCATTTCCACTTTGAAATTGGCGCCCACCTCCTCGACGCCCCCACCCTGCAGATGTTGGAGCAGGTGCCAGAGGGGATGTTTCAGTTTGAGATCGGGGTTCAGTCAACCATGGAGGACACCCTTAAGGCGGTGCAGCGCCACGCTCCGTTGGAGGTTCTGCTGGCCAATGTGGAACATCTGCTGCGCCGTACCCATATTCACATCCACCTGGATCTAATCGCGGGGTTGCCAGGGGACGATGCCACCCAGATTCTGCACGGCATCGATACATTAATGCAGCTGCGCCCGCATCATTTGCAGATTGAGCCTCTGAAACTTCTCCCCGGCGCGCCGTTACGCCGCGACGCCGCCGCGCTGGAACTACACTACGATCCCACCCCCCCCTACACAATACTGAGATCAGACAAGCTCGATTTCTTCGCTCTAGAGCACCTGCGCGGCATAAGTCGCCTGCTCGACCTTACTTGGAACTGCGGGCGCGCGACTAACTTCATTCTTGAAGTTGGCCGGCAGCGCCAGAGCGTCGCCAGCGCCTTGGCTGAGTTGGAGAGATATTGGAAAAAACACGATCTGCTGCGCTTTCCCCTCGGGCAGCGGGAGATTTTCGAGCACCTGGCAGCAGCGGCGCACAGCATGTTCAGCACTCAACCTCAGGTGCTGGAATTGCTGCAGCAGACGCTAGCGCGCGATCTGGCGCTGCGCGAAGCGATAACGCCCGCTAAAATTCCCAATTTTTTCACCTTCCAACTGCAGGCCAAAGAACAACAGCGGGTAAAAGAGCAGGTGAAGGAAAAGTTGGAGCAGGTCAAGGGGATGGGGATAAAAATGCAGTATTTTGCAGCCAGGCTCCCCGCGCTAGCTCAGCAGCACATTAGCGAGGATGGCAATGCTGAAAAAGTTGTTTACCTATTCTTCTACCTGACCCAAAGCGGAGCGAGGATGCAGGTAGAGGAGTTGCGGATTTAACAAACGCTTCATTCTGACAGGACAACTGCACCCACGGCGGTATCACAACCACCGTAGGAGCCGATTCTATATCGGCCCGAGATTCTACAGGCCGGGCGGAAATGGATTCAGCCCCTACAATATCCCACAAGCACCCAAGCCCTTTCGCACCGCAACTGTAGGGGCAATTCACGAATTGCCCCTACTTCTCAGCTCGCATATCCATCAGGATTGCTCTTCTGCCAGCGCCATGCGTCACCGCACATCCGCTCTAAATCAAATTTCGCTTCCCAGCCCAGCAGCGTCCGCGCCAAGGTCGGGTCGGCGTAGCACACGGCTATGTCCCCTGGTCGACGGGCCACAATCTGGTAGGGAATCGCCCTACCACTGGCGGCTTCAAAGGTGCGCACCACCTCCAGCACGGAATAGCCTTGCCCGGTTCCTAAATTGAGCGTGAGTGCCTGCCCTTTCCGCTCAGCTTCTGGCAAGCCACGCTCCAACGCACTCAGGTGCCCACGCGCTAAATCCACTACGTGGACATAATCACGCACCCCAGTGCCATCAGGGGTAGGATAATCATCGCCGAATACGCTTAAGTGCTCCCGCTTCCCCACCGCAACTTGGGCCACAAACGGCACTAGGTTGTTCGGTATCCCCCGCGGATCTTCCCCGATCAGACCGGACGGATGTGCCCCCACTGGGTTGAAGTAGCGTAGCAGAACCACATCCCACTTTGGGTCTGAGGCGTGCAAATCGGTAAGGATCTGCTCAAGCATCAGTTTGGTGCGTCCATACGGGTTGGTGGGACCAAGTGGAGCGTCTTCGGCAATAGGGACACTCTTCGGGTCTCCATACACGGTAGCGGAGGAACTGAACACCAGGTTTTTACACCCGTGCGCACCCATCACTTCACTCAGCACCAAGGTGGAATAAAGATTGTTGTTGTAGTATTCCAGCGGTTGCGCCACCGATTCCCCCACCGCCTTGTGCCCAGCAAAGTGGATCACCGCATCCACCGCGTGGGTGTTAAAAACCTGGTTTAACTTATCTTTCTCCCGCACATCATAGGGATAAAATGTCACCTTGCGCCCAGTGATTTCCTCCACCCGCTCCAGCGCCTTGGGCGATGAATTGACCAGACTATCAACACAGATCACCTCGTGCCCACCTTCAAGCAGCTCTACCATGGTGTGGGAGCCTATATAACCCGCCCCCCCGGTTACCAGAACAT
>CAYPNO010000204.1:0-4496 GCA_964411865.1 uncultured Desulfuromonas sp. | reverse complement strand
CGTTTATCGATAAAATTCTAAGTATTGGCGTTACTCGCCTAGACCAAAGCCGTAAAATTATCTCCATCACTAAGCCTATCCACCTTCAGGAGGGGGATAAGCGAATTAGCATTATTCCTTCTCGATTCTTACGTATCAGCTTTGACTTAGACTTCAATCATCCCTGCATCAAACGTCAAAGCCGTTCAGTTAAAGTTTCTCAGCAGAGCTTCTGTCAAGACATTGCTTCCGCGCGCACCTTCGGTTTCTATGAAGAAGTCGAATACCTTAAATCGCAGGGACTTGCGAAGGGAGGTTCTCTCGATAACGCGGTCGTAATCGGGGCGGACAAAATTCTGAATCCTGAAGGTCTTAGGTTCTCAGATGAATTCGTTCGGCATAAAATTCTTGATACGGTAGGAGATTTCAGCTTACTAGGACACTCTATCCTTGGACACATCAGGTCGCACAAGGGTGGCCACGACATAAACCACAAAATGGTTGAAAAAATTCTGGCGTCCCCAGATAGCTGGCGCTATATTGAATTTGAGAAGGCTGCCATCCATGAAGGGATAAGCCTACCCGCGCTTCAGCCCGAGGTTGCCATGGCCAAGGCCTGATCACACATACTCAACGCCCAATCTTGAAGGCAGCCACTAGGCTGCCTTTTTTATTATTGTCAGTTACTTGCGAGAACTACGCGAGCATGAGATTATACTTGCGAGCCTCAACACTAATTCTTTTCTTCTCCGAATATCAGGTTCTATAGGAGCTTTTCCCCTCTATGCGCAAACAAAAATCAGGCACGGAGCAACGTAAACGCAGACGTGAATGGGGACTTATATTCCTAAGTGTCATCTTGATTGGCGTATTCCCTTATTTAAAACGCCTTCTGTTCGAACAGGCAGCGCAGATACAGATCTCAAACAACATTCTGGTTCTTGCCCTGATAAATATCAACATTCTGCTCATCATCCTGTTCTTTTTTTTGATCTTCAGAAACATACTGAAACTTGTACTGGAACGCAGACGCAACACCCCAGGTGCAAAGCTGCGTACCCGCCTAGTTGCAACCTTTGTATCTCTGTCACTCATACCAACCCTATTATTGTTTTTCGCATCCGCCGCATTTATTACGAATTCTATCGAAAGTTGGTTCAGCGCTGAAGTGGAAAAATCACTATCTGAATCGCTGTCTGTGGCACAAACCTATTATAAAAACTCCGCTACAAATGCTCTCTTCTATGGAGATCAGCTAGCACACCAGATCAAAGAGCAGAAACTGCTCAATGAAAGCAATCTCGATAATCTGCGCGCATTGATTCACAAAAAACAGCAAGAATACAACCTTGGTGTAGTGGAGGTTTTTTCATCTACCCACGAGGAGTTGGTCCGTGCCTCCAACCCAGACATTCCTTCAGCTGACTTTACCGACCCTGGGTCAACAACGATAAATGAGGCGCTTAAAGGGGAGCGGTTTACTAGAATTACTCCTACAGGAAAGGCGGACCTCATACGTGGAATTGTCCCTATATATTCTAATTGGAATACAAATGATGTTGTTGGAGTTGTGGTGATTAACTACCATGTCCCCTATTCCCTAGTTAACAAAATGGAAGAAATTTCGACCACCTACCAACAGTACAAGGAATCAAAAGAACTTAAGGGGAAAGTTAAGCAAGGCTATATCGCAATTTTATTGCTTATCGCTTTAATAATAATTTTTCTTGCGACATGGTTCGGGCTCCGTATAGCCCGCTCCATAACAGTCCCTATTCAGGAACTGGTTACAGCCACCAATCAAATCAGCAATGATAATCTCCAGGTACAACTTCCGCCAGCTGGAGACGATGAAATCGGCCAACTGATCGATTCTTTCGGAAAGATGACAACTGAATTAAGCCGCGAACGCTCGCGGATTCAACATGCGCATACTGAACTTAAAAACTCCAATATCGAACTTGAACAGCGCCGCCGCTACATGGAAATATTGCTGCGCAATGTAACCGCCGGTGTGATTTCCATCGACAGATTCGGGATACTTACGACTATTAACAAATCCGCAGAACGCCTCCTTAAAATTCAAGCCGACTCAGTACTTGGGCGCAAATATGCGGAAATAGTCAATCAAGAACAACTTTCAATCGTAAAAAGTTTTCTTACCGAGTTGATTAAATCTGGTAAGGAGACTGTCAAACGCCAAATATCCCTGAGCATTCAGGGGCAACAAATAATATTGCTCTTAAATGCAACCCGCTTACATGATGAACATGGCAGTATCATGGGTACGGTAATTGTGTTCGATGACCTAACTCAGCTGCAAAAGGCTCAACGCATGGCAGCTTGGCGTGAAGTGGCGCGGCGCATAGCGCATGAAATCAAAAATCCGCTTACCCCCATCCAGTTGTCTGCTCAACGCTTACGTCGTCGCTACCTCGACCGATTTAATGACGAAGACAGTGTGTTTGACGAATGCACTCAGACAATCATAAACCAGGTTGACGATCTTAAAAATCTGGTAAACGAATTTTCTAACTTTGCCCGTATGCCCGCAAGTAACCCAGCTCCGGAAAATATAAATTCCATAATCAGCGACACCATGATTCTGTATCAGCAAGGGCACAAAGATATTGAATTCAAACTGAAGGCGGATACATCAATACCAAATATAAACGTAGATAGAGAACAGATAAAGCGCGTGATCATCAACCTGCTCGATAATGCTGTACACGCTGTACACGAGGCAGGCCTACCCCACAACATCACTTTAACAACCGAATTGAATATCGGCATGAATATGGCTACTCTGGTTATCTGCGATACTGGGTGCGGCATTCCCGACAGAGATAAGCCGCGCCTGTTCGAACCATATTTTTCAACCAAACAAAGTGGTACGGGGCTTGGTCTAGCAATTGTCGCAACTATTATTTCAGATCATGGCGGTTATATCCGAGTGAAAGATCATCATCCACGCGGCACCGAAATCATTATCGAGTTGCCTTTATCCTGACCCGTAGAAAACGGAAAAACCTATTATGGCGCATATACTTATTGTAGATGATGAGCAAAGCATCCAGGCGAGTCTCGCGGGGATACTCCAGGACGAGGGGTATCAAACTAGTAAAGCAAGTGACGGTGAGGCTGCTTTACGCCTAATTCAAGAAGAAGGACCAGAACTGATCCTCCTCGATATCTGGATGCCTGGAATGGATGGAATTGATGTGCTTAAAAAGATTCAAGGACTGGGGGATGGGATACAGGTCATCATGATGAGCGGGCACGCAACGATTGAGACTGCCGTAACAGCCACTAAGTTAGGCGCGCATGATTTTATCGAAAAACCGATCTCCATTGAGAAGCTACTTGTGTGCATTCAAAATGCCCTGAAGCTAAACCAATTGGTAGAAGAAAACAAAAACTTGCGCGCACGCATTTCCCGTGATTATGAAATAATAGGCACTAGTCAGGCTATTACAGAACTAAAACAGCAAATCTACATCGCCGCACCCACATCAGGATGGGTCTTGATTACCGGAGAAAATGGCACTGGAAAGGAATTAGTAGCACGCGCAATACACAGGCATTCCAAGCGTGCCAAGAAAGCGTTTAT
Organism: uncultured Desulfuromonas sp.; assembly: GCA_964411865.1. Classification (GTDB taxonomy): domain Bacteria; phylum Desulfobacterota; class Desulfuromonadia; order Desulfuromonadales; family Desulfuromonadaceae; genus JAIVHC01. Next base: position 907 of record CAYPNO010000204.1, on the reverse strand, counting down.
TGAAGTAAACTGCGCTGCAATACCGGATGATCTCATTGAATCAGAACTCTTCGGCCACGAAAAAGGGGCATTTACTGGTGCCATCGCCATGCGCAAGGGTAAATTTGACTTGGCACACGAGGGCACACTATTCCTTGATGAAATCGGGGATATGAGTCTCAAAACTCAGGCAAAAGTTCTACGTGTTCTCCAGGAACATAAATTTACACGTATAGGTGGGGAAAAAACAATTGAGGTTGATGTACGAGTCATAGCTGCAACGAACAAGAATCTGGAAGAAGAAATCAGGCTAGGAAACTTCAGGGAAGACCTCTACTACCGCCTCAATGTCCTGCCATTTCAGGTCCCTGCGTTGCGCGACCGAAGCGATGACATCCCGATGTTGGCCCAACATTTTCTCCAGTCATACTGCCAAAAGGAAAGCGTCGAGGGAAGACAATTAACTGAAGACACATTGATGGCTCTGAGCGCATATAGGTGGCCAGGCAACGTACGGGAACTTAAAAACATCATTGAACGCCTGGTCATTATGACTCAGGACAATGTTATTGATGTTATATCTCTCCCTACTGAAATAAAAGCGGCAGCACAAAGGGAAGCTCTTGCGACGGAATCCAGCCTTTTGCTGGCAAGTGACTACAGCGACCTTAAAGAAGCACGAGAACATTTTGAGAAGGAATTTATCCGTACCAAACTAATTGATAACAACTGGAACGTATCGAAGACAGCCGAAGAGATAGGCCTGGAACGCTCTAATTTACATCGAAAAATCAAGAGTTTTGGAATTGAAACAGAAAAGGGCTAGGCTCAACAGAGAATAAACAGGAGGGATTGGTGAGGTGAGAAGAAAAATTCGACAAAAAAAGGATCCGCTAAGAGCGGATCCTTTTTAAGATAAAGATTCGGC
>CAYPNO010000203.1:0-4504 GCA_964411865.1 uncultured Desulfuromonas sp. | reverse complement strand
GTCAGAATATAGGCATGGTGAGGAGTCGATGCTAGTAAGGGTCAAAGAGATAGGGGCAGAAGGTCTGAATATGGACTTTAGCTATGGGCCGGAAGATCTTCCAGTGCTGGCTGAAATGCAGGACACTGGAGAAGAAAAGCCCGAAATAGCAAAGTCTGGAGGGTTGCAGTTTATATTTCCGGTTGAGTGTGAAGTCAGGCTGAGTAAGGTCGCCCAGATGATCGAGGTTAGTTGCAGTGCCAGAGTGACTGTGACACTTCAATGCTCCCGCTGTCTGGAGAATATCAGCACTGTGTTAATGATTGAATTTAGCCAGACCTATGTGGAAGAGCTGCCGGATATTACCGACGAGGCAGGCGCAGAGGTTGATCTCTCAGCTGAAGAGATGGGGCTGATTTTATTTGACGGGGAATATATAGATCTGCGTGATGAGATTCAACAGCAGATTGTGCTTGCTATTCCAGCACATCCCTTATGTGCAGAAGAATGCAAGGGGCTATGTCTCACTTGCGGTGTCGACCTTAATACCGAAGTGTGCGATTGTAACGCTGGCAAGGTTAGTATGCATTTTGCGGCCTTGCGGGATTTTAAGGTTGATAAATAGCCTAAGAATGGTTTATCAATACGCTTTTGTTGCGTATGTATTGTTGATTTGACTGCATACGATTGTTGTTGCTGGGAATCAGCTTTTTGATAAGTAGTTATAAAATAAGAATAAGGAGTAATAGCCATGGCAGTACCTAAGAAAAAAGTCTCCAAATCCAAACGTGATATGCGCCGTGCTCACGACCACCTCAGTGCCCCCGGCATCTCTGTATGTCCGCAATGTGATGAGCCCAAGCAATCTCACCGAGTTTGTGGTACATGCGGATTCTATAAAGATCGTGAAGTGTTGGACGCAACTGTTTGAAATCAGACGGTTTAAAACCTTAAATGAATTCTGTTACTATTGCAATTGATGCCATGGGGGGGGATAACTCCCCAAGGGCTGAAGTAGAAGGCGCGGTGCTCGCTGCACGTACCACCGGAGTAGGTATTGTCCTGGTCGGCGATGCTCAGCAAATCGAGCACGAACTTGTACGCTATGACACTTCGGGTCTAGCGCTGCAAGTCAGACATACCACTCAGGTCGTAGGGATGAACGATTCAGCATCGGACGCGGTGCGCAAAAAAAAAGACTCATCTATCCGCGTTGCGTTTGACCTAGTTAAAAACGGAGATGCGCAGGCAGTAGTTAGTGCCGGCAATTCCGGCGCGACGATGGCGGCTGGCATGTTTGTAGTAAAGCGGATTAGTGGTATTGAGCGCCCTGCTATAGCGACAATCATGCCTGCTCGGCACGGTGAAGTGCTGATCCTGGATGTCGGTGGAAATGTTGATTGTCGACCCTCTCATCTTGAACAATTTGCTATTATGGGTGCCGTTTATGCTCGCAATATTATGGGCATTGCCGATCCACGCATCGGGCTATTGTCTAATGGTGCTGAAGAAAAAAAAGGTAACGAACTTACCCGCACTACCCACGCTCGCCTGAAGCAACACGAATTTAATTATCTTGGTTATGTTGAAGGGCGCGATGTTTACAGTGGCGCGGTAGATGTGGTTGTGTGTGATGGTTTTGTGGGCAACATAGTCCTGAAAATATCTGAAGGTCTAGCATCAAGCATTGGGTCCATGCTGCGTGAAGAACTGCAGTCCAGATTTCTAGCACGGATTGGTTACCTTCTAGCTCGTCCTGCTTTTCGGGCCTTCAAACGCAAAATTGACTGTGACGAATATGGTGGCGCACCCTTGCTGGGCATTCGTGGCACGTGTATTATCTGCCACGGCAGTTCCAGCCCAAAGTCGATAGCTACTGCAGTTGGACAGGCAGCTGAAAGTGTTTTAGCTTCGGTAAATGACGACCTTATGCTTCAGTTGGATAAGCTGGGCGGACAGATTGCAGGCCCGACAACAGTGCCTAACGTGACTATCTAAAATGCTGATGCCCGAAAGATAAAAAGCAAAGCGTCGAGGTTGGGTGGTTGGCTGCGTATATTTTCACAGGTTTGAATGGGTGATTATCTGGGCAAACTGGAAAATTGGAGAATTTAAAAGTGGCACAAATAAAGGCTCGCATTATAGGAACAGGATCATATTTACCTGAGCGAATCCTTACAAATTTTGATTTGGAGAAAATGGTCGATACCAGTAACGAGTGGATCTCTTCTCGCACTGGGATTCATGAGCGCCGGATCGCAGCTGATGATCAACAAACCTCGGATCTGGCTGCAGCGGCTGCGCGTAAAGCCATGAAGATGGCCGGAGTAACCGCAGATCAGATTGACATGGTGGTGCTAGCTACCGTGACAGGTGATTTCCCTTGGCCCGCTACAGCGTGTTTGGTTCAGGATAAAATAGGTGCCAACAACGCGTCGGCTTGGGATGTTTCCGCAGCATGTAGTGGATTTGTATATGCCCTGGCCAGCGCATCTAAATTTATCGAAACCGGCTCCTGTCGGCGTGCGTTGGTTATCGGTGCAGAAATTTTTAGTCGTATCATCGACTGGGAGGACCGAAATACCTGCATCTTATTTGGCGATGGCGCCGGAGCCGTTGTGTTGGAAGGCCAAGAGGGTGATGATGGTATTCTTTCAACCCACTTACACAGCGATGGATCGTACTGGGAATTGTTGTATCAGCCTGGTTTTGGTTCCCATTTTCCGGCCAGTGTTGCTGGTATTGAAGCGCGTCTGCCATTTTTAAAAATGGCGGGAAATGAGGTTTTCAAGATGGCTGTGCGCTCCATGTATGAAGTCGCAGAAGAAGCGCTCATGGCTAATAACGTTACTACCAGTGATATTGCAATGTTATTCCCTCATCAGGCAAATCAGCGCATTTTAGATGCGGTGTTCAAGCGACTCAAGCTTCAAGATGGCCAGATGTATGTGAATGTCGATAAGTGTGGCAATACCTCCGGAGCGTCGATACCTATAGCTTTAGATGAGGCAAACCTGAAGGGGTTGCTGCACCCCGGTGATCTGGTTTTACTTGATGCTTTTGGGGGTGGTTTTACCTGGGGATCTTGCCTGTTGCGCTGGTAAGCATATAAGAAGTTTATAGTTCTGGGACATGATTAAATGTTAGCTTTTGTATTCCCCGGTCAGGGGTCGCAGTACGCAGGGATGGGGAAAGAGCTCTGTGCTGAATTCAAACTGGCGCGTGAGCTGTTTGAACAGGCAGATGATGCGCTGGGAGATAACTTGATGCGCATGTGTCATGAAGGTCCGGATGAAGCGCTGCGTCTCACCGCCAACACTCAACCGGCGATTCTGACTACTAGCGTTGCCGCCTTACGTGTGCTTTATGCCGAAAGTGGTCTGACTCCAAATGTCGTTGCTGGACATTCCCTTGGAGAGTTCAGTGCGTTGGTAGCTTCAGGTGCATTGGATTTCACAGATGCAGTACGCATTGTACGCATGCGTGGTACATTTATGCAGGCAGCAGTTCCGGATGGAGCAGGCGCAATGGCAGCAGTCCTCGGAATAGACGCTGAAGCTCTGCAACTTATCTGCTCCGAGGCTGCCCAAGGAGAGGTGGTTACCCCAGCAAATTACAACGCACCTGGACAGATTGTTATCGCAGGCAATACTGCAGCGGTTGAACGTGCGATTGAGTTGGCCACCCAGCGCGGAGCAAAACGCGCTATGCGTCTACCAGTCAGCGCACCTTTCCATTGTCCGTTGATGATTCCAGCTGGCGAACGTCTTAAGAATGAATTGGAACAGATTGATATTCACTCCCTTCAGGTTCCCGTTGTGTCCAACGTAGAAGCCGTACCGTATATAGACAGCAGCAAAACCATCCCTTTGCTGGTACAGCAGGTCAGCGCACCAGTGCGCTGGGATGAGTCAGTTGAGGCCATGCTTGCCCAAGGGGTAGAACGCTTTATTGAAGTAGGTCCGGGCAGGGTTCTTTCGGGGCTGATTAAAAGAATTGAACGCAAGACCCCTGTTGCGAATATTGAAGATGTTAGATCTTTAAAAGCTCTTGTGTAGAAGGTCTCGTAGTGCTAGAACCAAGCACAAGCGGAGGTTTTATGTTTAAAGATAGGGTAGCTATTATTACCGGCGCATCCCGTGGGATAGGGAACTGCGTTGCTGCGTACTTGGCAGAACGCGGTGCAGCTATAGTGGCTGTAAGCCGTAGTGCCGCAGATACAGCCGAGCTGGTGGACCAGATCAAAATTGCTGGAGGTAAAGCAATCTCTGTGGCAGCCGATGTATCTGCTGCTGTGGATGTTGATACTGTCATCAAGGCAGCTGTGGATACCTTCGGCCGAATAGATATTCTGGTAAACAATGCCGGAATCACCCGTGATGCGCTGCTCCCTCGTCTTAAGGAAGAGCACTGGGATGAAGTGCTTAATATAAATCTCAAAGGGGCATTCTTGTGTACCCGTGCGGTAGCGCGCGTAATGTCTAAACAACGTTATGGGCGTATTATTAACATAACGTCAGTAGTG
>CAYPNO010000202.1:0-4525 GCA_964411865.1 uncultured Desulfuromonas sp. | reverse complement strand
GTGGAAACTCAAACATTCGCTGGCTGTAGTACAGCCATGATACGCTCCCCTGCTCAAGAAATGAAGCCAGCAGGCGCGTAACTACTACATTGATCTGGTAGATAGCCACCCCCATAATCCCCGGTAACATTAACAAAGAGATACGCTTCACTGCGGGGTGATCAAAGGTCAGGGTTGGGGCTATCCTGAAGCCGTGACGCTTCAACACTGGCAAGGTAACTAACAACTGCAGTATCCCACCCACCACTACGCCCCAGGCAAGAGACTCTATAGGTAACGACATGTGAGAACTTAAAAATACAGCACTTACAATGATGGAGATATTCAGCAGCACTGGAGAAAAAGCCGGAACAAAGTAGTGCCCGTATACATTCAGCACTCCAGTAGCCAGAGCTAATAAACTGACAAAGAAAATATACGGAAACATTACGCGGGTAAGATCGATAGTGAGCGCCATTTTGCCAGGAATGCTGGCAAAACCATGCCCAACCAGCGGCACAATTACAGGAGTGAGTAAAATCCCCAAAGCGGTAACAACTCCCACAGTCGCGATAAGTAAAGACCAACACTGTCTAGCCACAATGACCGCTTCGTGGTGCCCTTTGGTGCGTTGAACCCCTGAAAATACTGGAACAAACGCTGCTGTTAATGAACCTTCAGCAAAAAAGCGCCGCAACAGATTTGGAATGGTAAAGGCGATAAAGAATGCGTCAGTCCCATAACTGGCACCAAACATTGTAGCTATAACCATGTCCCGCACCAGGCCAGCACAGCGACTCAACATCGTTGAAAAGCCTATAACTGCTGTAGCGGCCAGCATGTTGAAGCGACTCATGGACTCACCTGTTTATATATATGTTCATGCTTGGGAGGTTTAAACATAGGATTATTTATATTTAATTCACGACACAAAATGCGTAACACGCTGTTTTAAAAGATTTTTCCGAGGGAGATGATCAAACTCTTATCTTGACAGCAGTGGTGTGCAATGTTATAAAACGAGCCCTGCAGCAATCGATCATTCACGGAAATGTAGCGAGCTATAGACACGTACATGCAACCCTGAATGTTTTTATTTAAACACCACTTAGAAATATGGAGCACTAAAACATGGCTAATCATAAATCAGCGATTAAACGCAACCGCCAAAGCATCGTTCGCACCGCCAGAAATGTACATATTCGCAGCACCATGCGTACCCTGGTAAAAAATGTGCGTGAAGCTGTCGCTGCTAAAGATAAAGATGCCGCTACGGTTGCGCTGCAGAAAGCTATCCCTTATATCGACAAAACTTCGAGCAAGGGCGTTATCCACAAAGCAACTGCTAGTCGCAAAATTGGGCGATTGACCAAGTTAGTCAACACCCTGGCTTAAACACATCACTAAAAGGGGCTTCGGCCCCTTTTCTTATGTCGCACCACCAAACGACACTAGGCGCATAACGCACTGCTGCATTAAGGCGTTAGCTTGCCCTCCCCCAGACTTCAAATCCATGTCCAACTGTACAAACAACTCAAATATAGTGACAAATGCTTGAGCATTAAACTTGCGTGCCTGCGCAATAGTTTTGCCTGCAAAATACGGATTAATTTTAGCGCGCTTACAAATCTCGGACTGTGGCGCAGCTACCTCAAGCAGGGCATGAGCAGTCCACAGTTGCCGAAAGTGCCGAACCAGCATCGTAAGAATCTTCAAGGGGTGTTCACCGTCATGCTGCAGACGCTCGGTGAGAAGCAAGGCTGTTCTCAGGTCGCCATTACCAACAGCGTCAGTAAGATCAAAGATGCTATCGAGGCAGGTATCTGACACCACCGCAGCAACATCAGCAACATCGATGACGGATTCATCTGATCCACAATAACTGACCAGCTTATCTAACTCTGCGATCACTTCACTTAAATTTGTCCCGACTCGGTGGCAGAATAAATTTAGTCCATCGGCGGTAAAACGCACCCCTCGGTCAGCCGCACGGCGCTCCACAAAAGATGGTATTTTGTCAGGATAGAGGCGTTTAAATTCAATCAGTTCGCCATGTTTTTTAAAGTTAGTAAAGAATTTTTTACGTTTATCTATCTTCTCGGCACACAGTAACATGCAGGTTGAGTCCAGAGGCTTTTTTATATATTGAAGCAATTGCTCATACTGAGCGGCATTAAAACTGTGCGCTTCTCGGACTATAACGCAACGCCGAGGAGCAAACACTGGATAGGAATATGCGGACTCAAGAATTTCATCGACAGAATTGTCTTGGGCGGAAAAATGATCGAGGTTGAAATCCCGATCTTCGGGCGCTACTGCAGCATTACTCACTTGAGTAAGCGCTTCCTGTAACAAAAAAGCCTCCTCACCATACAAAAATATCAGGGGAGGAAGCTTTCCTGTTGCGACACTTCGAGACAATTCAGCCGCGTTCATGGGTGACTCCGCTTAAAAATTATCTACAATTCTGTTGAAAAACTCACTTGCCAGACGCGAACTCAGGGTCTCTTGTGCTTCGGTTTCATTGTTCAACTGCAACGCACGATCCTTGAGTGCCATAAACTCCTCGTCCCAAGTGACATTGCCTTGCCATAAAACCTCACTGCCATCAACGCGTTCAAAACGAAATTCAGCGGTCATAACCGCTCTATATTCTCTTATATTATCATTCTCATCATAGGATATGGCACCGATATCATACCTGATTATATTGCCGATAATAACAGCATCGGCTTTATTTCGTTCAGACACCACTTCGAAACCAGGGCGGCGCGTAAATTGATCTCGCACCTCTGAGGTTAATATGTTTTCTATGAATGGCTGGGTAGTCCTATTATCGAGCAAAGCAATAAATATTTTCTGAACATCCTCGGGGATGGCATTGCCACGTCCAGGCAGATGATACCCACATCCACTCATGAACCATACACTCAGGCAAAGACTGATTGCGACAACCATCTGTTTTTTCAGATGGTGTTGCATATATCTCCCTAGGCTACTCATGCAATAACCACATTTACGAGTTTGCCCGGAACTACGATAACCTTGCGAATGGTTTTATCTGCGCAGAGGCGCTTCACCTGTTCTTCTGCGAGCGCTTGCTCTTCGATTTGATCGTTAGAAGCGCTAGCCGGGACAGTGATGCGCGCGCGTACCTTGCCGTTGACCTGCACCACAATAATTTTTTCTTCTTCCTGCATAAGTGCCGGTTGAGCTACAGGCCAACCTGCGTCTTCGAGGCTGGAAGGGTGCTCCATATTGCTCCACAGCTCTTCACAGATATGTGGCACAAAAGGAGCAAGGAGCCGAACTACAGTTTCTAGGGCTTCACGCACCGCACCCTGACAGGTTGAAGTGTCTTTAAGGGAATAAATACTGTTGACTAGCTCCATATTTGCAGCGATGGCGGTATTAAAGTGGAAGCTGCCCTCGATATCTGCAGTTACCTTGGCAATGGTCTGGTGTGTTTTGCGACGCAGCGCGCGCGCTTCCTTACCCTCTTCCCCATCGATTGGCCGCGCAAAAACCCCTTTGTGCTCGTATACTGCGCGCCACACACGATTCAGGAAGCGATAACAACCCTCTACGCTCTGATCATTCCATTCCAGATCTTTCTCCGGAGGTGCCGCAAACAGAGAAAAGAGCCGCGCCGTATCTGCGCCGTAGGTGGAGATAAGGAGATCCGGATCAACCACATTCTTCTTTGACTTGCTCATCTTTTCCGTACGTCCGCGCACTGCCTCAGCACCGCACTTGTCGCACTTATCGTCATCAACCTCTTCGGGATAGAGCCAGCCGTGTTCTGCACATGAGTAGGTCTCTTTGCACACCATCCCCTGGGTAAGCAGGTTGGTAAAAGGTTCATCCGCATGCAGCAGCCCGAGATCGCGCATCACTTTGGTGAAAAAACGCGCATAGAGCAAATGCATTACCGCGTGTTCTACCCCACCGATATACTGATCTACAGGCAACCAGTAATCGGCAGCAGCAGTTTCTAGAGGGGCACCGGTGTAATCGGGGCAGGCGTAACGAGCAAAATACCAGGAGCTTTCTACAAAGGTGTCAAAGGTGTCGGTTTCGCGTCGGGCTTGAGCTCCGCACACCGGGCAAGTGGTCTGGTAAAATTCGGCATGCTGAGCTAGAGGACTGCCCCCCTCCCCTTTGAATTCAACATTGGTGGGGAGAACCACCGGCAGATCTTCAGCTTTAACCGGAACCGGGCCGCAGGTGTCACAGTAAACTATAGGGATAGGAGTGCCCCAGTAGCGCTGGCGCGACACGCCCCAGTCACGCAAGCGGTAATTGACACTCTTGGTTCCCAGACCCTGCTCTGCAAGGTAGTCAGCTATCTTTTCTTTTGCGGTATCGTTATCCAAACCGTTGAACTGGTCGGAGTTGACCATAACACCAGGAGCGGTCCATGCTTCGGTCATCTCTTCAGCTTTGAGCTCTTCCCCCTCCGGGCTTACCACAACGACAAGGGGTAGATCGTACTTGCGTGCGAATTCAAAATCGCGCTGGTCATGAGTGGGAACGGCCATAACTG
>CAYPNO010000201.1:0-4533 GCA_964411865.1 uncultured Desulfuromonas sp. | reverse complement strand
AACAGCGCCGCCACTTTCTTCCCGGTTCTTTGCGCATTTGCAACATCATGTTTGAGGCGGTCTTCAAACAATCTTCGGTTAGGAAGTTCAGTCAACGTGTCTTTATAAGCCATCGAGTAAACCAGAGCCGCAGTTTGTTCACGTTGAACGGCATTAGCCGCCACTTGACGTGCCAGAAAAACCAATAAAACTAGTACGATAACAGATACGACAACAAGAACATTTACCAATCCATATATTTTGGCACGCACCACCTGCGGTGGAACAACACTGATAATTTTCCAGAAGTATCCACCGGAATCTACAGTATCGAGAGCGTCACTGTCTTCGACGGATTTCCCAGAGCTTGACACCTGACCGTTTTGCAATGGGTGGATGGTCGCAAGGGTAAATAAACCATTGTTATTATGAAGTTGGCCGCTGGTATACTCCTTGCCGTACTTCCACACGTGAGGAAACTTGTTTTGAATTAATGCTTCCTTGCGATCCGAAAACATGAAGCCCCACTCATCCTCTGCACTCAATCCTTTCAACCAATAACCATCAGAATTAAGCAGCATAAGGTTGGAAACATCTTGACTGAAGTATTTTTGTAAACCATCTAGCATTATCTGGCCCAAATAATTCAACACGATAACTCCGTGTTTCCGCCCTTCTTTATCAAAAACTGGAGTACTAAACCGAAGCATTGGTTTGAATGGACGCTCTATTTCTCCATTTTCGATATTCAAGTCAAAGGGTGAGACGTAAACCTCTCCACAACACAGATTAAAAGTACAATTAAAGTAATAACGCTCAGCTTTAGATTGGAGTTGGTCAAACGGAATGATGGTTGAAGAGTTCCCATCAAAGTTAATGCTGATTATTTCCATACCAGAATTATCCAGATATCTGATTTGATCGTATTTTTTACGATGCTGGGAAAATAAAAGGAAATCTTCCTCAAGGCTAACAGGTATCGGTCCACCGGTATCGAGATAGTTTTTAAGCTGGGGCAAACTCGCTAGATAAAACAGGTCTGAATTAATGTTCTGCAGGTCGTCTTTTACTACCTGACTGATAAGCTGAACCTGGTTTTCTTCATTGCTGCTCAATATGGCTTTTTTGCTGCGCATATCAATCAGCAGTAATGCTGCTACGATAACAGCGAGCACCGCTGCCAAGGGAAAAAAAACCAACGCGAAAGTTTTAACATATATGTTTTTATATTTAAGATTAGCGGTAGCACTCTGGTTCGGATGTTGTTGCATCAACTTATTTCTCCCTTGGCCGGCTCCAGCAACAACCTCTGCTGCCCTGCGACCTTACATTCAGATTCTAGCGGATAAATATAGCAGGATACTACCGGATCTGCGTAAGGGATTCAGCAACAATCGGCACTGTCTCTCCCCTTCATTCCAGCACGGAGCATGCTCAGACACGCCCTGGTCAACGCACCGTGTTGACGTGCGCGCCAGGTTACAATACTCAGCTGACGTGTGAGTTTAAGTTCGGTGTTTACCGCGGCCACCTGCCCGCGCTCAAGCTCTGTTTCCAGGGTAAGGCGCGATAGACAGCTGACCCCCAACCCCGCCTGTACCGCCTTCTTGATCGCTTCGGTGTGACCAAGCTCCAGGCGTTGTTCAAGTTGATCCACCTTAAATCCAAGCGCCGCTTCAAACACCTCACGCGTGCCGGAACCTGGCTCGCGCACAATCCAGTTCTCGCCTTTCAACTGCTCACGTCTGACCAGCTTTGCACCTGCCCACGCATGCTGCGGGGCGCAGATAACCAGCAGTTCATCGTCGCGCCACGGAGTACACTCCAGCTCAGCTGAATGGCATGGCCCCTCAATCAGCCCAACATCCAACGCAGAGGAAGCTACCGCCTGCTCCACCGCTTCGGTGTTGCCCACCATCAACTGCACCTGCGCGCGCGGATAGCACCGCACAAACGCCCCCATCAGTAACGGCAGCACATAGTTACCAATAGTTGTACTGGCGCCAATGTGCAGATGCCCGATCGGCTCATCCCACGAGGTATCCAGCATAAGGCGCAGCTGTTCAACCCGACTGAGGATATCCTTGGCAAGGGGTAGCAACATTCTCCCTTTTTCATTCAGATGCAGTGTGCGCTCTCGGCGTTGAAAAAGCGGGGCACCATGGTATTTCTCCAGCTGTGCCAGCGCCATACTGACCGCCGCCTGGGTCAACCCCAACTCCTTGCCCGCAGCTGTTGCATGCCCGGATTCGGCCACTCGCACAAAGATCTCCAGCCGTCGTAGTGTCAGCATATTCTTTCCACTTTCCCTTCGGCTCCTTCTGGTTAATATACAACTCTCCATTTCGGCCTGGATGTTCGCCATATATATAAATAAAATTTTTGGTTTTGTAAAATATTATCGATTTTTATTTATGTAAAAGCTCTGCTAACGTAACCACAGACTTAAACCGAACACCATCAACGGAGGCCTTAATATGCCGAGCACATCAAAGATATTATTCAGCATTGCTGCTGCATGTTGTCTACTACCGGGAATCAACCCAGCACTTGCCTTGGGGGTGGGGATAATCTTCGGCCTGCTGGGACAGAACCCTTGGCCACAACACAGCGCCAAGGCGAGCAGAATCCTGTTGCAGACCGCTGTGGTTGGCCTTGGCTTCGGCCTCCCCCTCGCCCAGGTGTGGCAGGTAGGGCGCGAATCTTTCAGCGTAACCCTTGGGGGAATCTTCTTCACCCTCGGCCTTGGATATATGCTGGGGCGCCTGCTGCACATCCCCGCACGCACCAGCATCCTTATTGCGTGCGGAACCGCCATCTGCGGCGGCAGCGCCATCGCCGCCATCGCCCCAACCATCCGCGCCAGAGATGATGAAGCCGCCATCGCCCTGGCAACCGTGTTTACCCTCAATGCCGTCGCGCTTGTGCTGTTTCCTTTCGTGGGTCACTTCTTAAGCATGGGACAGGAACAATTCGGCACCTGGGCCGGAATCGCCATTCATGACACCAGCAGCGTAGTGGGTGCGGCCGCCAGCTACGGCGATATCGCCCTCGAACGCGCCACCACCGTCAAACTCACCCGCGCGCTATGGATAGTACCCTTGGCACTCGCCGCCAGCGCCATGAGCAAAACTGAAAGCAAAGTAAAAATACCCTTGTTTATCCTACTATTCGTCGCTGCCGCCGCCATCCACACCCTCATCCCTCAGGCACAGCCGCTATGGCAGCTATTAAGCATAGGAGCAAAACACATTATGGTGCTGAGCCTGTTTTTCATCGGCAGCGGTCTCTCCCGCACCCTGTTACGCCAGGTGGGACTGCGCACCTTTACTCAAGGATGGTTCCTGTGGCTGGCCATAAGTGGGGTAACGGTAACACTGGTGCAGGTGGGGGTTATTTGATGCTGTGGTGGACAGATTAAGGGGTAAGCAAGAAGTTTAATAGGGAACCCTAGACAATAAGTGTGAAGAGTTTGGTCAATACATCAAGTCACTTCCTTGCTTTTACTCGAAAATTAAAAATCTTGAATTACACAAGCTCCGATAGTATAAATATTTCTTATTACAAAACGTACCAGTTAAATAATTCCTCAGAATCAAGAGCATTAAGCATGCCGCTCTCACAAAACAAACATGACTCTATCAACCACAAATCTAAAAGGAATTGCCGGTGGGATCGCCCATCAGTTTAATAGCTCCGCAAGTTCTTATGCATATCAAGCGGTCTCGAATAGTCAATCTCAGGTAAGCATAGATCTTTTGTCATTGGCAATTACTCCAAGTCTTTTCAATGTTGAAAGAAACCGTATCTTAGCGAGGATGTGCCAAACGACGCTTTGGAGGAACATTAAACAATGGCCTGATCTGGAAATACAATTTACAGAATTAGTTGCTAATTTTGACCTGTCCAGCATAAACGAAGAAGGTACTTGGGTAACCGTAGTCGTGAGTCTTTGCGACGAGAGGGGCAAAAAGTGGGTCGGGAAAGATCATTCCTATACTATTATCGATTGGCGCGAGCGGCTCTTGGCCGGTGAGTAACTGGACTAAATCAGTAGATTAAAAAAGGAGGCCAAATGATCAACCCTCACTAGACCACCTACCGTTGGCACACAATGCTTCACAAAATAGTACAAAACAGCAAAGAGCATTTATATCTTCGGGACAAATAGCAACTTAACACTGCCAAATATTCAGTGCAGCTGTACGCGAGCTGCCTTCTTAAGGCCCCGAAGTAAGTGACGCTACTCATGGACGACCAATTTCAAACCACCTACTCGGTGGATAATTTTTCTCTATATCCGATATAAAACTACTTCTAAGCCATCAAAGGCAGAGCTTACCTACCTTCCTTATGGTTAACAAGGCGCATACTATCATATTTTTTGAAGCCGACAACTTGTGAAAACAATTTTTATATTGACTCCCTAGTTATATATAGTATAAAAATAAGCTATCAATCGGATAGTTAGAAACTTTTTCAAGCGAGAGCTTCTTATATGCATATCATTTTTATTTCCGAGTGCCATAAAAAAGCAGTCAAAAAAACTCGTAC
>CAYPNO010000200.1:0-4546 GCA_964411865.1 uncultured Desulfuromonas sp. | reverse complement strand
TTCAGTGGCTCGAACAGCAACTGAACACCCATGTAGGCGAGCATGTCACCTATACGTGGTTTGTGATGTTGCTGCTTACAGTTCTAGCATTTATCGTTTCGCGCGGGATCAAAGAGGTGCCAAGCGGATGGCAGAATCTTATGGAATCTGTTGTGGGGGGGATTGAAAACCTCATCCATGAGACCATGGGACCTAAGGGCAAGACCTATTTCCCCCTTATCGCCACCTTGGCGCTGTTTATCCTGGTTTCTAACCTGATAGGGTTGGTTCCAGGGTTTTACCCTCCAACCGCGAATCTGAATACCAACGCAGCCATGGCTCTTACAGTGTTTGCCATGACTCATGTTATTGGTTTCAAAGAGCATGGAATCGCGTACCTCAAGCACTTTATGGGGCCGATTCTGGTGTTGGCACCGCTGATTTTTATTATCGAACTCATCGGCCATCTTGCGCGCCCGTTGTCACTCTCTCTACGTCTGTTCGGCAACATGTACGGCCATGAGATTGTGTTGATGATTTTCTTCGCGCTGGTGCCACTGTTGTTGCCTATCCCCATGATGTTGATGGGAGTTCTAATAGCCTTTATCCAGGCCTTTGTGTTTACCCTGCTGGCCATGATTTACATCGCCGGTTCCCTGGAAGAGGCGCACTAAAGTATTTACGCATACTATCTTAAGTATAACCGCTTGGCGGTTTAATGGTCCTATATTGTATAGGAAGAATAAACTCGTATTGTTAGAAGGAGAACGAAGATGACATTTTTTGCATGGTGTATGATCGCAGCAGGTTTTGGTATGGCTATCGGTTCATTCGGTACCGGTATTGGTCAAGGAATGGCAATTAAATCAGCCGTTGAGGGTGTTGCACGTAACCCTAGCGCAAGCGGTAAGATCCTGACCACAATGATGATCGGTTTGGCGATGATCGAGTCACTGGCAATCTACGTATTTGTAGTAGCCATGATTATTCTGTTCGCTAACCCTTTTACCGCTCAGGTTATGGAGCTGGCTGGAAAGTAAGCCTTCCGGCAACCTTTGGTTTCAATATAAAAAGGCGCTCCCCTCTCGGGTGAGCGCCTTTTTAGTTCAGTGCATATCAGAACCAACCAAAGCTACCACCAAAGCTATCCTATTCCTCAAGTTCGTAAGGCCAGCCCAGTATTCCACCTTCCATGTAGCGTACCTTCGTGAAGCCTGCCTGTTGCAGCACTAGTTGGGCTTCATAACCCCGCAAACTCATTTTACAGAACGGAACAATCAGGGTGTCTTTCGGCAGTTCAGTCAACTTCTGGCGTAGAGAGCCAAGGGGCATGAGGGTTGTACCCTTAAGTTTCTGTTGCGCGTGTTCTGCTGGAGAGCGCACATCGAGGAAGATGAACTTTTCATTGTTGTCGAGCATCTGTTTGACGGCAACGGCGCTCAAACTTTCTGCCATACCATCCAGCTTGTTGCGCATCGCATTGGCGGTCTGGTGGAGCGCGTCCATTGCATTAGAAAACGGGGGCGCGTAACACAGGTCTAGCTGCGCCAGTTGGTCTACGGTAGCACCAAAGGTGATCGCGGTGGCGATTACATCTACGCGCTTATCAACCACTCCCGGCCCTGCAACCTGTGCCCCCAGAATTTTGCGACTGGTACGTTCAGCAATTAGCTTGATTACAATGGGCTTATTATTCGGGTAAAGGTGCGCAAAGTCGAACGAGGAAACCACCATGCTCTCGGGCTTTAGCCCTACTAGACGTGCATCTACCGATGACATACCGGTGCGCGCGACATTGAGTCCAAAGACCTTGACAGCCATCGACCCCAGAATGCCGGGAAATTGTTCGAAATGCCCGGCGATGTTATTGGCCACTACGCGTCCATGTTTGTTGGCGGTAGAGCCTAGCGGAACATAAACCTTCTTATTGCTCAAATAATCCGTGCATTCCGCACAGTCTCCTGCTGCATATATATCCGGATCAGAACTTTGGAGATATGTATCGACCGCTATCGCCCCGGTGGTTCCAAGCTCAATACCCGCATCCTTGGCCAGCTTAACGGCGGGGCGTACCCCCACTGCGACCAGAACCACATCGGCTGGATAAACGCCCTTATTGGTCACCACCGAGGTTACGTGGTTATCTCCTTCAAAGCGCTCTACAGTTTCAGCCAGGCGAAGGTTTACCTTGTTGCGCGTCAACTCATGATGCACCATCGCAGCCATATTAAAATCAAGCGCCGTAGCCAGAACCTGATCTTTCATTTCAATAATAGTTACATTGAGCCCGCGCACAGTCAGGGCTTCGGCTACTTCAAGACCAATCAGGCCAGCGCCGATAATTACAGCATTCTTGCCTTTCTCAGCCAAACGGTCTATTTCCTGTGCCTGTTCCATGGTTTTTAAGGGTAAAACACCCGCCAGCTTGATCCCAGGTAGCGGGGGCATGACCGGCTCATTCCCTGTAGCCATTACCAGTTTATCGTAACCAAGCTCAGTCTCTTCGCCACTGTCTAGATGGCGTACTGTAACAGTTTTATCCGTCCGGTTTATGTTGAGCGCCTCGGTACGGGTGAGGGCTTCAAAACCTTTGACGTTAGCAAAAAAACTTTCATCGCGTAGCACCCCGGTGGGAGTTTTCCTGACCTCGTAAATATCATCATAAAGTCCCTCGATATAGTAAGGAAGGGGGCATGCACCGTAAGAAATGTTATTACTACGGTCGATAACTTTAATATCCGCATCGGGGTCGAGGCGGCGCAGGCGGCAGGCGGTCTTCATCCCGGCAGCTACACCACCAATAATTAGGAAGTGCTTTTTTGTCTGTTGCATATCTTCTCCTTGAATACTTCGGGTCAAAAATAATATCCACGCTGTAAATTATGAAGCCCATCTAAACATATCTTTATCTCTATGTCACCACAACCACACCGATTTTTCTCTAACGAACCTTATCTTCTCATTACATACTCTTGAGCGTTTTAGGCGAGGTAGTTGGTAATAGAAATTAGGCGTGTGTGGTATGCTCATTACCTGGTTTCGCAATGAAGGTACGAACAATCGCGTTTGCTTATAGGAAGACTGATGTTTCTTGATGGGTTCATTCTTGCTGTTTTATATGGCGTTTCAATAATTGCAGCAATACATGTATTGCTGCATAAACGTGATCCACGCGCTGCGTTGGGGTGGATGGCCGTGTGCCTTGGGCTACCTGGATTCGGGCCATTTTTTTACTGGCTGTTTGGGCGTAATCGTATCCGTACCAGGGCCCGGGTGTGGCAAACCAGCGGAGAGGGGATACATCTGCCCAGGGGTATTGAACCACCACTGCAGGTGCCGGCAATCATGCGGGCTCCTTATAAAACCCAGAATTACGTCCTGCTGCGCCAGCTTTCGGATGCTGTAACCCGAAGACCGCTGGTGGATGGGAACAGGGTTCAGGCGCTAATCAATGGTGAGCAAGCGTATCCAGAAATGCTCGCCGCCATAGAAAATGCTAACCACTCCATTGACCTCTCCAGCTATATATTCGATACGCAGGAGTGCGGGAGAAAATTCGCCCGTGCCATGATTAACGCCGCCGAACGCGGGGTGGAGGTGCGTGTTCTAGTGGATGCCCTCGGGGAGATGTACACCCTCCCTAGAGCCAGACAATTGTTCAAACATTCAAAAGTCCGTTTTGCCCTGTTTCTGCCATTCTCACTGTCGCAACGTGGCTTGCATATCAACCTGCGCAGCCATAGAAAAATTTTGGTTGTGGACGCAAGCATAGGCTTTACCGGAGGGATGAACATTAGCACCCGCCACAATGTCAGTAAACCGGGGAAGCGCAGACCTGTAGCCGATATCCATTTTAAGTTTTTCGGTCCAGTCGTAGGACATATGCAGTCGGCGTTCATGGAAGACTGGCACTTTGCCACTGGCGAAATCGTAACAGCGCGCCCTTATCCAGTTCCTCTCCCAGATGGCGTAGCGCTGTGTCGTGGAGTGAGCGCCGGCCCTAACGAAGACTACGAAAAACTCCTATGGATAGTAACAGGTGCTTTGAATTGCGCGCGCTCCCGGGTTTCTATCATGACTCCTTATTTTGTCCCGGAGCCGACCATGATCAATGCCTTATGCAGCGCAGCGTTAAGGGGCGTAACGATAGAGATAATTCTGCCGGAAGAGAATAATCTGCCGTTTGTAGCTGGAGCCAGTCGTGCCAATTTCGCAGAGCTCTTACGCTATGGGGTGAAAATTATGTATCAGCCAGGCTGTTTTGTGCACAGTAAACTAATCTTGATGGATAATAACTATGCTTTGGTTGGTTCTGCCAATATGGATGCACGCAGCCTACGCTTGAACTTCGAGTTCAATCTTGAGATATACGATAATGACCTGAACCAAACGCTGCGTACCCATTTCGCAACCGCGCGAGCAGTATCACGTTCAGTCGAACTTGAAGAGATTGAGTCCCAGTTTTTGCTGACGAAGCTAAGTGATCGTTTTTTGCGTCTTTTCAGTCCCTTTCTATGAGATATACTGAATTTTGTTGGGGCTCATCGGAGTCAGATCAGGTGCCGCC
>CAYPNO010000199.1:0-4568 GCA_964411865.1 uncultured Desulfuromonas sp. | reverse complement strand
ATACAGGGCGGCAATAATCAGCGTTATATCTGTCGGAAGCGGGGTGGAAAATTCCCTATATTCTTGAGTGGTTGGGTGGATAAACCCTAAAACACAGGCATGCAAAGCCTGGCGCTGTAATTGCTGCATTAATGTTCTTATGTGCAGATCGGCAAGGGCATTAATTCGTTTCGGGTTGCCGTAGGTCTGGTCGCCAACAACGGGTAGGTTCATGTCAGCTAGATGCACTCTGATCTGATGGGTGCGCCCAGTCTCCAAGCGCATTTGCAGCAAGGTAAGGCGCTCGGTTGTATAGCGGCGCAGCACATGCCAATGGGTGACGGCACGTCGCCCTCTATTGGAATTGGTGCTCATTTTCTTGCGCGCGTTCGGATGGCGTCCGATAGCTTTATCAATAGTGCCGGTAGAGTTCTGCACTTGTCCGTGCACCAACGCAACATACTGCCTGACAACACTGTGATCCTTGAATTGTTGCGCCAGTGCTCGATGGCAAAGATCGGTTTTGCATACCACCAGGGCACCGGAGGTGTCTTTATCCAGCCGATGCACAATGCCGGAGCGGACCTCGCCACCTATGCCACAGATGGCTGGGCAATGGTGCAACAGTGCATTAACCAATGTGCCGCTGGTGTGACCGTCTGCGGGATGAACTACCATGCCTGCGGGCTTGTTGAGTACAATCAGGTCTGCGTCTTCGTACAGAATATCTAAGGGGATCTCCTCAGGGGTTGGCTCAGTATCCTGCACTTGGGGCAGGACGATATTGATGTTCTCAGCGCCGCGCAGGCGTAAGCCCGCCTTTACCGCCGCGCCATTGACATGAATTTGACTGGCTTCGATAAGGCGCTTGAGCTGAGCACGGCTGATGTCTGGCAGGGAACGTGCGAGGAAGTGATCTAGCCGTTCTGGTGCCTGCCCTGGTTCAAATGTAAGTTCTATGGTTTCACACATCTACCAGATGGAGCTCTCGATTTTACCAGCCTGCTTAATCATCACATCAACTATGGCGCGGTCATAAAGCTGTTCGCGGTTGGCAACGGTGCTGGCGACTCGTTCGCTAAAGTGTTCTCTTCCCTCTAGTAGTTCAGCGGCGAGTATCTCAAAGATATTGTCGTTTTTAATCCCTTCGTTGACTTTGTCCTGATTGTACAAAGCTATATCTGAAACGATAGCCCGAGCTAAACGAAATGCCAAATCCGGATCTTCAACCTGTCGCGCCATGAGGATCTCCTGTTTGTATGCGGTGGTCTGCGCCGGAGAGCGTGCGCAGAAATGATTCGCGTTGGTTTGGAGAGTTTTTTGTCCAACTTTGTTGCGCAGAGAGTAGCGAAAAACCCCTTAATTGTCAAACAGATGCTCAGCTTCAACTGCTGCGGTTGCAGATAAAATCTTAGATTAAGAACCTTATCTAAATTGCAGGAATGTGGCCTAAAAAGCGAAATAGATCCAGATGGTTGCCGCGAAAGTCCGGAGGGAAGTCGTTGCCGCGATCAATTATCCAAGTATCAACGAGAAATGTTTTTATCCCCAGATGTGATGCGCTCAAATCGTGGCCTGTGTCGTTGCCAATCATCAGACACTGCTGCGGATCTAGCTTGAAGGTATCAAGCAGTTCACTGAAATAGGCGAGGTGTGGCTTGCAGTGATGGCTGGTTTCATAGCTCGAAATATGCAAATACTCAAATTGATCAATGCCACCCCATTTCATGCGGGCCTCGGTTATGGGGAGGGGGAAAACCGGATTGGTGGCGATGATAATGCGCAGGTTTTTCTCTGAACAGCGAGTTATGATTTCGGGAGCTAGAGCCAGGGGCTGAATGTGTTGCGCCAGGTGGGGTAATTCTTCGGCGTAGAAGCACTCAAGTCCGGAACGAAAGTGTTCCGCTTCGATTCCCATATCCTCTTTTGCCGCCTGCAGGTAGAAAGCTTCATTGGTCAGGTTGCCATCGCTGCCTTGTTCAATCAGTTCCATGGTGCGTTTTAACATGTTGTGGATGAACTGTGGTGGGTCTGCTTTAGTTGGAAGACACCCGGCCAGTCCCCCAAGATATGCTGGAATGAACTGATGCATATCTACATTTAGCAGGGTGCCGTCCAGGTCAAACAGGAGGGTGTCAATCCCATTGAGATCAGGCATATGCATGTAAATACTCCGAGGATACTTAATGGGGAGAAGAAAAACAGAAGGGGAGCCAACTTTATGCAGTTGCCTCCCCTCGCTGTGTGGTGCCACCACGCAGATGCGTGAGAACTACTTGCTGTGGCAGATAGCGCAGTCACCTATGCCCATATCGTTATGACATGAAGCGCACAGGCCGTGGCCACCTTCCATTGTAGAAACGTCGATCTTGCCCGGAGTTTCGCCATGGCAGTCGATACAGCCCATTGCTTCGCTGTGAGTATTGTGGTTAAAAACCACTTCGCCCCTGGTTGCACCTTTGTAGGTGTAGACGCCGGGCTCCTGAGTGTCCACCTTAGTCATAGGTGAATTGTTGCCATCGTGCTGAGCAAGAAATACAGTCACAAGGGCAAACGCAACCAGGGCAATCGCTAACAACATATTTTTCATTTACTTTGCTCCTTCTTCTTCAAATATCCATGACAATCCATTACAGCAAACAGCTTGTTTGTACATCGAACGTTGCCGCGTGTCAATTCAGTTGTGCAAAAAGGAGGTTCAATAAATTTGAGTATAATCTTCATGGCGGCTGCTGTGTCGGGGCAAGGGCAAAACGCTTTTCTATTTATTCCGCCTCTGGCTTTGCACATCCGCCGACACTTGCGTATAATGCAATTTTTGTAACTACTGGGCAAGTTCACTGGAACCGACAAACAGCGAAGCTGAGATCCAAACACCCAGCAGAGCTAATCTGCCCAACTTTTATGCAGGTACTTAGATGAAAGTATATGGCAATTTAAAAGCAACTGGTTGATTTGTAGACGGATAAAATACCATGACAATCCGCAAAGATGAAGTGCGTGAAGAGATAAAGGAGTTGCAGTTGGGGATGAAAATCCGGCGTATGCGTCAGGAACATCGCCTTACTCTGCAGGCAGTGGCAGAAAAAACGGGGCTGTCCAAGCCGCTATTGTCCCAAATCGAAAATAGCCAGGTGATTCCCCCGTTGGCGACGCTGCTACGGATAGGACGTGCTTTTGACGTCAATATAAGCTTCTTTTTCGAAAGCGAGCGTGAGGAGAACAAGTGTTTAGTAGTGCGTGCGGGAGAGCAACGCGCCCGCCAATTACGCACTAATCTACACAGTAGGGTGGTGCAGCCCTACACCTACAATTCCCGCTCCTACGGCAAAAGCCAGCATAAAATGGAACCTTTTGACATTGAATTTCTGGTGCGAGAATGGAGCGATGATCTGCTGGTGCGCCACGAAGGGGAAGAGTTTCTGTATCTGCTTGAGGGGGAAGTTGAATTTCACTATGCAGGGCAAATCTACCACCTCAGCGCGGGGGATTCAGTATATTACGATTCCAACGAAGATCACGGCTATATCGCGATGGGGGATGTAACTCCGCGTGCTGTCGCGGTGATATATTCGGGGCGCTGAGAGAGAACCATATGAGAAAAGGTAATTTATGCGGGTAGTTCGCCAGTGGGCGGCTCGCTTAGTCAGAGCACACCATAAGGTAAAAGGAGGAGATCGTAATGGCAAAAGTAGGACTTTTATTGGCCGGTTGTGGTGTTTACGATGGCAGTGAAATCCATGAAGCAGTTATCAGTATGCTGGCTCTGGATAGGGCCGGGATGCAAGTACAGTGTATTGCTCCATCCATGAGCCAGATGCACGTAATGGATCATCTGCGCGGCGAAGAGCAGGTTGAAAAGCGCAACGTCATGGTGGAATCAGCGCGAATTGCACGCGGAAACGTGCTGAACCTTGCCGATGCTGATGTGGCCGATTTTGATGCGCTGGTGATTCCCGGTGGCTTTGGTGTGGCTAAAAATCTGTGCGATTTTGCCGTCAAAGGAACTGATTGCAGCGTCAATCCAGAGGTGGAAAAATTTATTCTCTCAATGGTAGAAGCCGGTAAACCGATTGCCGCACTATGTATAGCCCCAGCACTTGTAGCAAGAGTTCTGGGTAGCGCTGGTAAAAAAGTAAAACTGACCATAGGTAACGATGCCGACACTGCTGCGGCCATAAACGCCATGGGTGCAGAGCATATCGAATGCAGCGTAGGCGATTGCGTGGTAGACAAAAAGTTCAACGTCGTCTCCACTCCGGCGTATATGCTCGCCGCCTCCATAGTACAGGCAGCGGCAGGGATCGAAGCAACCATCACCACCCTTAAAGGGATGCTCAAGAGCTAAGCAATGCATATAATTGTTAGTGCCAAGTTTCCTTTGACGCTTGGAAGTTGTCCCAGCCTCAAACATAGTGATAGAAGACTTTTACAACGAAATAGATCGAAAATAATATGCACTCTATAAAAAGCCATTGACTTGCACAGGCAGATTTGCTAAAACGTCTTCGCATCACAGCACAGTATCCACAAATGAGCGGGAATAACTCAGTGGTAGAGTGCAACCTTGCCAAGGTTGACGTCGCGAG
>CAYPNO010000198.1:0-4595 GCA_964411865.1 uncultured Desulfuromonas sp. | reverse complement strand
TATATCAGAGTATGTTGCGGCAAAGCTTGAACTGGATCTACTTAAGCCAGTTTATCTGGTATATGAAAAACGTCTTGATCTGTTGGAGTCAGAGCGTTTGGAAAATGTAGTGCATCTAGAGTACCGGGAGCAATGTTGGAGCTTCTTTGTCAGCTATCGTGACACCCTTGACAGTCATGAAGTGATGTTAAGTTTCGCCTTGACCGGAGCTGGCCATGTAGCCAAAATTGGTGGAAGCTTGGGGATAGGTGACGATGATAACCGTGGCGACAGAGGTCTTGGAACTATTCCAGGGCGTAATTAGGAATATTTTTTAGGCGCATCATTTTACAGATTCCCCTGCACGTCATCCCAGAAATGCCTCATCAACTCTTATATGTGGTTATATTCATGTCTCTTTTTGCTGAAAATGAACTGCTGAACGCCTGCCGAGTTTTGTTTGGTTCCGAGGTGCTGATCAGTCGCGACTTTTTGTTCTACGTGCAACCGTGTGGGATAAAGTCAGCCTTCAGACAAAAAGCTAAACTGGTCCATCCAGATCTGCATGTAGCTGCTACAGTTGATGAGTATGAACACCAGACAGAACTGTTTCGTGAAGTCAACGAAGCTTATAAATTGTTGGATAGATTCAGTACTAGTGACCATAAGCGTTTCTTGACACCTGCTGACCAAGATACCACCTTCAGCAACGGATTTACCAAAAAGCCAGAGGAAGGCTGCTCCGATTATGCAGATGGCATCTCTCTGCCCCAGCGCTATCTAGAAACGGGCATCTTTCTGTATCACATGGGTGTCATTACCTACGCTGAGGTGATAGAGGCATTGGTGTGGCAGCGGCGCCAGCGACCTGTCATTGGTGATTTAGCCATACGCTGGGGCTGGCTTACAGAAAAAGATATTCAGTTCATTAATCGTCAGGGAGCCTTCAAAGGGCGTTTCGGCGCACGAGCAGAGCATGGCGGCTACCTAACCCCGTTTCAGGTCCAGGTTTTACTCCGTTATCAGCAGAGTTGTCAGCAGCCCTTTGCGCAGTATTTTGTCGAGCAGGGAATACTCAGTGCGAATGAGGTAAAGCGCTTAATGCGTGCTCAAGCGCTGCATAATTCGAGATATAGAAAGAAAAACTTTTGACATGAAAAGTTTTCTCACTCCAGCCGAATTAGCGGAGCAGGTAGTTTTATGGGGACACGCAAAAGTGCGTTATCCGCTGCAGACAACGTTGTTGCTTGGTATTTTAGCAGGGGCGTATATCGGCTTCGCGGCTCATCTGGCGACAGTTGTTGCCACCGGTGATTTTGCTTGGATTGGGCTGAAGCAGTTTAGCGTCGGAGCTGTCTTCAGTTTGGGTTTAATGTTGGTGATCATACCCGGCTCAGAATTGTGGACCGGTAATACTCTTATGAGCGCGGCGATGCTCGAACGCAGAATAACTTTTGGACAGATGTTACGACATTGGTTATGGGTCTATCTGGGTAATCTGGTGGGCGCGGTGTTTTTAGCCTGGATGATTGCCAGTCAGACCGGAATACTTGACGGAGCATTCGGGGTACAAGCGGTGCAGATCGCTGCTGCTAAGGTGGAGCAGAGCTCGGGGCATAATTTAACCTATTTTTTTCGGGCGTTGGCGTGTAATTGGTTGGTGTGCTTAGCGGTAGTGCAAGCTATGGCGGCACAGGATATTGCAGGTAAGGTTCTGGCGATTTTTTTCCCTATAATGGCCTTTGTCGCCTCTGGATTTGAACACGCAATTGCTAATATGTATTTCATCCCTGCTGGCATATTTGCAGCCAAGCTTGAAACTGTTCAGAGTATGTGTGCCCTAGATCCTGTGTTACTGAATCAACTCAACTGGTTGAACATGTGGCAGTATAACCTAATAAGTGTCACGTTGGGGAATCTGGTCGGGGGCGGACTGTGTGTCGGGGTGTGCTACTGGTGGATATATCGGGTGCATACGAATACCGGATCGAGAAACTGATTGCTCTATACCACTAACCCCCGAGATGATCATCCGGTTTTGTGCCAAATGCGCCGCGATTAAATCGGCCCTCGTAAACCATAGCGCAGGAACTGAGCAGTCTTTCAAAATGTTTACGGCTTATGTTCCGAGCTCCGAGGGAATGTAGGTGATCCGTGGGTAACTGGCAATCGATCACCTTGTAACGATGTTGGAGCAGGTGAGCAGCAAGGGCTGCAAATGCAATTTTGGACGCATCACGCTGCCGATGAAACATAGATTCACCGCAGAAACATCTACCCAATGCAATCCCGTATAAGCCTCCTGCCATCTCTTCCCCATCCCAGCATTCTACGCTATGGGCAAAACCGAGCGTATGCAGCGTGGTGTAGGCTTCCAGCATAGCTGGACTTATCCAGGTGCCGTCTTTGCGTTCTCCTGTATTGGAGCAATGTTCTACACATTGGTTGAAATCTGCATCAAAGGTTATGCGGTATTTTTTTCGGCGCAGATTTTTTTTTAGACTTCGGCTCAAGTGTATCTCTGTTGGATCCAGAATACAGCGCTGCGGTGGTGTCCACCACAGCAGGGGTTCCGTTGGGTTGTTCCAAGGGAATATGCCGAGGGTGTAAGCCAGTAGCAGTCGGGCAGGACTAAGGTCTCCACCTACGGCAAGCAAACCATTGCTCTGTGCCAGATATGTCGGTGGAAAAGATAATTCCCGGCTCAGGGCAAAAATGGGCATTTATTTCTTTGTTTGCGCTTGTTTAGCTGCCGCAGTGAAGTTGAAGGTCAAGGTATCATTGCGGCACCCGACTTTAGCTGTGCCGCCGTGTTTTAATTCCCCAAATAAAACAGTATTTGCCAAGGGATTGCAGATCTGTTCTTGAATCAGGCGGCTTAAGGGGCGTGCACCGTAATGGCTGTCAAAGCCATGCCGTGCCAGATATGTCCGTGCGCCTTTACTTACTCCCAGCTGGATATTTTTGTCCTGCAGACGCTCTCTTACTTCGTCTATGAACTTATCAACCACTCGACTTATATGCTCTGGCTCAAGGGCAGAGAAGGTCACAATGGCATCCAGGCGGTTACGAAACTCTGGTGAGAACATTCTCGATAGGGCAGCTGCGGGGCTTTTACCGGTGCCGGGGTTAAAGCCAATGATGTTTTGGCTCATCTCTCGGGCTCCGGCGTTACTTGTCATCACCAGAATACAGTCTCTGAAGCTGGCACTTTTGCCGTTATTATCGGTGAGGGTACCGTTGTCCATGATCTGGAGCAGTACATTGACAAGATCTAGGTGAGCTTTCTCAATTTCGTCCAGCAATAGAACGCAGTGTGGGGTCTTGTTTAAAGCATCTGTCAATAACCCTCCTTGTTCATAGCCTACATAGCCAGGTGGCGCGCCAATAAGGCGAGCAACCGCATGTTTTTCCATATATTCACTCATATCAAAACGGATGAAAGAGATCCCCATCTGCGCAGCGAGTTGTTTGGCGATTTCGGTTTTTCCAACCCCTGTTGGCCCTGCAAATAAAAATGAGCCCATGGGATGGTCTGGATGCCCCAGCCCCGCGCGCGCTCGCAACACCGCCTGTACTACCTGTTGGATTGCATCATCTTGCCCGAACACTTTTTTTTGTAGGCGGTCTTCAAGGTGTGCCAGATTATGGCGGTCATCCTTCGCTACTGAGCGCATGGGTATTTGTGCCATGGAGGCAATGACCTGTTCCGCATCTTTAATGGTGGCTTGATGTCGCTTAGTGGCGCCGGTGTGAAGTCTGGCACCAATCTCATCCAGCAGGTCAATGGCAGAGTCGGGTAGGTGGCGATGGTGCAGATGGCGCTTTGCCAGTTCAGCTATGGTGCTTAGCACTGCTGCATTAAACGTCACCGCATGGAATTCTTCGTAGCGTGATTTTAGCCCTTGAAGAATAAGGATCGTTTCATCAATGGAAGGTTCGTGCACGTCGATCTTCTGAAACCTGCGTGATAGGGCCCGATCTTTATCAAACAGGCGTTTGTATTCATCATAGGTGGTGGCTCCGATGCAGCGTATTTTGCCTCCGGATAGCATGGGCTTAAGGATGTTAGAGACGTCGAGACTGCCTCCGCTGGTAGCTCCGGCACCTATGATTGTGTGGATTTCGTCTATGAATAGGATAGGTAGTTCCAATTCATCGAGTTCACGTATAATTTGTTTTAAGCGTTCTTCAAAGTCGCCACGGTATTTTGTTCCAGCTAGGAGGCTACCCATATCTAGGGCGTATATCTGAGCATTATCCAACATGGAGGGTACTTGGGTAGTTTCAAGCAGCACTGCCAATCCTTCCGCGATAGCTGTCTTGCCTGTGCCGGGTTCACCGACTAAGATTGGATTGTTTTTTCTTCTACGACACAGAATCTGCAGCATCCGTTCTAATTCCGCAGTGCGTCCGATTAAGGGGTCGATGTCCTCTTTTAGTGCTCTGCTGCGCAGGTTGATGGTGAAACTCTCCAGCGCACTGGCGTTGTTTTTAACCTTAGCCGTGTTTGCGGTGTTTATGTCTGTATTTGTAACTGTCGAGTCAGGAGTATCCGCAGTGCCATGGGATATTACCTGAAGAATATCGAGTCTTTGGATGCCGTGCCCATTTAA
>CAYPNO010000197.1:2344-4597 GCA_964411865.1 uncultured Desulfuromonas sp. | reverse complement strand
CTGCATAATCCGGTTCAAAACTGTATTTTTTCAACGCTTTCATATTTTAACCCTCCACCTTTTCCAGTTCTCATAAAACTCTCCATCTTCTTCAAGTGGAATCCTTCCCTTGAATGAAATCTCAACAAGGAAATGTTCATTCCAGATGTTCCGCAAAGTGGATTGAAACAATTCAGGACACTCATCATCAGGATGAACAATGTCACATGGCATGTCAAATATATCTTCTCTATACTCAACACTCCATCCTTTGAAGTCTTTTGTTCCAGTATGATGAAACACTTCCTTGCCATCAATGAATAATTTTATCCCATCATCATTTATTGCAGTAAGAACCTTTCCTGTCATGCACTGATTAACAATGACATCTCCACCCATTGAACCACAAAGTCTGATGAATATATCGATACACTCAAAGTTGTCAATACAATATTTCAGATTCTTGAAATCATCTTTTGCATCCATCCAAAACTGTGTCATTAATACACCTCTGAAGTTGTCAGAACAAATGATATGTCAACATCATCCTCTTCTGGATAATAATAAACATGAAAGCCAGCAGTTGAGATTGATTCCTTTCTCTCAAGTGCATCTGCAACAAGTTGAATTGCTGTCTGAATGATGTCAAACTCATCTGGCACTCTCAGGATTGTGTTTCCATCTTCATCAGTTTCTTTGCATGCCCACTTCCAGTCAAGGAATTTCATGACAGAGTGAATTCTCTTGAAATCCAAGTTCTTGACTTTGTTGATTGGTCTTCTATCCATCTTAAAATTCCTCCTCTGGTGACGTTCTCTTTCTTCCATCAAAAACACCTCTCTGACTTACGGAAACACATCTAAAACAAAGAAACAGACAAAACTAATATCAATAGCAAGGGTCATCATCTTTCACTCTGAAATCTCAATCTTTTTGATTGATGGAACAGCTCTCTGAATGAATGGAAGCACAATGCAATCAATTGTTGATTTCTGCATTGAACATCCAGAACATTTTCCACTGAGTTTCATAATGACAACATTCCTCTTGACATCCTGAAATTCAATGTCACCTCCATCTCTTTGAAGAGCAGGTCTCACTTCTTCAATTGCCTTCTTCAAAATCTCAATCTTTTCTTTCTTGTTCATTCTTTTCTCCTTTCTCAAACCAAAGTTGATATTCTCTGCTCTTGCACTTGAAAGAGAAAGTTCCATTCTCTTCCCTGACAACAACACCCTCTCTTCTTGCCTTATGATTGATGGCAGACATTCCATCTGCATAGTTCAACCAACCCTCTAAATCATGATGACCAAATCTCACTCTGTCAAGCAGTGGCACAACTTTCAATCCAATTGAATTCATCAGCAACAACATGTCAGCAAAATTCAATGTCTCACCTGTTGTCAGATTCTTGACATTGAAGACATAGAAATCAAAGCCAGCAATTTTGTAGATGTTCCTCTGAATTCCTGTGCCAATGATTTCACCTTGAATGATGAACAAGTTTCCAGTTCTTTTGTAGAGTTCAATCAGCTTGTTTTCTATGTCAAACTGAAGACCAACATTCCACCAGTTGTTGTTTGTTTTCTTTGGATAGAGAACATGATGAGAACAGACAATGAACTTGAATGCTTTCCTGAACCATTTTCTTGTGATTTGAAGTCCATAGGTTGCAGACTGTCCCTCAAGTTTCTCAGTGACAATGCAACCATCTTCAAGTCTTTTTCTCAGCTCTATTCCAATTGTCTGAACATTTGGTTCATCTGTCTCTGAGACAAGGTGTTTTGGAAAAGTCTTCGACATCTTGTTCTTGAGTTTGACTTTGAAGAACTTCCAGAGGATTCTTTTCCAGAGTCTTTCAAGGAAACTCTTTTTGACATTGGTGTCTTCTTTCTCTTCATCAATGTGAGTGATTCCAAAGTCTTTTGTCAAATCCATTCCTTCCTTTGCTTTCTTTTTCTTCCAGATGTCAGGGAGAACATCAAGTGGAAGAATCAATCCCTGTGAGATTGTCTTGCACATCTTGAGTGTCTTGACTTTCCAGTTTCTTTTCTCAAGGAAGTCATATTCTTTTCTTGGAGGCATCTTTGAGTCAACCTCTATGTAGATGACACTGTCGCCAACTTTGAATTGACCCTTCTGAACAATGCAAGACCATCCAAGCACTGTTGCCATCTCAACCTTGTCATAACCATCAATTGGATTCAGTGCTGTTATGACTTGAACACTTGCAAATTTTCTGTCACTCATTTTCTTATCTCCTTTGCAATCAAT
>CAYPNO010000197.1:0-2244 GCA_964411865.1 uncultured Desulfuromonas sp. | reverse complement strand
AAATCAAGTTTTTTCTTCATCAATCTCAATGATTGTTGGAACAGCTGGATAAACCCAGTCTTCATAGAAATACACTTCTTCAATCTCTGAAACATCTGATACACTGACTGTGTATAGTTTCTCTCCTTTTTTAAAATACTCATCATCTGTCATAGAAACATTGGCATCAAAAGTTTTACCACACATAGAAAACATCATTGGAATGAAATAATATCTCCTATGTAATAGATGATATTTTCCTCCAAGACTTGAATATGTCTTGAACAACTCAAGAATTTCTTCCTTAGACTTCACCTTGATTCTCATTCCACCCTCCTCACATTCTGATAGATTGCACAAAACTGTTCATCAATGACTTCATCAATGTGCCAGTGACCAAAATACCAATTGCTGAATTGCAAATCAGCAAACACCATCTCAAGAATCTTCTGTGTTGGGTCTGGATGGAGTGGAGTTCCTTTTGGAACAAATTTGTCAATGATGACATCTGGACATGTGTGAGAGATGACAAAATCAACTTTCCACTCATGATCATCAAGATTCTTCAGACAATTCTGTTCATCTTCAAACGACCACAGTTCTTGTTTCCACCACACCTTCTCACCCTTTGTCTGTTCATGAATGATTCTCCATGCTTTGTCAGTTGAAGAAGCACCTCCGAGTGCAAGAACTTTCTTGCCTTGGATGTTGTAGATGTTTCCTCGTTTCAAGTGAAAGATTTTGTCTGTCAGTTTTCCAACTGTGTTGCCAAACATCTCAACTTGTGGTAGAGCATTCAACAAATCAAAGTTCTCATGGTTGCCATCAACAAAACATGTTGTGAATGGTTTCTCAGAGAGTTGTTTGATGTAGAACAGGTCAGAGGAATGATTCATTGATTCAGGAAGATACCATGGGAGCCCAAAATCTCCTGCAACAAGAAGAACATCATTGTTTGTTGGTTTGAACTCTGACTTGAACTTCTTGAATCTATGGAAATCACTGTTGTGAATGTCGCCCGTCACAAATATCATTCGTCCACCTCTATGATTGAAGGCATCTCAGGAACCAAATTCCATCTACCCTTCTTTCCCATTTCATGTAGAATTCTTTCATCTATTTTAAACCAGAAACTGTCACCATCTTTTACAGTTGCAAAGTTGACAAACATGTCTGGTGCCGAGCATGTCATCTTCTTGACATGATTGTGACATTCTTCATCATAGATGTTATCATTAAACAAACTCTTGACTGCACTGTTATAAAGTTTTTTCCAATTAGGAAATATTTTCAATTGACACCTGAGCATCATTAGTGCCTGTTGCTTCATTTCTCTTTTCTTCAAACCCTTCTCCAAAACAAACAACTTCTATAATAATTCATTTTTCAAGAAAATCAAGTTTTTTCTTCACTGATTCTCTGACAGCTCTTAATTTGCTTTCATATTGTTCATCTTCTGCATATCCAATCTTCTTGAGATGTGCAATGAATTCTTCTCGTTCCTTTGGAAACTGTTTCTTCTTGAAATATTGAATCATGTAGTCAATGTTCTCTTCAAATGTGTCAAACTGTTTCATGCAGAAGATTGGTTTCTCAGAACACTTCTCATGCTTCCAATCTTTGACAGAGAAATAGTTATTGAATTCCCTGTGTCGTCTTGATTGAAACCAAGCTGATTCCAAGACAGCAATTGCAATGATTGTTCTTTTGACATTCTTGAATTCTGATTGTTCTATCCTCTTTGAGAGTTTCATGAGTTTCTGATTTCTGTCCTGAGCATCAATGATTGTTGTCAGCAATAACAACATCAAAATAATTTTAAGAAGTTTCATCCTTTTCCTCCTTCTTTCTGATTTTCTCAAGTTTCTTTTTCTTTTTATCCTCATGTCTTTGATTTTTCTTTCCTTTGAGTAACAAGCCAGACATTCTCTGAGCAGATGAGACAATGATTCTTTTCTTCTTTTTCTTCATTCGTCTATCTCAATGAAAGTGGGAAGAAAATAGTCTGAAAACTCAACTGGTTTGAATTGCCAGTATTCATCACTATTGAGATAATAATCTTTATTTCCAAATCCTTGATAAATGTTATTTTCAAGTCTGAAAGAAACATCACCACATTCATCAATTGATTGAGAATGACCACTATAATCTTTCCTATCAAATGCTTTCAGAAATATTTTTACTTGACCCATCGACCTACAGATTATGAAAATCTTTGAGTCATCATATTTCTTATTCTTCATTTTCATCAACCTCCACGAATGT
>CAYPNO010000196.1:0-4737 GCA_964411865.1 uncultured Desulfuromonas sp. | reverse complement strand
CGGTAAGCTGGTTGCCAATGAGCTGCATGCCGTCGCCGGAATCACCGGCAAACTTGACGACAATTTGCTCAGATTTTGTGAGTTTTGCGTTCTCAGCCATACTGTCTCCTGTAAAATAACGATATATTCTATGTTTCCTAACTACTGCAGCGATTGCAGTAGCTGATAAACTTGAAACAAACAAGGAACTTAAAGTAACTCAACTGCGCGAATGTATGTATAAACTACGTCCTGTAGCGCGGTTGGTATACCACCAAACAAGTTTGGGCGCAAGACGTGATAACGCCTAAACCACTAAATAATTGACTTTTAAGCCAGGCTATATGGATCCAACAGTGCTAATTAAATCATGAAAAGAATGGGCCCTGAAGGGTTAGGATGGCTGTGCGCAATAACAAGGGCAATGTTGCCATTGCCCTTGTTATCTAGGTAATGTGTTCCTTGCTTTTCTTTATTTCAGGACGCTTGCCATATCCGGGAGGATGCTAGGCAGTTCGTCAATGAGGCCTTTAACTGCAGCAACAGAGTTATCAAACAGAGCCTGCTCTTCAGCGTCGAGCTCAAATTCAAGAATTTTTTCAATACCGCCAGCACCAAGTACACACGGAACACCAACATAGTAGTTATCCACGCCGAACTCACCTTTAAGCAGTGCGCATACGGGCAGAACACGCTTCTGGTCGCGCAGGATAGCTTCTGCCATTGCGATTGCAGAGGAGGCCGGGCTGTAGAATGCAGAACCGTTGCCGAGCAGCTTCACAACTTCGCCGCCAGCCATTTTGGTGCGCTCAACCATGGCAGTCATAACTTCTTTGGCTTTGGCTTCACCGTGCTTGCGCACCAGTTGCTCCATTACCGGAATACCATTGACGTTGGCATAGCGTACGATGGGTACCATAGTGTCGCCATGGCCACCAAGAACCATTGCGTTTACGTCGCGTACAGATACGCCCAGTTCCCAAGCGATGAAGGTACAGAAACGGTTTGAGTCGAGAACGCCTGCCTGACCCATTACACGCTCAGGGGGGAAGCCGGTAACCTTCTGGCACAGGGTAACCATAGCGTCCAAGGGGTTGGAGATGATGATTACAAAGGCGTTAGGAGCGTACTCTTTGATCCCTTCAGAAACCTGCTTCATGATTTTAGCGTTTACGGCCAGAAGATCATCACGGCTCATGCCAGGCTTACGCGGTAAGCCAGCTGTAACGATTACAATGTCAGATCCAACAATGTCTTTGTAATCATTGGTGCCTTTGAGATCTACGTCGAATTGGTCTACGCGGGCAACCTCAGCGATATCGAGCATTTTGCCCTGGGGCAAGTTCTCTACGATGTCAAACAGAACAACGTCACCAAGTTCACGTAAGGCGCAAAGCTGAGCAAGTACACCACCGATTTGACCGCCACCAATCAGGGAAATCTTCGATCTTGCCATGTTTCTCTCCTTTGAATCAATTAAATGAATAAAAAGCCGGTGTGACTACATATCACACCGGTACGAGTAAATACTGTCAAAGGCAATGAAGGTTGAGCATAAGGCTGTATCTGAGGCATGTACAGCTATGCGCTCAGACTGCATCCAGTTCTTTAGGTTGTATTGAGCTGCTGTGGTTGCGTCTGCTCTGTGGCTTAAATTCATGCCAGTAGAATCCCGTTTATTAGTATTTCTTCGAAGTGATTTGAGCTGCGTGTTGCCGCCAAGTGCATATGTATAACATATCTGTAATAGCTACATCGCATTACTTGTATCTGGTATACAGTATGCAAAAGGGGATAGGGTGTCAAGAGAATTTGAGCCTTGTCTTGCCACTGATTTTCATGTTTTACGGCTCAAAATGAAACAGTGATTTATTTATGTTCTGAGGTGGAGAAAATCTGACTTTCCACGGCTCTTGTGCGTGCTTGTTCTATGTCGGCTTCCGAAACCTCCCTGGGAACAGTTAATGTTTGGCCGGGATATATTTGGCGTGGGTTTTTAATCTGGTCTCGATTGGCACGGTAGATAAGTGGCCACAACATACCTTCTGCGTAAATAAATGGGTGTTGAGCTATGGTATAGAGGTTCTCTCCATCTTTCACGGTATATTTATTTAAGGGCATAGGTTGGCTTGGTTCAACCCTGGTTTTAGGTGCTTTTTCAGCGACAGTTTTAATTTTTTCCTGTGTCGGCTTGATGGGGGGGTGCTGCACACCCGTCGGGCTAACGTCGGAGAGTGTGATTGTGATATCTGTCACCGTCTCTAGACCTTGTGTATCCGTCATCTCCTCTGTCTCGATAGAGGGCTCGTCGATTGGTGCTGATGAAATTGAATCAGGGGCAGTAATGTTGGATTCTGCGGCATCATGGGTGGATTGGTTTGTGGTCTGGATTGCACGGGTGGTGCCGCATGAAGCTAACATGCACGCCAGCAACATGATACAGGTGCACTGCACGATGGTGCGCTGGATATTACTGTACCTATCCTCCCGAATACACGGCGGCTCTAAAGGAGCGCTTCTGGAGAGCAAACTGTACTTACCTTTTAATTTATACTCTGGGTTCATGCAGTTTCTTTACATTGCCGGCCCGCTACATGTTGAATAGATGTTACATGTAGCGGGCGGAAATGTGTGTAAGCTATAGTTAAGGTAGCTAATGTTTAAGTCTTTAACCTACCTGAGAAGATTCTGCTGTCTCGTTTTTTATTTAAGACAGTGGAATAACACTGAATATATTTAACCTTTTGTAGTCTTCCGTAAGCGCAGGGACAGTTCCTGCAGCTGCTTGTCGTCAACCTCACTTGGGGCATCGGAGAGTAGACAGCTACCTTTCTGTGTTTTAGGGAAAGCTATGACGTCACGGATGGAGTCTGACCCCGTAATTATCATGGCCAATCGATCAAGCCCGAATGCAAGGCCTCCGTGTGGCGGGGCTCCGTATTGGAGTGCATCCAGCAGAAAGCCAAATTTACTCTGGGCTTCTTCAGAGTTTATGCCCAAAAGTTCGAACATTTTGCTCTGCACCTGCTGGTCGTGGATACGGATACTGCCTCCCCCGATTTCTGAACCGTTGAGGACCAGATCATAGGCTTGGGCACAAGCTTCCAAGGGGGCAGTGGTGAGAAGATGCATATCTTCTTCGCGTGGAGCAGTGAAGGGGTGATGCACTGCGCAATAACGTTGCTCTTCTTCGTCCCATTCGAGTAAGGGGAAGTCGGTAATCCACACAAAATTATAGGTGTTTTTATCGGTAAGGCCGAGCTTATGTCCCAGGTGTCCGCGTAAGCGACCGAGTGATTCATTAGTAGTGGTGACGCAGTCAGCGACGAACATCAGCAGGTCACCGGGGTTGGCATCAAATGCGCGGTTTATCTGTTCCATCTGTTCTGCTGAGAAAAACTTGGCGATGGGGGACTGCCAGCCATCTTCATTTACTTTGACCCAAGCCAGCCCTTTTGCACCGTAGATTTTAACAAAATCGGTCAAGTCATCCATGTCTTTGCGCGAGAAGGTGGCGCAACCTTTGGCATTGATCCCTTTAACTAGCCCTTTTTGTGCAGCAGCATCTGCAAAAACCTTAAAGTCGCAACTGCTGGCAAGTGCGGTAATGTCAACCAGCTCCATGGCAAAGCGCAAGTCGGGATTGTCGACACCAAAGCGGTGCATAGCTTCGGAGTAGGTCATGCGCGCCATGGGAAGAGTCACCTCAAGGTCGAGGGTGTCTTTGAATACCCTGGCGATCATATTTTCCATGGTGGTGATGACATCATCACTGTTGACGAAACTCATCTCGCAATCTATCTGGGTGAATTCTGGCTGGCGGTCGGCGCGCAGATCTTCATCGCGGAAGCACTTTACTATCTGGGCATAGCGATCATAGCCTGAGACCATCAGGAGCTGCTTGAATAGTTGTGGCGATTGGGGCAGGGCGTAAAAATTTCCGCCGTTGACTCGGCTGGGGACTAGGAAGTCGCGAGCTCCTTCTGGAGTGCTTTTGGTTAACACAGGAGTTTCGATTTCGAGAAAACGCTCCGCATCTAAAAAAGTTCGTACTGCGCGGGTAATTTTATGGCGCAAGATCATGTTTTGTTGCAGCACAGTGCGGCGCAGGTCGAGATAGCGATATTTAAGGCGCAGGCTTTCAGCTGCGTCGGTGTATTCGTCCAGGCCGAACGGAGGAGTTTTGGACTGATTAAGGATCTTGAGTTCGCTGACCTCAATTTCAACTTCGCCGGTTTTCATCTTTGGGTTTATCGTACCTTCAGGACGCGGTGAGACGATACCCTTGATGGCGACGACATATTCGCTGCGTACGGTGTCAGCCTTTGTATGCGCCTCAGAATCTCGATCTGGATCCAGTGCAAGTTGTGCAACCCCTTCACGGTCACGCAGGTCGATAAAGATCAGGCCACCGTGGTCGCGCCGGCGTTGAACCCAACCCATCAGGCATACTTGTTCTCCAATAAGTTCTCTTGTAAGTTCACCGCAATAGTGGCTGCGTTTCCATTGTCCCAGAGTGTCGTTCAACGGCTTTTCCTCCTGCAGTATTCAGTGTGATTTTTACTGTTACCGCTTTGCATTATTTTATAAGGTAGCTTCCAGATTGTATCTATGATCAGTCAGTTGTGTGTATATATCTATCTGAGCCTGTGTCCTGCGGGCACACGCGCATAGATAAAGCGATTTAGTATAGGCGTTATGTTTCTTCCGCGTCAAGAGCTGCTGTAATTGACGCAGCCAGCGTATTCAGTTTGATGC
>CAYPNO010000195.1:0-4786 GCA_964411865.1 uncultured Desulfuromonas sp. | reverse complement strand
ACGCTACAAACTTCAGGTTCTTGATTTTGTAGTGACCTCCAATCATATCCATTTATTGATTGTAGACAGTGACAAGGATGTTATTCCAAACAGCCTTCAGTTAATTGCAGGCAGAACAGCTCAGAATCTTACAACGGTCATTTGCCCATTAAAAAGGGGCTTTTAAACACTGAAAACAGCTATTTTCTACCAATAGATATTGTATCATTAACTAGATAGTTTGGTCCGACCCTAATAACGACTCTGCGAGCTTCGCGGCTCAACAGCCTGGCCGTTAGTTGCCTATATGGTCCAGCTACTTAATTGGGGAATTTTTGTTTCTGATGCAGAACTCGCAAAATACGAATCGTTGCTCCATCAACAAAATAGGAGACGATCATGGAAACTTCAGGAATAATGAGCAATCTGCCTCGGATTCCATCTCGTTGAACGCCAATCAAGGGATGATCAATTAAATTTTCAACTTTCGCCTCGATGATTTCATCAGTTTTTTCAGCAGCATCAGGGTTGAAGAGGTAAAGAAATTCAAAAATTTCTTCACGATCACCTAAAGATTCCTCTTCCCAAAAAATCATTGATGGCCCCGATTGCGAACCTTGGCTTTACGTTGAGCCATTTGAGTTTTTGCAGACTCATTATCGATGAAAACAGCTTTGCCGGAATCAAGTTTGTCGAACGCAAGGTTTACTTGTTCTGTAAGCCAAGTATCATGGGACAAGGCCTTGCGCTGTTGCTCGGCTAGTTGCTCAGTTAGTTCACGACAAGCGTCACTGAGAGTACGGCCTTGGCTTTCTGTCATTTGTTGGGCTAAGCGTTTTGTTTCTTCTTCAACACGAAATTGAATTCTAGTGTCCATGAGTCGCTCCTGAGCTTAGTGTGTTGACAAATGTTAGCACTAGAATCGACTGAAGGCAACTATCAATAAAATCAAGCGGACGGGAAATAGCTGTGTACTTCCCGAAAGGCAAAATTTCGTTGGGTCACGCAAGAGCACTCCCTGCCGCTTATCACGACCGTTATAAACTCCTCTAGCCTGATCCTGTTTTTTTGTAATAACATGTAATACAATTCACTACATTGAAGGATGAGGCTATGAGTATTACAAGTATTCGGCTTACAGACGACATTGATAAACCCTTGGAATATTTATTAGAGCTTTGGCTACGAAGCGAGTAATCAACTCTAAAAATCCGCGGATTTGTGTTTCTAATCACAATAAAAACCTTTTAAGTCTTTCATGTAGGTCAGAGGGCATTAAACCCACACCCTGACACCACATGGCAGAAATTAAGCAATCTGCGTCTGCAGAGCCTGAGTCAGTTCCGGTGCCTTAGTGCCCGCAATAAGCATGATTCGCCCGTCAGAAAGAGCCATGGTTCCACTGATCCCAGCCTGCTTAAGGGTATCTTTATCTAACTCTTGAGCGTTCTTTAAGGTAACCAGAACCCGGGTTTCAGCGGCGAGTTCAACCAAATTGATATTATCTTTTCCTCCAAGCAGTGCGCAACACTCTTCAGCCTGAGCTTGAATCTCGGCACTGACAATCAATTGTTCAGATTTTACCTGCCTTGCGACAGGTGCTCCTTGTTGTACCCCAACAATTGTTACACCAGAAACAATAATTTCTTTGATATCATTGGCCAGCAGTTCCACTTCTGGTCCGATAATAACCTGTACCGCTGTGGTTGAAGGTTTTAGCAGGCCCCTGGCACCAAGGCGTTTAATCATGGCTTCATTGACAGACGAAGGCGGGTAGCACATGAATCAACATCGGTGAGATTTTCGCAACCTCCAAGTGCTGCAATGTATTTTGCCGCCAGTGAGGATTGTTCTGTGCCCATTGCTTCCAGCGTCCCCTTATTATCTTCTCCCTCGTCTATTTCCCTGCCTATGGTCGGCAGATTGAACTTTCTTATGACAAAATAGAATATGGAAAAATAGACAAAAAAGTAGATGACACCGAGTCCAAGCACAAGCATCGGTCGCGTTGCCGCCTTGTAGTTGATGATAAAGTCAATGGTACCCGCCGAGAAAGTAAATCCGCTTTTGGCTCCCACAAAATCCATAAGAAAGAGGGAGAGTCCAGTTAACAGTGCATGAATCACGTAAAGAAATGGTGCGAGAAACATAAAGCCAAATTCCATTGGCTCTGTCACACCAGTGAGAAGTGAAGTGAGAGCCAGAGACAATAAGACCCCCCCCAGCCACGGCACGTTTTTCTTTTTTAGCAGTAACGAACATGGCTAGAGCCGCACCCGGAAGGCCAAACATCATAACAGGGAAAAACCCGGTCATAAAACCACCGGCACTGGCGTCACCGGCAAAAAAGCGCCATAAATCACCGCGAATCACACTACCGTCTGGTTTTACGAATTCTCCAAAGTCAAACCACACCAAGGAGTTAACGATATGATGTAAACCGGTGACAATTAGAATTCTGTTTAAGAAGCCATAAATAAATTTACCGCTGGGTCCGGCATCCACTGCCCATTGGCCAGCCATTTTTAAATATTCGCCAACAACAGGCCACGCCCAGGCAAAAGCAAGACCCAGAAAAAGCGCACTAAAACCGGTAATAATTGGCACAAATCTTCTGCCGCCAAAAAAAGCCAGGAATGCCGGTAATTTTATATCATAATAGCGATTATACAGCGTTCCTGCCAACAGACCAGAAAAGATCCCTGCAAGGACACCCATATCAATGCCCAGCGCTTTAGCGCTAGTTGGTAGAGTGAGCGCTTTGCGCGCCACATCAAAGGTTCCTGCTGCGATTGCAGACGTAAAAACTGCAGGGTCAGAAACCGTGACTCCAAGGTCTTTCAAAGCCATTAACAGTTCATCAGGATGCTTATTTATGACCAGAAAAAGATCATCAATTTTGCTGCCCAGCAATGTTGAAGCAAAGGCAAGCGAGCAGAAAGTCAGGACAAAATAACCAACAGCACCGGCAAGCCCTGCCGCGCCATTATTTTCTTTAGCCCAACCGACGGCCACACCGATGGCAAACAGGAGTGGCAGGTTGTCAAAAATTGCCGTTGCGAGAAAGTCCCGCACTTCTTCGGCGCTAGCCATCCTCAGCGCTCTTTCTGCAATTTCACGACACTTGTTAGAGTCTAACCTGCGCACCATCTCTTTAACCTCTGGCAAGGCAAGGGCTGTGGTGCTGAGTTTCGTAACTCCGAGACCAATAAGGACAGGAATCGCTGCGTGATCAGAAGCGATCGCGCCACACACACAAACAGGCTTTCCATGTGCACTGGCTCCTTCTGTCGTCAATTTGATCAGACGCAATACTGCTGGATGTAAGGCATCCATGCGTGAAGAAAACTCTCGGTGTTCCCGATCCATAGCCAGCGTATACTGAGTCAAGTCATTGGTACCGATGGACAAGAAATCAACATGCTGCGCCAAGACATCCGCCATAACTGCTGCGGCAGGAACCTCAATCATGATGCCAACTTCAACAGGTTCTGCACCCAGAAGACTGCGCTCTTTCTCGATGATCTGCTTTGCCGTAAGGAGTTCATTAAGAAAAGTGATCATGGAAAGAAGAATATTGCGCTGCTGCGGCGGCTTAACTCTTAGAATTGCTCGCAGCTGAGTTCGGAACAGTGTTTTGTCAAAAAATGAGCTGCGTATTCCTCGTAATCCCAGCGCCGGATTGGTTTCATAGGGCAGAGGTAAAAAGACCATGGGCTTGTCACCTCCGGCATCCAGAGTTCGATAGGTGATCGGTCTCCCGTGCAGACTATCAGCGACCCGCTGATATTTTGCCAGCTGTTCCTCTTCGCCAAGAGCAGTTTGCTGATCCAGAAAAAGAAACTCACTCCGCAGCAACCCGACTCCATCTGCCCCCACAGATGATTCCAACTGAAGCGAGTCGATATCTCGAACGTTCACCAAAACATCGATATGAACATTGTCTTTGGTGGTAACAGGTACCTGAGCTGCCTGTAGTCGCTGTTGCCACTGTTTATTTCGCTCTAAAATAGTCTTCTTTGCCGTTTCAACCTCTTTATCGCTTGCATAAAAGAGAGCACTTTTATTGTCGGCATTAAGAATGATATTGGCACCGTTTGCTACCGTAACAGATTGCATCCCGAGAGATACCAAGGCAGGAATCCCCATCGTTGCAGACAGGATTGCCACATGCGATGTTGGTCCACCAAGTGCAGTACAAATCCCTTTCACTTTAGAAATATCGAGATTTGCCACATCGGAAGGAGTGAGATCCTCTGCCACGATAATCACGCCATCGCCAAGCTGAGGCAACGGAGCCTACGCCATAATACAGTTTCTTCGCACCGGAGACTTGCTCTTCAACAGCCTGGTGGGGCCCTGCTGGGTAAACTACGAAAACTAAGGGAGGTGGATTGTTCGTTTGGGAAGTTCCCGAAGCAAATGAAGCTAAACATCGCTGAGTATCATTCACTACTATCATCTTTTTTAGGAATTTAAGATATGCAACAGATGAATTTTTTTTCCCGGCTGCTACTTTTCTTGTTTTCTCTGTTTACCTTGGTGGGGTGCCATAGCAGTTCCTCTTCGACCAGCCCCGAGGACACCATCGCCGACGCCTATATTTTCAGCCTTCCCCTGGTGATGGTGGCTGCCACCATGGAGAATGCCACCAACACCGTAGAGGCTAGCTCCAAAAAGGCACCTTTGAATCAGCTGCACCACGCAACAGATCTGGCGAAAGCCGGCTTTAAGGGAGTAGTTTCCCCCAACGTTGACACCCTTTATTCCCAGGCATTTATCGATCTGAAAGATGGGCCTTTGGTCT
>CAYPNO010000194.1:0-4871 GCA_964411865.1 uncultured Desulfuromonas sp. | reverse complement strand
ATTGGCCCCGGCATACCGGAACCACTGTATACCGTCTGGTTGAACAGATTTTATCTACTGAATAATAAATCTCATTTTTTAAAATAGATACAAAACCCATAAGCAAATCATCAAATGTTCATTTACTCATCTGATGATTTGAAAAAGATTGACATCCTCCCCGACCTGAAGGACGGTGATTCCTACGGCGCTCAGGCGCGGCATTGTTGCACCACTCACTTCACAGGCGAGGCGGGCATGTGCGGCTGGTGTTGCGGGGTGGCACGGCAATGACAGTGCCTCCGCTCCACCGCTGCTTGTACTCCATTGGCGGCGGAATTCGTACCACCCCTGGTCTAGAATTGATCGGTTGAGTCCGGAATTTTGCCGGACGTTCCTACCGGGGTTCTCCACGGTGCCTTTCGCTGATGCGGACATGTTCTTCACGGCCATATCCTCCAGTACAACAACTGCGTGATTTTTGCTGATTGCGGTACTGGCTTTGTGAAGATAGTCGTTTCGCACATCGGCGATCCGGGCGTGGATCTTTGCAATTTTGCGTTTCTGCTTTTTCCAGTTGTTCGAGCCTTTAACTTTGCGTGAAAGCGATTGCTGGGCCTTACGCAGAGTCCGTTGGTGTTTTTTAAAGCTGCCCAGCGCAGAGATCACCGTGCCGTCGGATAGGGTTGCGAATCGGACCACTCCCATATCTATTCCAACCATTGATTTTGACGAATGAGCCGGGTCTTCCGTCTCTCTGTGAGACGGTGACGTTTTTCACTATGCCCATTACCTCCCGGCTGTTGCGATAACGCAACCAGCCGAGCTTGGGCAGGAAGATGCGGCTGTTGCCCTGGTAGAGCTTGACACCCTGCGGAAAGCGGAAGGCGTTGTGAACGCCTTTCTTCTTGAAGCGCGGGAACTGCTTTGGATTGTTTCGGTCGAAAGCGTCCATCAAAGCACTATCCAGCGATTTAAGGGTTTGCTGCAATGCCTGGGAGTGGGCTTGCGTCTTAAGCCAGGGATGCTCCTTTTTCCACTAGGGCAATAGAGAGGTCGCCTTGCTGTAGCGCAGTATGGGTTCTCCGCTATCAAGCCGCTGTTTTTGCAACGCCAGCATCCGGTTCCAGACGTAGCGGCACGTCCTGGCAAAACGCAACATCTGGTGTTGCTGCCCCGCAGAGACGTTCAGTGCAAATTTATAGGCTTTTCGTATCAGCATAGCTCGATGTTCTCACTGTTAGTCGAAAAAGCAAGAGGCCTCCATGCCCGGTCCCCGATAAGTTTATAGGTGGCTAAAAAATAGGCAAGGCGGTGAAGAGCGCTTTGATGCTACTTATAAGCATGATATTGCCGAAAGTTTCAACCAGACAATCCACAGGTTGATTTCACAATGTATAGTTAAACGTTATGTCAGAAAGCTATCCCCAAAGGTAAGGAAAACCATTAAGCTAACGGTTTTCTAAACGGTATAGCAAACCTTCCCTGAAGAGCCCTAGCGCTCTCCTCCAACCTTGAGCTCTCGTTTTTTTTAATCGCATTTCTATTCCCCTCAAGTGAGACTGTGAGACTATCAAGAAAGTGAGACTGTGAGACTATCAAGAAAGTGAGACTGTGAGACTACCAAGAAAGTGAGACTGTGAGACTACCAAGAAAGTGAGACTGTGAGACTATCAAGAAATCACCGCCAAAAATTCTGTAGCTGAAGCCACAAACAGTAAAGGTGACCGTACCGGTACGGTATCTTAAAATGTTAAGATAATGACTTCGGTAATGGTTGCATAAACGGTTCGAATAACGGTTAAGGAAAGGGTAGCATATATGATTATCGCATATCGCTATGCAAGATATTTCTGGTGTGCTCTTTGTCCAAATGATTGACCAAGAGTTCAAGTTAGGCAACGGATTTTCTTGTTTCTCAGAAAGCTTTTATGGTATGCATAAAGTGTAGAGCGC
This sequence comes from uncultured Desulfuromonas sp., assembly GCA_964411865.1. Lineage (GTDB taxonomy): Bacteria > Desulfobacterota > Desulfuromonadia > Desulfuromonadales > Desulfuromonadaceae > JAIVHC01. The sequence continues at coordinate 2,936 of CAYPNO010000194.1, read as the reverse complement.
ACTTAGAGGGTTTAAAAATCTAAACCCATCGTGACCGCGCTCCATGCAAGGCAAAAAGGGAGGTCGAGATGAGTCTATATCACCTGCACGTAAATGTTGGTCGACGCAAAAATAACGCGAGTGCCAAAGCTAAACTCGACTACATTTTTCGCGTAGGACGCAACAAAGAAGCTGCTAAGCAAAAGGATTATATTGATCGCCCTGACAATGACAGGGATGGGCAATCGGAAGTGCTTTTTAGCTTTTCGGAAAACATGCCCCAGTGGGCGATGGATAACCCTGAAAAGTTTTGGTCTGCCGTGGATAAATTTGAGTTCAAAAATGGGGTGCTCTATCGCGAAATTGAGTTCGCTTTGCCGGTCGAAATGAAGGCAGTGGATCGGCACAAACTGGCGTTGACGTTCGCTCAAGAGGTGGCCGAGGTTGACGGTGGCCGCCTGCCGTTTTCGTTGGCGGTTCACCGTGGGAAAAACCATAACCCACATTGTCATGTTATTTTTTCTGAGCGCGTCAACGATGGTATTGAGAGATCCCCGACAATGTTTTTCAAACGCGCAGCACGAGGTAACAAAAAACCTTCATCTGGTGGCGCACGGAAAGCACAGATTGGAAGTAAAAATGCCGATAAATATAAATGGCTTAAAGAAGTTAGGGAGTTATGGGAAGAGATGCACAATACCTTTGTTGATATGCTTAAACTTGACGCAGATCTTATAGATTGTCGAAGTTATAAAGATCAGCAAATCGAACTTATGCCGCAAATCCATTTAGGCCCGATATTGTTTAATACCTTGATAAACAAAAGTGAAGATGATGCTTTGCAAGAACTTCACGAAAAACATCTGTTGAGATTGGCAGAATATGTAAGAAGGGACGACATCCGCGCTGCACAAAATGTAGAAACTGTCATTGAAGATGATGATGGTCCTCAAATGTAATGTCTTATCTGTTGCGTATCACGCTGAAAGCCGCCCACCATTAAACTGAGCTAGATATCCCGAGTTACAGATTTTTTAAGTGTTGTCTTGCGTGCCCAATACTCCTTCCTTTCTCGTGTGTACATACTAGATTTAGTTCCAATCTGCCTATGTATGGTACAGAAAGAAAATCCGAAGTATGTATGCATGTACGCTGCAATAAAAAATGTCTTGTATGAAGGCGGTTCCGGTCACGCCCGAAGATGCCTTCTTTGTGGCTCAGATTTGCCTCGGACAGATGAAGAAAAACGCGCCGTGGCTGGAGGCTTCGGAGATCATGGCGACCTTGCAGAGAGTGGTTGCCGCGCGTAAGAGGCCGCGAACTGTAAATTAAGCAAAGGACTGCGCCGCTGGCTTCGGGGCTGGCGGCGCTCATATCACTAGGAGGATATAGGAGAGAAAAGGATGAAGAATTTTGGAGTAATTGCTGTTCTGGTTGTCGCGTTTGGACTTGGTGGGTGTGGGGGAAAGGTGGCCTATGTAGACCCGCCAAAGAAACCTGCAAAGCTCGACAGCTCTAAATCTTACGCCATGAATGTTCTTCAATCGACAACATCTGGGGGACTTGCGACCCTAGATTCCCCATACGGCGGGATGACAAAACCCCACAGGGGCATAAAAGATGAGCAGATTACCGATGCCTTGGTCCAGGAAGCTCGACACGTAGAGGTTCCAAAGACGGGACTTGACGGTTCAGACCTGCGTGATATCGGCGTTGATTTGGCAGTTGCCAGCGCATTTAACCCAGGATGGAGCAGCACAAAACTCACTTCAGGTGGGCCAACTAATGTCGAGTCTCTTGGAGTAATGGCGGGACTAATGCTTCTTCAGAACCTTGGGCAAAGCAGGTACCAAAATGCCTATATAGACAACGGGGTTTTGTATTTTGCCTGGATCCCTAAGCGTCAGATGAGCAAGGAGGAAGCTTTCAAATGGTTTAAACAATCCCTCTTGGACGCACACAAAAAAGCTGTGGCCGAGTTTGATTTGATGGCCCCGTATGATCTCGGGGATGCGAAGAAGCATGTTTTGGAAGGGAAAGAGATGGCGGCCTTCATAGAAGTAACAGGCGGTATGTGCAACTTAGATTCTGTTCTTTGTCGTTTCGGGACATCTCATGTAATGGATGTGCATAGCGTGGTGTCGCCCGAATTTATTGGTGGGGAAGACGCCTGGTTGCTGGTTACTGGTGGGCTTGAGCCAGTATTTGAGCAAAGCTATTCGTCCGAGAAAAAACCAGACAATTACCGCAAGCCGAGATTTGAGACGGCAACATTTTATCAAGAGGTTGCTAAACACCTTGATAATGAGCTTTTTTTGCTTGTGCCCGGCAAGAATCCTTACTTCGATATGGCCGCCCGTACCGAAGACGGAGCATTGGTTCCCACTTTGCGCCCGGTATTAGTGAAAAATGGAGAGGTTTTCCCTTTCCAGTTACCGCCTGAAGAAGTCACAGCCCTTAAGCAAAAAGCAGAGAAAGACGGCAAGTTTCTAGGTGTTTTCTAGCACACCCAAGGCCCCAGCATAGGCCGGGGCCTTGGGGACGTTAAGGGTCTAGTACCGTGGGTTTTCCCTCCCACAGCCCTTGTCTTAGGTCTTGGTTGGAATCTTCTACTGGCACTCCCTCTAGACGACGTTCCGTGCGCGTGTTGACGTCCGACCGAGGCTTGAATTCATAATCATAGGTTTGGCCGTCTATTTCTACCGTCCCTTCATTACTTAATTCCTCGTTGCGCAAATTAAGTGCGCTCCCTGTCTCGGTTAAACCTTCCATGCTCAAATCGTAGTCGCTAGCGGAAGGCAAGTTCCCCGTTGTTTGCAGAAGTCCCATCCATTCCGACAGGTCTATTTGGTCCCAGTCTAGGCTGCCCAATTGGGTCATGGTAAGGCCTTCGCAATTAGGGAACTCCGGATCCCCGAACGTCCCAGCAATGCCATCGAGCTGCTTGCGTGCCTGCT